>CANQWI010000035.1 GCA_947627515.1 uncultured Clostridia bacterium
AGCTCGCCCTCCCCCTCATACTTGAGGGGGAGGGGTAGGGGAGGGGGTGATTCAAAATAATAAGGTGATGGTTCGACAAGCTCACCATGACCGATTGCGAATGAACCCCCACCCCTACCCCGCCCCCTTAGAAAGGGGGCAGGCGAGAGGAAGGACGTCATTGGAATGGCCCGTAGGTAACAAGCCTTCGTCCTCAATCGTCTCACCACAATTTTTAATTTTCAATTTTTAATTTTAAATTTTCAATTATCTATCATCTTTGATTGAATTTTCTGCCGACGAGCCAGTCAGTGACGCGCTCGGGGAGGAGGCGGCTCACATACCGCGCAACGGCGTTTTTCCCGCCTGCAACGGCCACGGGGGCGGGGTTCTTTTTATGGGCAAGCCTTACGATCGCGTCGGCCACGAGCGAGGGATTCATTCCGCCCTGCTCCATATTTGCCAGCGCGGCTGAGGCTTTTTTCACGGAGGGGGTATATGCCTTGGCGTCCTCCTCGCCGTACACCCTTCTCGCGTAGGTAAAGTCCGTCGCCGTCCCGCCGGGGAGCAGAGCACTCACCCTGACGCCCTGCCTTTTCAGCTCCAAATCGCTCTCGCGGGCGAGCATCGCGAGGGCGGCCTTGGAGGAGGAGTAAAAGCCGTCGTACGGAATGGGCATGTCCCCGCCGAGCGAGCCGACGAGGATCGCTCTCCCGCCCCTTTTCTTGAGAAAGGGCGAAGCCGCCTTGAGAGCCTCCACCGCGCCGAAATAGTTGACCTCGAAGAGGTACCGATAGTCCCCGCTCCTTGCATGCTCCAAAGGGGCCGCCATCGAAAAGCCCGCCGAATATATGAGGATATCGATGCCGTCCGTCTCGGCCGCGATGCCCTCGATGGCATGCTTCAACGCCCCCTCCTCGGCGGCGTCTGCCTCGATCGTCTGCACTCTTTCCCCCTTGAAGGGAGTGCGGGAGATGTTGTAGACCCTGTAGCCGCGCGCGGCAAGACGGAGCGCGGTCTCCCGTCCGATCCCCGACGACCCGCCGACGACCACCGCCGTGCGCCTCTGCGGCAATGCCTTCTGCTTTTTCTGCGTTTCCATACCCGAATTATGGGCCGATGGGGAGATTTTCAAACCTCCTCTCTTCTATCCGAGGGCGATATCGAGGAGCATCATGATACAAAATCCCGCGACAAGGCCGAACGAGGCGAGCGTTTTATTCTCCAAAAAGCACTCTGGGATGAGCTCCGAGCACACGACGGCGACCATCGCGCCCGCAGAAAAGGCGAGCGCCCACGGCAGCAGCCCGGTGATGAGCCCCGCGCAGAGGGCACCCAGCACGCAGGCGGGGATCTCCACCGCGCCCGAGAGGGAGGAGAAGGCAAAGCTTCTTCGTGCGGAGAGCCCCTTTGCCCTGAGCGGAAAGGCGACGCACAGCCCCTCGGGAAAGTTCTGGATGCCGATGCCGAGCGCAAGAAGGAGCGCGGAGAGCACGGCATGCTCCCCACCCGCGACCGCAAACGCCACCCCCACCGCCATGCCCTCGGGGATATTGTGAAGGGTGACGGCGAGAAAGAGCAGGGCGTTTTTTCCGTCGCCGAAGGGAGTCGCCTTTCTGCGCCGCCCGAGCAGCAGATCTCCCGCAATGATGAACGCCCCGCCGAGGAAAAAGCCGAGCGTCACCGTGACATAGGAGGGCAGTGCGCCCTCATAATTCAACGCGGGAAGGAGCAGGGAGAAGAAGGAGGCCGCGACCATGATCCCCGCCGCCGCGCCGTTCAGGAGGGTGAGCACGCACGGGCGTACCCCCTTTGAAAAGAATACAAGAAATGCCCCGAGTGAGGTGAGAGAAAAGAGCGCAAGGGACGCAAGCAACGCCTGCTCCCACGGCGCGGCCGACAAAAACCACTGCATATGCAGGACCTCCGCTGTGCTTCATAGGTACAGTCACTCCATCGTATGCAGGGAGGAGCCGCTCCCGTTCAAATATTTTCACAAAATTTTCAAAATCCGTCTTGACAAGAAAATGCTGCGGTTGTATAATGTAGGAAAGAAAATTCGGGGGGAAATTTCAATGATTGCACTCGGCATCGTTACGTTGGTGCTGACGAGCCTCATGATCGTGTATTATTGCTATATCGCAAATCATACCGACGAGCATGACGTCTCCTTCTTCATCAGCGTAGGGCTCATTTCCATGGTCATGAATCTGTGCACGAACGCGGCAGGGTTCTTCGGGATCGCATGGCTGTACCTTATCATCGCGGTCGCCTTCCTCGGCATCGGCTGGCTCATCGACCTCGAGAGCTCCAAGGGCTTCTATATGTCCATCGGGCCTTGGTTCAGGAACACCTTTACGGGCTCGCTCATCGGCTGGCAGCTTGCCTCCTTTGTCCTGTTCCCCGTCGGCGCGGTCGTCTATTTCGCCAAATACGGGCGGGACGCAGTCCTTGCAAAGGCATGCGGCAGAGCGGCTCTCTTCGGCCTCCTTTGCGTGCTCCTGCTCCTTTGGGCGATCCTCGGCCTCGTCCTCTGACCGCACACCACAAATACTCCCGCCGCTCCCTTCGCAGGAACGGCGGTTTTTTTATGACGCGGGGGAATAAGGTGATGGTTCGACGGAGCTCACCATGACGTAATTCAGAATGCTTCCGTACTCTCGGCTCCCCTCTCAGGGGAAAATTTTGCAGTTCTGTCAAGAGTTGATAACTCTTGACGCAAAATTTTCTTGGCATTTGCCCATATGCTCGGGCAAATGCTGACCGAATGCGGGACTCTACCCGCATGAGAAGCTGTCACGCAGTGACTGAGGGGTTCTGAAACCCCTTTGGCCTGAAGGCCACTTCCCCTAAAAGGGGCAGCAAGGGAATTTAAAATTTAAAATTAAAAATTAAAAATTATGGTGATGGTTCGGATAAGCCTCCGTAGACTCTGTTCCTGCTCCTCGGCTCAGCATGACGCCGCCACCCCACAGACACAATATAATACGGACCGTTCTTGATCACGTCACCCTGCCCCGCGCACATTCTAATTGTGACTAAGCGCGGCACGAGCACCGCCCTTGGCGCGAAGTTAGAATCTCGCGGCGCGTCCGTAGAATGACACAGCTTGTTCAATTTTTGCGTTTTGACATGCATTTTTCACAAAAATATGCTATACTTGAGAAAAAGGGGGTAATTTATGAAAAAATTTCTTTGGCTCCCGCTGCTCATGGGCGTTTTGCTCCTTGCGGGCTGTACGTTCGGCAGCGGCACGGGTGGCAACGGAGATACTTCGGGGAGCGGGAATGGCGGCTTTGTCAATCCCGGGGACAGCCTCGGGGGCGGCGGGATCGTCAACGAGACGCCCGATGCCTCCGATTCGGAGACGATGAACGACGCGGCCGATGCGGCGGGCGAGACGGAGAAGGGCACTGCTCCCGACGGCGCGACTCCGCTCACTGCGGCGGGCAAGATCACCGAGGGCGGCGATTATCTCATCACGGGAGAGCTTTCGGGCAAGATCTCCGTCAAGGCAGAGGGGGTGCGGCTCTTTCTCAACGGTGCGTTCCTCACCTCGGACGATAAGGTCCTCACGAGCGATTTTGGCCTCACGCTCACCCTTATCGGCGAAAACTCCTTAGAGACGACCGCGGAGGCGACCAATGCGATCTCCTGCGACGGAGCTCTCACGATCAACGGCAGCGGCTCCCTTGCGGTGCGCTCCGCCAAGAATGCGATCAAGGCAAACACGATCGCCGTCACGGAGGCGACCCTCGACATCACGTCAAGCGGGGACGGTCTCCATGCCGAGATCGACGCCTATGACGACCTCACGGAGGCCCCCGCATTTTCCTATGAGGACGGCGGCTGGGTGAGGCTCGACGGCGCGGCACTCAAAATCAACGCAGGCGACGACGGAATACAGGCAGACACCTTTATCCTCATCGAGGGCGAGAGCGAACTCGACATCACGACAAACGGCGGGGCGCCGCAGACGGTCACCGAGGCCTCCTCGGACAGCGGGGACGGAAAGGGCATCAAGGCGGGTGCGATCGACTGGGGCGCGGACAACAATGAGATCGTGTCCGACAAATACTTCATCGGCATCACGGGCGGGAGCATAAAAATCAATTCCAACGACGACGCGATCCACTCGGACGGAGAGATCTCCATCTCGGGCGGGACCCTTGACATCTCCGCGGGCGACGACGCCGTGCATGCGGAGGCTCTTCTCACGGTCACGGGGGGAGAGCTCACCGTGAAAAAGTGCTATGAGGGGCTTGAGGCCGCCAAGGTAGAGATCGGCGGCGGCAGGATCACGGTCGAATCCGTGGACGACGGCATCAACGCTGCAGACGGGACGACAAACCGCCCCGGGCAGGCAAATTCCAACTGCCACATCATTCTCTCGGGCGGTGAGATCGAGGTCACGGCGCACGGGGACGGCATCGACTCCAACGGCTCCATCCTCATGACAGGCGGCACGGTCATTGTGTTCGGCCCGACCAATTCAGACAACACCGCTCTTGACGCGGACGGCGGCATTCGGGTGGACGGCGGGTACCTCTTTGCCGTCGGCTCTCTGGGAATGGTGGAGACGCCCGCGAGCAATTCCGCGCAGAATGTGCTTTCCTACGCACATCAGAGCAACATCGCGGCGGGGACGACTCTCTCCCTGACCCATACGGACGGCAGTCCGATCTTTTCCATCACCGTACAACAGGCCTGCCAGTCGGTCATTCTCTCGAGCCCCGCGCTCGTGACGGGGGAAAGCTTCTGTCTCTACGGCGGCGACACAGAGCTGTGCAGCTTTACCGTCTCCTCCACGATCACGACCGTGGGCTCCACGGGCGGCATGCACAACCCGAACGGGACGCCGCCGCAGGGCTTCGGGGGCGGCTTCGGCGGCCACGGAGGAAGGCCGTAAACAAAAAATTCTTCCCCTTCCATTCTTTGGAAGGGGATTTTTTTGTTCCCCCCTTTACAAAATCTCAATTTTATAGTATCATATAAGAAATCCACCTTGGGAGAAGACCATGGCCGAGAAAAAAAAGAAGGCCGATGAAAGCGTCGGCAAAATGACGATCTATGAATATGAGCAGAAGTATGTCAAACGCCAGAATGTCAAGGGTGCAAAGATGTTTTTACGCATTTTTGCGGCCATTATCGGCGTCTTCCTCTTCGTGCTCCTCTTTCTCGTCGCGATGCGGGTGTATGACCTCAACAAAATCGCAGGGTATATCGCAGGCGGGGTATGCCTTGTCATCTACATTCTCATCTACATCGTCCCGCTCATCAAAATTATGCGGGCGCCCTATTTTATGACAAATGTCAATGCACAGACTGCCGCCTCCGCCCAGCGGCACAACCGCAAGGTGCGGCAGGAGATCGCCGATAAGATGATCAATTTTACGGCAAGGGTCGAGGGCGCGGGCTGGTATGACTCCGAGCTCGTCGGCAAACTCGCCATCGCACGCAATGCGGGGGACGAGGAGACGCTCAAGGAGACCCTGACCGCGCTCTATAAGGGGTCGGTGAAGAAGACCGCCAAGTCGCTCATCATGAAGAGCTCCATGCGCTCGGCGATGTATTCGGCCCTTTCGCAATCCGAAAAGATCGACGCCGCGCTCGTCATTGCCGTGAACATGCAGCTCATCAAGGATCTCGTGTTCCTGTACGGCTTCCGTCCCTCGGATGTGAAGCTCGCAAAAATCTTTGTCGGCGTCATTAAAAATTCCATGATCGCGCTCGGGCTCGGCGGGCTGAATGTGGGGAACGCCGTCGTCAAGACGATGGGCGATGCGGTCAAGGGCATCCCCATTCTCGGGACAATCATCTCCACGATCGTCGATTCCTCCGTACAGGGGCTTGCAAACGGGACGCTCACCGCCCTCATCGGCTACCAAACCATCCGCTACCTCAACACCGAATACAATCTGCAAAACATCCTCGACGGCATCGACGTCTCCGAATCCGAGACCGAGCTTCAGGAGACCTGCACCGAGCTCGAGACCCAGCTCAAGAAGAAGAAAAAATTCGCCCCCGCCGTGTGAGAAAGCGGAAAGGCACAGCTTGTAGGAGTCCGTGGGTTTTGATGAGATCCCCTCGCTATGCTACTTCGCACCAAGGGCGGTGCTCGTGCCGCGCTTAGTCACAAATAGAATGCGCGCAGGGCGGGATGAGAATCCCCTTGCTGCCCCTGTAGGGGAAGCAAGGGGATTCTGAATTTAAAATTAAAAATTAAAAATTGCGGTTGACGATTGGGAATAAAGGCTTATTATCTACGGGCCATTCTAAATACGTCATGGTGAGCCCCGTCGAACCATCGCCTTATTATTTTGAATCACCCCCCCTCCCCTACCCCTCCCCCTCAGGTATGAGAGGGAGGGCGTTCTTATTGGAGCCCCTTCCCTCAAAAAGGAAGGCGAGCTTGTTGGGGTCCGTATGTTTTGATGAGATCCCCTCGCTATGCTACTTCGCACCAAGGGCGGTGCTCGTGCCGCGCTTAGTCACAAATAGAATGCGCGCAGGGCGGGATGAGGGAGTAGTATGGGGTTAAATCCTCATTCCGAGCCCTCAAAGAGGGCGAGCGAATCTCATCCATAAGTACGGAGCCTCGTGGGTTTTGATGAGATCCACTCGCTACGCTCGGGATGAGGACCATGGTAACATGGAGTAAAGCCCTTCATTCAATCTTACTGCGCGGAGCAAAACCACGCTTTTGCGGCAGCGCACTCAATTTGCGCGATACCTCGCGCTTGTTGTTATTGCATATAACGCTTCCGCGGCCAACCCGATTGATGAACAAAGCTTATTCGCTCGATGATTTCTTTTTTGCCCTTAAAAAAGAAATCATCGAATTATTACGAAGGGACCGTGACCGCCAAGGGCGGGCAGGGGGCCGAGCAAAAAAACCTTCGAAAATAAAAAATCGCCACATATGTGACGATTTTTTACGTTTTACTCGATTTCGATGAGGGTGTTTTCGGACTTTTTCTCGGGTCCCTTCTTGGGGACGGAAAGGGAAAGAATACCGTTCAGATATCTCGCCTTGATCTGCTCGCGGGTGATGTCGCTGCCGACATAGTAGCTTCTCGAGGTCTGCTCGCGGATCTCCCTGCGGAGATACTTTTTGCCCTCCTCCTCTCTCTTCTGCTTCGCCGCACTGACGGTCAGATACCCGTTTTCGAGGCTCACCTTGATCTCGTCCTTGCTGTAGCCGGGGAGCTCGAGGTCAAGCTCGTAATCGCTCTCCGTCTCCTTGATGTCCGTTCTGAGCTCCTTGGTCTCCTCGAAGAACATGGGCTTGAAGAAGTCGTCGAATACGTCGAAAAGGTCATAGTTTCCGTTTCTTGTCTGTAACTCGTGTTTCATAATGATACTCCTTTATGGACTTATTCGCGGGAGGCTGCGGTGGGACAGTGCACTGTCGCTTGCCGCTTCCTTTGTTCACCTCTATTGTACCGCATTTTTAAAAATTTCAAACATCCCCGCCCGCATTTTTTTAAATTTTTCGCCCATACTTCAGGCGGAGGTGCATATGATAGAACACGACACGATAGAGCTTTTACGCCAGTGCGACGCGGGAATTCAAATGGGGATCGCCGCGATCGACGAGGTCAAGGAGCACGCCCAAGACGGGGTGCTCAGGACCATGCTCGACGACTACCAGAGAGAGTACGCCGAGCTTCAGAACGAGCTGCAGGGCATCCTGCACAGCTACCGCGACGAGGGCAAGGACCCCAATCCCGTTTTAAAGGCGATGGCCCGGCTTAAGACCAACGTCATGATGGCCGTAAAGGACACCGACGAGGAGATCGCAAGCCTCATCTCGGACGGCTGCAGCATGGGCATCAAATCGCTGAACGGATACCTCAACCAATACGCTGCAGCAGACGAGCGCGCACAGGACATCACCCGCTGCCTCATCGAGCTGCAGGACCGCCAGCTTCACAGCCTCAGCAGGTATTTATGATATAACATATGTTATATAACATATGTTATTATTATAAAACAGCATTTTGGCCCTTTTTCTATGATATCTATTCACAAAAATCGAAAGATTTTTTCAAAAAGGTCTTGCAAAACCAATTTATTTGATGTATAATAAAGAACCTGAATGAAAAAGTGAGGAAAAACTATGATTAGGGTCAAATTCAACGGCCGAGAGGTCGAGGTTGCCGACGGGACGAGAGTTCTCGAGCTTGTGAACGCGGGGGAGAGGAAGAATCTCGTCCTCTGTCAGGTCGGCGCACAGGTCAAGGAGATCAACTACCGACTCTCCGAAAAGAATGACGGCATGACGATCCGTCTTTTGAACCTCAACAACGAGGAGGCGGGCAGGGCATACAGTGCGAGCCTTCGCTACATCATCGCGATGGCGTTTTACAATGTGTTCCCCGATGTGAAGATCAGCTTTTCGTACAACATCTCCCGCTCCATCTCCTGCAGGGCGATCAACAAGAGCTTCAACATGTCCCACGCCGTCGACGCCATCACGGCAGAGGTCAAGCGCATCATCGACGCAGACCTCCCCATCGAGCGGGTGACCGTCACCAAGGAGGAGGCAGAGGAGATCTACAAGAAATTCCATCTCGACGACAAGATCGAGATCCTCCGCTACCGTCCCGAGAGCACAGTGCATCTCTATAAATGCGGGGAATACTACAACTATCTCCACAATTATATGGTGCCGTCGACGGGATGCATCCACAACTACACCATCACGCCCTACAGCCCCGGGCTCATCATCCAATACCCCCGCCACGACTTTGACGCGCACATTCCCGAGTTTGAGGAGGAATCCACCTACTGCCGCACCCTTCAGCGTGCACACGAGTGGTCCGTCAAAGCAAACGTGCAGACGGTCAGCGACATCAACCGCAAGATCGACCGCGGGGAAACGCTTGAATTCGTGCAGATGTGCGAGGCGTACCACAACCGCCAGCTTGTCGAGCTCGGCAACAGGATCGAGGACGATATCGAAAACGTCCGTCTCGTCGCGATCGCAGGTCCCAGCTCGAGCGGCAAGACGACCTTTTGCAACCGTCTCCGTATCGAGCTCATGTCCCGCGGCATCGACCCTGTCACCATCTCGATGGACGACTATTATTTCGAGAAGGCGCGGATCTGCGAGATGCAGGGCAAGCCCGTCAAGGAGCTGGATCTCGAGGACATCAACTGCCTCGACATCGAGCTCTTCAATAAGGACCTTTTCGACCTCATCAACGGCGAGGAGGTCACCCTGCCGCGCTTTAATTTCCAATCCGACAGACGTGAAAAGGGCAGGACCATCCGCGTCAAGCAGAATGTTCCCATCATCATCGAGGGCATCCACGCACTCAACGAGAAGCTAACGAAGTCCATCCCGAAGCATCAGAAATTCAAGGTCTACATCGCCCCGCACTCCCAGCTCAACATCGACGATCACTCTCCCCTCTCCGTCACGACCACCCGCCTCATCCGCAGGATCGTGCGCGATATGAAATTCCGCAACTGCCCCGCCGACAAGACCATCGACATGTGGCAGTCCGTGAGAAACGGGGAATTCCGCTGGATCTACCCCAATCAGGAGAGTGCGGACTTTGTGTTCAACTCCAGCCTCGGCTATGAGCTGTGCGTGCTCAAAAAGCAGGCCATGGAGGCCCTCACGCGCATCGAGCCCACCGATCCGCAGTATCTCGTCGCCAACCGCCTCATCAAGACCCTGAAGTACTTCCGTCAGATCGACGATGACTCCATGATCCCCTGCAGCTCTCTCATCCGCGAGTTCATCGGCGGCAGCTGCTTTGACGTCTGAGCGAGAGTATTTTCCGTAAAAGCTCTATGAAAAAACCGCAAAACCGTCACATATGTGACGGTTTTTGATATTTTGAGTGTTTTTTGAATTGATTTTTTACAGGCATTTTCGATGGAAAAACTCCTTTTCACCCCTTTGTCGCGCCGCCGGTGATGCCTTCCACATAATAACGTTGGAGGAAGATGAAGAGAAGCACAACGGGAACAGCCACGAGGATAGACCCCGCGGCAAAACAGGTGAACATGGTGGATTTGTGGGTCGTGTCAAGGAACTCAAACAGCCCTATCGCCACGGTGTATTGCTCTCGGTTGGTGCCGAGAATGACCTTTGCGAAGATGAAATCGGACCACGGCGAGATGAACGCCATGAGCGCAGTATAGACGATAATGGGCTTACTCAGCGGCACGATGATCTTCCAGAACACTTGCCAAGAAGTCGCCCCGTCGAGTCTTGCGGCTTCATCGAGAGACTTTGAGATCGTGTCAAAGAACCCTTTTGCGACGTAAAACCCAAGTCCTGCACCGCCCGAGTAGACGAGAATGAGGGAAACGAGTTGCCCGTCCAAATGGAACGCTTTCAAAATGTAGTACACGGCTACCATGCTCATGAAGCCCGGGAACATTCCCAAAATGAGGGCAATTTTCATGAAAGGCTTGCGCATCTTGAATTGAAACCTGCTCATACCATACGCCACCATGAGGGTGATAAGCGTCGAGAGAACGCATGAGCATACCGCCACAAGGAGGGTATTCCCGAACCACCTGAGAAAGAGGGTGTCGCGGAACAGACGGACGAAGTTGTTGAATGTCAGTCCCTTCGGAAAGAAGGTATAGGTAATTGCCCCGGCCTCCTCGCGAAAGGCCTGCAGGATGATCCACACGATGGGCACCAGCCAAATGAGGGATAAAACGATGAGAACGATTTCCGCAATGACATTTCCCGTGATGCGTCTTGCCTTGAGACCGATGCCTTTCATACCTGAAAATCCCCCTCGTTCTTATTTGCACTTGTCTTGGAGTATGCGAAAATGGAAAAGATCGCGCTCGCCGCAAAGGTATAGATACCGATAACTGCGCCGAGGTTGTAGTCGTTCTGCTCGATGGTGAGCTTATAGAGCCATGTAATGAGCAGATCCGTCTTGCCCGCGATATGGTAATCGGGGACGGCGGGTCCGCCTCCCGTGAGAAGATAGATGATATTAAAGTTGTTGATGTTCCCTATGAACTGTTGGATGAGGTAGGGACCCGTTACAAAGAGGACATACGGGAGCGTAATGCGAGCGAACAGCGTCACGGGGTTCGCACCGTCCAGCTTTGCCGCCTCGAAGAGATCCTTGGGGATATTCATGAGGACGCCCGTCGTGATAAGCATGGTGTAGGGGACACCGATCCAGAGGTTGACAAGAAGCACGCTGATCCGCGGGAGGATGGCGTCGTTCTTGACGCTGCCGAGGAAATCGATCCTCTCCCGTATCCACCCCCAATCCATGAGGAGGGTATTCAGAGGCCCGTCGATGTGCAGGAAGTTGTTCATCGTAAGGAGAGTTATAAACTGCGGAATTGCGATCGTGAGGACAAACACCGTCCTGAAAACAGGTCTGCCGAGGATGCCCTTCTTATTGATGAGGAGAGCCAAAAGTATCCCGCCGAAGTAGCACATGACGGTGGCAAGGAGTGCCCACAGCAGCGTCCAGCCGAGGACGGGGAAGAATGTCCCCGCGATTTTTGCACTCGTGAATACCTGCCCGAACATATCGAAGCCGATCCAATCAAACAGCGAGGCGGGCGGCAGATGCTCATGGTCGTAGCTCGTGAACGCCATGAGGATCATGTAGATAAGCGGAATAACGGTAAACGCCAAGATGCACAAAATCGGCACGAACAGCAGCGTCTTATAGAGCTTCTTATCAAAGAGGTCAAAGACGTCCTTTTTGAAGCACTGCGGCCTCTCCCCGTTTTTCCTTACCGCCCATGCTGCTCTCCCCGATTTCACCGAGGAGAAATAGATACACACAAAGGCAATGATAATGAGGATGGTACACACGCCGAATAGAAGCATGAGGAGGGAGTTGTCCCCATGCGTAACGACAGGATTGCCCCATTCATCCACCGTCTCCCCCGTGGATTGTGCGTGTGTTCCGAGGGTGAAGAAGCCCACGAACGCGCTCCCGCCCGTCAGCGCCATAAAGACGACAAAGCCTGCCTCAATGAGGAAGAAGATACCGCCCTTTATGTACTGTCCCGCGCCGATATTGCCGAAGCCCATAAAAACATATGAGAGTTTTTCCCATACGTTCCCGTGGACGAAGCCGAGGGCGAAGTCTTTCATCGCGCCCCGGATCTTCTTTCCGAGCGCGGCGATGCGGGATGGCAGGCTCCGAAAGAAATCCGCGACCGAAATTGCAATGCCGACGGCCTCTGCGGCGAGCGCGGAGAGCAGCCAAATCAGCCAGCCGAACAGAATGCGGACCGTCCATACGGCCACCCATGCGGCAAAGACCTCCATATTGTGTAACCGGCGGCGAAAGATCTTTCGTCGGAGATTTCCGATACTTTCTCTGTCGTTATCCATATTTCCTCCTTTATTGCTTCGAACAATAACCCTCGTGGGTTTATGAGATCCGCTCACTACGTTCGGGATGAGGGACGTAATACACCCCTTGGCTCCACCTCAGGGGGAGCTGTCGAGGCGTTAGCCGAGACTGAAGGGGTTCAGTTGGTAAATCAGCAGAACCCCTTTCGACGCGCTCGTACCTCGTGCGCCACTTTCCCCTAAGGGGACAGCGAGGGGGGTGTCGCTTGCTTGTTGTCTCCGCGTCACAAGCCGAAATCAAATCTTCCAAATCTTCTCGGCGTAGGTCTTGATCGCCCTGTCGGACGAGAAAAATGCGGAACGGGTCGCATTTTTCAGCTGTTTCTTTACGAAAAGCGTCTTGTCCTTATACTCCTCGTTCACTTTCAGAAGTGCTTCCACAAGGGGGAGCAGGTCATATAAAACATAGTAGTGATCGGCGCGGTTGTAGGTCTGCTCGAAGAGGGAAGAAGCAAGGTCCATAAGTTTCCCATCTTTGTCCTCGAATGTCCCGTCCGTGAGGGTGTCCGTCACGCGCTTGATACGGGGATGCTCCTCCGCAAACGCCACGGGGTCATAGACGCCCTCGAGAGCGTTGATTTCCTCGACTGTCGCCCCAAAAATGTAATTGTTCTCCTTGCCCGCCTCTTCCACGATCTCAATATTCGCGCCGTCCATCGTTCCCACGGTCACGGCGCCGTTCATCATGAGTTTCATGTTCCCCGTGCCGCTCGCCTCAAAGCCCGCGGTGGAAACTTGCAAACTCACGTCACTGCCTGCAACGATCTTCTCGGCGTAACTCACATCATAGTTCTGCACAAACACAACTTGGAGCCGCGCATTGACGTCCTCGTCATTTGCAATGAGTTCGGCGATTTTGTTGAGGAACAGAATGATCTCCTTTGCCCGCCTGTAACTTCCTGCCGCCTTTGCGCCGAAGATGAACACGGTGGGCGTGAAATCGGGCAGTTTTCCGTTTTTGAGGTCAAAGTAAATGCGCAAGATAGCGAGGGCGGTCATGAATTGCCGCTTGTACTCGTGCAACCGCTTGACTTGGGCGATATAAATGGCGTTCTCAAGCAGTTTCACGCCCTCTTTTCTTTCGATATAGGCAGCGAGCTGTCTCTTCTTTTCCGCTTTGATTTTGGCAAACTCCGCAAGGAGTTCCTCGTCGTCGCAGTTGATTTCCGAAATCGCTTGAAGGTTTTTGCGCCACCCATGTCCGAGATGTATGTCATAGAAATTCGCCAGTTCTTCATTGCAGAGAAGAAGCCATCTCCTCTGCGTGACGCCGTTGGTGACATTGAGAAGCTTATCGGGCGCGTGCTTATATGCAGCCGAAAAGAGGCGTTCCTTGAGGATTTTCGTATGTATTTCCGCGACGCCGTTGACACGCCCCGAGATGTAGACGGCGACATTCGCCATAGAATATTTCCCGCCGCGAACGATGGACATTTCCTCGATCTCGGCTTTCCGGTAGCCGCAGGTGTCCCATTCTCGCTTGGCGAGGATATGTAAGCGTGTGAGAATTTGCGCGATCTCGGGCAAGATCTTCTCCACGAGGGTCACGTCCCAGCACTCCAAAGCCTCTGGCAAGATGGTATGATTGGTATAGTTGAAGGTCCGCTTTGCGATCTCCGCCGCATGGGGAAGCGTGAGGCGGTATTCTTTCGTCAAAAGCCTTAAAAACTCCGCGACGGCGAACACAGCGTGGGTGTCGTTGAGCTGGAATACATGGAACTCGGGGAAATGCTCGAAGTTCTTGCCGTATTTCTTGACATACTTTTGCACGAGCTGTCCCACCGCTGCCGCCGAAAAGAAATACTCCTGACGAATCCGCAGAAGTTTCCCCTCTTCGCAATCATCCGCGGGGTAGAGATATTCACTTATCTTCTCTGCCTCCCCGTCCCCTTCTGCCTGAAAAAGACGCAAAATGTTGACGGACTTCCCGTAGATAGGCATATCATAGGGCACCGCCGTGACGGTCATGTCTGCGAAATGCACTTCTATTTTTTCGTCTGAACGGCGAACGCTCCACGGGTCTCCCCAAGTTTTGAGCCAATCATCCGCCTCTTCCACCTGTTCGCCGCCGACAAATTTCTGTCTGAACAGCCCATATTTATAACGAATACCGAACCCGTACAGGGGATATCCCAAATTTGCGGCGCTGTCTAAATAGCAAGCGGCGAGCCGCCCCAAGCCGCCATTGCCGAGAGCGGCGTCCTCGACATCCTCGAAGGTGTTGAGGTCGAACCCTTTCTTTGCAAAAATCTCCCTTGCCTCGTCTAAAATGCCGAGGGCGAGCAGGTTATTGAAAAACATTCGCCCCATGAGATATTCCACGGAAAAGTAATACGCGCAACGCACGGGAGCTTTCTGCTTTTCCGATAAAATTTCATTCATGCAAGCCGAGGAAATCTCCTTGTAAAGCTCCACGGCGGTCTTATTTTTTACATCAATATTTCTGAATGTCTCAATGAGTCTTTCCCGATTCATACGCTCTCCTTTACGAGCCTGATATTTTCATATTCAAAAATAATATCGCCCTTTGTCTCCGTCTTGCCGAAATACGCCTTGACGCGCTCGGTCTCGCCTTCCCGCACCAAAACCAAAATGCCATGTTCCGTCGTGGCGTAGAACTCGCCATCCGGGAGAAGTTTCCTCATCTCCGCAAGTTCCCGCAAAAAGGGCGCATGGCGAGGCTTCTGCGCCCAATCATAAGTTCTGCGGCAGTCGGGGTCGCCGTCCCCTGTGAGGGGCAATTCGGTGCCGTAGAAGACGCAGGGGATCCCCGCCGAGAAGTACAGCGCAACGAGGGCAGCGCGTAAATTCTCCTCGTTCTCCCCGCAGAGCCGCAAGAAACGCGGGGTGTCGTGATTGTCGAGGAAGTTCAGCATCATGACGTTTGTCTGACGACGGTGACACATGATCACGCGGTTGATGCGTTCCGCCGCTTCCTGCGCCGTGAGAAGGTCGCCTGCGAAGTAGTCCGCAAAGACCTTTTGGAGCTTGTAGTTCATCACGCCGTCAAATTCGTCCCCGCCCAAATACATGCCGCTCTCATGCCAGACTTCGCCGATGAGGAGCGCATGGGGATACTTCTCTTTTGCCGCCGCTTTCAGCTCCCGCCAAAGGACATGGGAAACTTCGTCCGCAACGTCCAATCTCAGCCCGTCCACACCCCATGCAAGATAGGTGAGGGCGATATTTATGAGATACTTGCGAACTTTGGGATTGCTTGTGTTCCACTTCGGCATATAGGGGCAGTCTGCGAAGATCTCATAGTTGCAGAGGGAATGAGAGGCGCAAGGCTCCTCCCAAGGAGGAGCTGTCACCGCAGGTGACTGAGGTGGGCATAA
>CANQWI010000036.1 GCA_947627515.1 uncultured Clostridia bacterium
GAGGTCCCCCTGCCGTTCGATGGCGGGGCCCGAGGTCACCTTGATCTGCGTGCCCATCGTGTTTGCGATAATGTGGGCAAGCGTCGTCTTGCCGAGCCCGGGCGGGCCGTAGAGAAGGACATGGTCAAGTGCCTCCTCCCGCTGCTTGGCCGCGGCCATGTAGACCTTGAGGTTCTCCTTGACCTTCTCCTGTCCGACATAGCCCTCCAGCGTCTTGGGACGGAGCACATTTTCCTCAAGGTCGTATTCATTTTTGGCTCCCGAGAGCAATCTCTCGTCTGCGCCTACGTCAAATTCGTCTTCAAACATATGTCACTCCTCACATTCCCCTGATGGCGAGGGCCAAAATCTCCTCCACCGTCCTTGCGCCATTTGCCTTTGCACGGTCGACGGCACGGGCACTCTCCTGCCGTGTAAAGCCCATCCCCATGAGCGCGGAGACGGCGTCCTCGTCTTCTGAGCTGACGGGCACGGAGACCCTGCCCCCGACGCTGTCCGCGCCAAGAAGCTCGTCTGCGGAGATCTTGCCGTGAAGCTCTAAAATGATGCGCTCGGCCGTCTTTTTGCCGAGGCCCTTGACCGCGGAAAGCCGCTTGCTGTCCGCAGAGGCGATCGCCTCGGACACCTCGGAGGGGCGCATCGAGGAGAGCACGCTCATCGCAAGTCTTGCCCCCACGCCCTGCACGGAGGTGAGCTTTAAAAAGAGCGCCTTCTCCTGCGGGTCTGCAAAGCCGAACAGGGTGATGTCGTCCTCGGAGACCTTGAGGTAGGTGTACACCTCCCCCTCCTCTCCTTTTCTGACGCCCGAGAGACGGGAAAACGCCGCCCCCGAGCAGACGACCTCGTACCCGACGCCGTTCACCTCGAGAAGCACGAACGCGGGATCGAGCAGCTTGACTGTTCCCTTTAAATATCCGATCATGGCCGGTACTCCTGAAATTGAAAATTAAAAATTTAAAATTAAAAATTGCGGTGGGGTGGGATGAGGGTAAGGGTATGGGGTTGGTTCCTCATTCCGAGCCCTCGTAGAGGGCGAGCGAATCTCATCAATACATACGGAAGTCCGTGAATTATTTCACTCCGAAGAGGGAGGAAAAGCGGCTGGTGAAGGCATGACAGAGGGCGACGGCGAGTGCGTCGGCGGCGTCGTCGGGCTTCGGGACGGACTTCAGCCGAAGGTGCGAGGCCACGATGCGCTGCATCTGCTGCTTGTCGGCCGCGCCGTACCCTGTGAGGGCCTGCTTGATCTGATTGGGCGTGTATTCGAAGATCCTCCCGCACCGCTTGTTGCACGTCAAAAGCATCACCCCGCGCGCATGGGCGACCGCGATGCCCGTCGTGATGTTTTTGGAGAAAAACAGCTCCTCCATCGCCGCCTCGTCGGGACGGTATTTGTCAAAGATCGCGCCGAGCTTTTCCTCAAGAATACACAGCCGCACGGCAAAGCTCTCGCCCGTCGGCGTCTTGACCGCACCGTAGTCGACGGCAGTGCAATTTCCCCGATTGTCCTTTTCGATCACCCCGTAGCCCATCGTGCCGAACCCGGGGTCGAGACCCAAGATGATCATATATGCCCTATTTTACAGGAAAACAAAATTTCTGTCAAGAAATCCGCTCGATTTTTCGCCGAATGCTTGCATTTTTCAAAAAAATGGAGTACTATAGTAGAGAACTGCAAAAGCAAAAAGAGGAAATCATTATGTTGGATGAAACAATTGTCAAAAACAGAACAAAGGCGATCCTTTCGGAGCTTCGTCACGGGAACGGCTACTCCGAGCATGTCGACCTTGTCGTCGCGGGCAAGGACCATCCGAGCGTAGACCTCTACTCTGCCTATTTGGGCGGGGCGAATATGTTCGGGGAAAATTACGTCGCAGAGTACCGTGAAAAGTACGGGGCCTTCCGCGGCGTCGAGCGGCACTTTATCGGGAATCTTCAGACCAACAAGGCAAAATACCTCGTCGGCAAATGCGACCTCATCCAATCGGTCGGGAAGATGCGCCTTGCACAGGAGATCTCCCGCCTCGCAGTGGAGAGAGAGCTCACGCAGGACGTCCTCATCGAGGTCAACCTCGGCGAAAGGTACAAGGGCGGCATCCCCCTTGCCGAGGTCGAGGAGCTCTTCCCCGCCTTTTACAACCTCGAGGGGTTGCGCGTCCGCGGGCTCATGGCGATGCTCCCGCTGACCGACGACAATGACTGGAAGGAATACCTCGTCAAGGTCATGCGGAGAAAGTTCGTCGCGCTCAGAGACAAGTACGAGCACATCAGCTATCTCTCGATGGGCATGAGCGAGGACTACAAGATGTGCGTCGAGTACGGCTCCAACATGATCCGTCTCGGCAAAGCCATCTTTTGGGGCATGCCCGCCGACAAGCCCGAGGGCGGCGATAAAAGCGGCGAGAACGGCAGCGGCGAAAATAAGTCTTAACGCAACTACCGAGAATACGGAAATACCCCGCGGATAAGATCCGCGGGGTATTTTTGAACCAGAGAAAAGGAAATAGGATTCAATCCTCTTGTTCTTCCATCATACGAAGGAGATCCCTCTTCACATCCATGGCCTGCGTGATGTTCTTGACAGTCACGGAGCCCTTCTTTGCTTCGATGGTGACTTCCCCGTATTTGAAGAGTTTGCCGAAAATCGATTGACCGACAAACACTTGCTTCAGCTCGCTTACGGGAGCGGTAAATTCCTCTCCCTTCGCGGTAGCGACGACCCTCTGATCCGTATAGCACAGCGAGTACCGCGTGTTCTGATATGTGGCGACCAGGCACCATCCAAACCAAAGCACGATGAGCGGCGTCATGAATATCCAAAACACGATCTTGAGCCATGACGGGATCCATGCACCCACAGCACCGACGATGTCGCCCATGCTGAGGTGCTCAACCCCAAGCATATCCATCAGGGCATTCCGCATCGCCGAGCTTGCGGCGTACGAAAGCAGCCCCGGCAGGTAGGTCGCCCCCAGCGTTATGAGAAGGAACACAGGGACGGCCAGCCACAGCACAATGATACCGGCCTTGGAAATATGTACCTCGCGGATGAGAGTTTCGCCCTCTTTGAGCTGAATCATTTGTTGATGACGGACGCCATGGATTTCGCCATGAGGTCAGCCTGCTGCTGCATTCTGTCTTCCTCGAACTGGTCGATCTGAGCCATGACAGCACCCTTGAAGGCATCAACGTTCTTGATCGCACCGAAGGCAATCTCGCCTGCAGCGGAGCTGATCGTGACGGTACCATAGTTGAAGAGCTTGCCGAAGAACGTCTGCGCGGTCATAACGTTCTGGACCTTGTTGAGTGCCACGTCGAGGGTCTGGGTGTGGAAGACACCGACCTTACCGAGGACACGCTTGTTGGTGATAGCAAGCTCGACATGGGTGAAACGGATCGTCGCGGTGATCGCCTTGATCAGAGGGATGAGAAGGAGCCAGCAGAAAAGGATGCCCTTGATCCATGTCCAAACAAGGAAAATGCTGTTTCTGTCAGCCTTCTTGACGATGCTCTCGTTCTTGCCGAGATTGCTTTCAACATACTTACCCATAACCTACACCTCATAAAACTTATTTTTGCCGATTTTTGTCGACTGTCCTTATTATAACCTGCCGTATGTGAAATGTCAAGCATTTTTCAAAAAATATGTGATACTTTTTCAAAAATTCTCACATTTTCCCCCTCTCCCCCATTTGCCGCCCCTGCCGCGGGGAAATTTGTACATTCTTTGGGGCAAAAACGCCCTTTCGGAGGGCAAAATTCGGGGGGGGGAAGCACTGCAGGCACGAAGCATTTTTTTGAACAGTTTCGCGGAGAAAACATTCGAATTTCCAAAGCTTTTCCGAGCTGCCTGAAATTGCTTTTTTCGGAAAACAACGGAAAATAAACAATTTCCGTTCATTTTTTTTGCAGAATGTGTTATAATAGCAGAAAAGGAGGCAATTATGCCCTCAACCGTTACCCACGCACTCATCGCGGAGAGTGCGGCAGCACTTCTGAAGGGAGACGACAGACAATATGCCCTGTCCGCACCCGACTATTATTATCTCGGCGCACAGGGGCCCGACCTATATTTCTTTTACCGTCCGCTCGAGGGAAAAAACAACTGGGGAAAGCTCCTGCATCGGGGCGCGATCTACAGGTGGTTCGAAGGCATGCTCTCCGCGCTTGCGTCCCGCACGGGCGAGGAGCGGCGGAAATGCCTTGCGTATATCCTCGGCTTCTGCACCCATCTCGAGGCAGACAGCGCGTTTCACCCCTTTGTCTATGTATATATGCAGGAAAAGGGGCTGCGCGGCATGGAGCATCAGCGCATCGAGAACGACTGGGACGTCTATTTTGCGGCGACCATGGAGGCAAGGGACGTGCGGGGGTACCGCTTCCCCTTTGACCTTAAAAAAATCGCCCGCGAGGGCGTGCTCTACGCCTTTCTCAAGGACGCCGCCGCGCTGAACGGGAGGAGGATCGAAAAGGGTCCCTTCCGTCGCATGCTCTTCATTTTCCGCCGGTACTGCCTATGCTTCCACAGAAAGCATTTCCGCTACCTGCTGCCGTTTTTGCCCAAGCTTTACCCCAAGAAAAAGCCCGACCCCGAGGTACTCAGGGGCGGGACGCTTGAAAGGGTCACGGGGCTGCAGAGCGCGGACGGGCTGTTCCTCTCTGCCGCACAGCACTCGGCCGAGCGGATGGAGGAGCTCCTCTGCACCCTCGGCCTCTCTCAAAACGGGGCCGACGCGGCCGACGGTACCGACGAACGCCCCGCGCTCCCGCCCGCCTTCTCCCGCCATCTCCTCACCGGCCAACCCGTGCCGATCGAATAAGGCGATGCTTCGACAGACGTAGTAGGACGTGATCCGGAACAACACCCCTCCCGCCCCTTTGGGGCACCCACCCCTCAAGGGGTGGGCAAGAGCCTGTTCTTTGATTGGGTCCCTCGGCTCCCCCTTGAGGGGAAAATTTTGCCCATATGCTCGGGCAAATGCTGACCGAATGCGGGACTCTACCCGCATGAGAAGCTGTCGCTTTATGCGACTGAGGGGTTCTCTTGGCTCCCCTCCCAGGGGAGCTGTCGCTTCAGCGACTGAGGGGTTTCTGAAACCCCTTTGGCCTGAAGGCCACTTCCCCTACAGGAGCAGCAAGAAAATTCTGAATTTAAAATTAAAAATTAAAAATTGTGGCGATGGTTCGACTACGCTCACCATGACGTAATTGGAATGGCCCGTAAAAAATGGATCCTTGGCTCCCCCTCGAGGGGGAGCTGTCGCCAAGGGCGACTGAGGGGGTGTCGTTCTGATTATGCTATACCTTACCCTTCAACTCTTTTGGAGTATTCGCAGCCACAGTAATTCTGGCGGTAGAGGGCGTGCTCCTTAGAGAGCTCGATGGAACGGAGATACCCGTTCCTCTTTTTAAAATCGGAGGGCAGATATTTTACCCCGTATTTTTTCTCCAGCGCAAAGCCGATCTCATTCAACGCCTCGCTGTCCTTGAGAGGCGAGACGGTGAGGGTGGTGCCGAAGAGGTCATACCCGCCCGATTTTGCCGTTTGGGCCGTGCGCTCGAGGCGCAAAAGATAGCACCGCTTGCACCTTGCCCCGCCCTCGGGCTCCTTTTCATACCCCTTGGCGATCTCCTCGAAGGCCTGCTTTTCGTAGTCGCAGTCGAGAAAATCGGCCGCGCCCGTCTCCCTTATCAGACGCAGCTGCTCGTTTTTTCGGCGAAGATATTCCTCCTCGCTGTCGAGGTTGGGGTTGAAGTAAAAGACGGTCGTCCTCAAAACAGGAGCCACCTGCGTGAGGCAATAACTCGAGCAGGGCGCACAGCAGCTATGCAGCAGCAGCCGTTTCCCCGCGCTCTCCCGCAAAATCTCGAGCATCTCCCTGTCGTAATTTCTCTTGTTCATGGCAAAAAAGCCTCCCCGCACGGGAAGGCATGCAGGGCTCAGTCCTGCCCCTCTTCGCCGTCGAGCTCGGCCGCCTCATCCGCGTCCTCGAAGTCCTCGTACTGGTTGCAGAACTCCGCAAAGACCTCGTCCAAAAGAGCGTCGTCGTCGATGGATTCGAGCTCCTCGTCGTCCTCGCCGCCGACAAGGTGGTAGATCACGATCTCCTCTCCCTCGCCGTCGTCGTCCTCGTCGGACTCCTCCGCCTCCGAAACGGGGGTCAGGGCGATGTACCACTCCTTCTTGTACTCAAACGTCAGAAGATGCTCAAAGGAGAGCTCCTCGCCGTCCTCGTTGACGAGCGTGACGGTGTTGTCGTCCTCGTAGTTGTTGGTTTCCTCTTTCATAGCTTCACCTCTCTTTGAATTTTCAAGATATCTTTCAAGAATGTAGGCCGCCGCAAGCGAATCCACGTTCTTCTTTTTTTTGTCCTGCCGCACGCTTACCCCCATCCGAACGAGATCGCCCCGCGCCTGCAGGGTGGAAAAGCGTTCGTCCTCGGTAAAAACGGGGACGGTTGCGATCTTACGGAGGGCGTCGATGAACCGTTTGGTCTTTTGGGTCTGAACGCTCCCTGTGCCGTCGGCATTGAAGGGAAGCCCGCAGACGATGAGGGCGGCATTCCTGCTCCTCGCGATCTCGTGAACGGCCTCGACGTCCCGTGAAAGATCCCCCGTGCGGAAGTAGGTCTCGGACGGCATGGCGTATTCCCCGAACGGGTCGGAGAAGGCGACGCCGATGCGCTTATCCCCGATGTCGAATGCAACGATCTGCTCCATGTGGGCATTGTAGCACAGTTTTCCCGTTTCGTCAATCAAAATAGGCAGAGAAAAAGAGAGACGCATGACCGGGGGGACTTCCCTTCCCGCCGTGTTCCTGCCCCGCCGTCCTAATCACGTCATCCTGAGCTTGTCGAAGGATCACCGCAGCAAAATAAGGTGATGGTTCGACTACGCTCACCATGACGTGATTGAGAATGTCCCCACCCCCATACCCAAGGAGGGGGCATGACGTTCGGGCCGCCCCGCGCCATTCTCAAATCATTCCCCCGCCGTAATTTTTAATTCTAAAAACAGCGGCAGAAGCCGCTGTTTTTGCAGAAAACACTGTATATCAACCGTTTGCGCATCGGTTTATCCCATATCTTCACCCGTCAGGGTGCCGCCTACGCAGACAACCTCCTCGAGAACGGAGGTATACAGTCCATTTTGCTTCACGGTCGGTCTCTACGTTCCGGTGCCGCCGCCCTTTTCGATCTCCTTCCACGCATCCGTTGTCCCGCGGTAGGCACCTTTTGCCGCTCCTCCTGCCCGCATTCCGAGCATGTCCGCTTTTCCACGCCCTCCTCTGTGCAGGTCGGCGCGGTCTCCACCATCCATGTTCCCCACACATGTGCGCAATCCTTCGTCCCGCCGCCACAGCCGCCCAGCACAAGCGCCGCACCGATCATGACCGCAAAGATACTTTTTGATTTTATCTTTTGCCTCCATACATAAATTTTCTTTATTATAGCTAACTAACAGTTAGAAGTCAAGCAATTTACTAACTATTGGTTATAAATTTTAGATATGAATGACGTAGAATTATTAAAAGAGCGGTTACGGGAAGAGATCAAGCGGAGCGGACTGACGACGGTCGAGATCGCGCGGAGAGTCGGGGTCTCTCCCGAAATGATCACCCAGTACACAACGACAAAAAAATTGCCGCGGCTGGACACCTTTATGCGTCTTTGCCGCGAGCTTGAGCTCTCTGCCGATGAGTTGCTCGGTCTGAAAAAATATTGACACGATTCATCGGCTCCGCGAAATGCGTGAGATGCAAGCAAAAACAGCGGCGTGTGCCGCTGTTTTTTTCAGGATTTACTTCTTGCTCTTTTTTTCGCTCTCTTCGCGGGGCTTGTCGTCCTTGAGCCTTTCGTCCATCATTTCGTCAAATTTCTGCATCATTTCGGACTGACTCTTCTTGACGAGGCAGCGCATCTTGTAGCTGTTCGCGACAAGGAGCGCACCGCCGACCATGCCGAGCGCGACGCCGAGACAGAATAATTTTTCCATAGCTTCCTCCCTGTCTTCAGTTTGTGAGAGGACGCGGAAGTTATTCTCCCCGCTCGCTGCGCAATTTTTCCAGCTCTGCCTTCAGGCGTTCATTCTCCCGCCGAAGGTCGATGGCGAGACGGGAGTAGAGCGCGTCGATCTCCCGCTCCAACTTACGCTGCAAAAAGCTCTTCTCCTCGGGGATCCCCGCCTCCCGCGCGGCCTGCTCCACCCGCTCGGGCTGCTTCTTGAGAAGATTTCTGTACTTGTTCTGCATGCGGAGCATGCGCTTTTCGTCCCCGCCGCACACATTCATGATGGCACGGCGCACGGAGTAGCCCTTCTTGCGCTCGGAGAGGATGCTCCTGAGCATTTCATCCGTCTCCTCCTCGGTAAAGGGCTTGATCTCCCCCGCGGCGAGATTTTTACCCTCGAGGATGCGCTTGACCCTGCTGTCCTCCGTCTGCTTCTTGAGAAAGGCGTAGTAGTAGTTCCTCACGCTTCCCTTTGCTCTGCTGTGCTCCCTGCCGTACGTCTCAAAGAGATAGGAGAGCGTTTTCCCTGCATTTTTGCCCGTGTAAATGTACTCGATGAGCCCCGTCGCTTCCTCTTCGGTGTAGCCGTTGATCTTGTTCATAATATCACCTCGGGGAGCATTATTGACATAATTTTGTTTTGCGATACATCTAATATCAATATGCAAGTGATTTTTTTGGCCGAAAAGCAGTGCGCCCTGACCGTGAACGGGGCATATTTCGGCATGGTGGACGGCTTTGAACGGCGGGCCGAGGTCGACATCGGGGACGGGCTGTTCTGCGAGCTCCTGCCCGCGGGGTATTCTCCCGTGCGCTTTCGCCTCGACGAAAATTTCCTACTCGACCCGCCGCCGCAGATCGAGCTCTACTTCGTACGCGGAGGCGTTGCGGTGTACTGCCGCGACTTTATCGCAAGCGACCCCTCCCTCACCGTCCTTTGGCGAGAAAGGCTTGACGGGACTCTTCTCACTCTCTCGAGACAGGGACGCCTCCAGCTCACCCTCGAGAACGAGACGGGCCTGCATATTCTCCCCCTTCCCGAGGAGCTTGCGGACTGCCGTCCCTCTTTTGTGGAAAATGAGCTCCTGCTCGAGGGAGAGGACTGCTTTGCCCTGCTCTCCCGTGACGGAAAGCTCCTGCTCCGCTCGGAGGGAAAAATTTTAAGCCGCGGCGAGGTACTCAAGGCAGAGATCCCCTTCTTCGACAGCATGGGCCACACGGCCGTCATTGAGCGAAAGGACGGAAGGCTCCTCTCCTGCACGATACGCAGCCGCTTCGCACCGACGGAGCGGACATTTGCCCTCGCACTCTATGAGAGCGTCCTCATCGGCGCAGACGCGACCCCCTTTCTCGCCGACAATTTAAAGGAGAAGGCGGGCTCGCTCAGGGAATTTCTCGGCCGCTACACCGCTGTCGTCATGACCGACGAGGAGACGCTCACGGGGCTCGTCTATGAGCGCAGACCGCGCGTCTTTGACGTCCGCTATTTCCGCGTCACCCTCGAGAACGGTCTCATCTCCAACATCCGCGAGGAAATTTAAAGAACAAAAAAACGGAGCACCTGCTCCGCTTTCTTTATTCTCAATATTTGGTGACCTTGACGGTCTTGATGATGATGGGCTCGGTCGGGACGTGGAAGGTCGCCGTGTTGCCGCCCTTGCGCACGCTCTCGAAGACGGACGCGATGTCCGAGAAAATGTCCACCGAGGCGGGATGGTCGAGCATGTCGAGCGTCATGGTGACCTCCTTGGTAAAGACGCTCTCGTCGATGTCGGGCGTGTTCTCATCGTCCTCTGCGGTGAGGTCTGCGATCGCGTCAAGCAGGGGCTGAAGCTCCTCCTGATAGGCGATCGTCCTTCCGAACACGGCGTACTTCTTGTCGGCCGCGGTGTCGGAGGTGCCGAGATAGGTATAAAAGAGCGAGGTCGCGCTGTTGGTGGCATAGGGGACCTCCTGCTCGGAGACGCCGTCGTTCTGCTTGCCGCCGTCGTTGCGCTGCCCGAGGACGTCGATGCGCTCGGCAGATTTGGATTTGTCGGTGTAGTACATGACGAGCGCACCTTTGGAGTGCACGTTCACCCGCCTGTCTCCCTCATTTCCGACGCCGTTGCCGGGGAATTCGCCGTACACGGTATAGAGCGGCGTCCTGTTTTCGCCGTTCTGATAGAAAACGGTCTGCTCGAACGTATGGCCGGCCTTTTCGAGCTCGCGGACGACGGTAAAGTAGTCCTTTTCGGTGAGCTCCTTCGTCTCCTCGTCATAATAATAGCCGCCGCCGTAGAGGATGCTGCCCGTGTAGTCGTGGATGCAGGTGCCGTCGTAGTAGCCCGCATCCGCAAGGTCGATAAAGTGCTGGACGGTCTTGGGCGCGTCCGAGCGGGAGAGCTTATATCTGACGTCATAGTCCCTGCCGTTGAACTCATAGGTGATCGTGACCTCGGGCTCGTTGCTCGTGCAGGCCGCGAACATCCCGATCGCCCCCGCAGAGATCACAGCGGCACAAGCGACGGATACGAGACGGCGAATATGCTTCTTCATGGGAAAAACCTCCTGTTTTTACTCTTTTATTTTACCGTTTCTTTGCGGATACGTCAAGTACTTTCGGTGTTTTCGGTGTGAAAAATTCGCATTTACGGAAAAAAGCGGACATTCCCGACCAAGCTCAATAGACGATGGAGCCGAACGGGAAGCAGGCGAGCTCGGAATATTTAAAGGCCTGCAGGCCGAATGGGACGCCGAGAAGGGTCGCGCACCACAGAAAGCCCACGATGAGGTACAGGAGCGCAAGGAGCTCGCCCCCGAGGATCACCCAGACGGTGTTGAGCACGGGATGACTGTGAAAGTCCGTATTGATCACCTTGCCCATCGGCCACAGCCCGAGCCGAGCAAGACGGAAGCAGACAAGCCCGTACTTAAGCCCGACGACGGTGATGCAGCAAAGGATCCCCCCGATCAGCCAGATAAGCGCGGTCTCTGCGCCGCCGAAGAGGAACCATAAAATATTCCCGATCGCTTTCATAACGTGAAATATTATAGCGTAATGCCCCCGTTCTGTCAAGAATTTCCACCGAAATTTGCCCGCCGAGGACATTTCAGGGCGAAAAATGAGGAGCTTTTACAAAAAAACCGCGCCCATTGCGGACGCGGAAAAAGCAATCGTGTTTTTATTTGAGCTCTGCGGTCGCGCCTGCCTCCTTGAGCTTGGCAAGGGCAGCCTCTGCGTCGGCCTTGGGCATCGCTTCCTTGATGGTGCCGAGACCCTCGACAGCCTTCTTCGCTTCTGCAAGGCCGAGACCCGTGAGCTCGCGGACGACCTTGATAACGGCGATCTTGTTCGCACCGAAATCCTTGAGGACGAGGTCGAACTCCGTCTTTTCCTCCTCCTGGGGAGCAGCCTCTGCCGCACCTGCCGTGCCTGCGACTGCAACGGGAGCCGCAGCACTCACGCCGAACTCCTCTTCGAGAGCCTTGACAAGGTCATTGAGCTCCACAACGCTCATCGCCTTTACTTCTTCAATCAGCTTCTGAACATCCATTTTTTTGATCTCCTATGATTTTTTAAGATTTTTGGTCCGCGATCGCCTTGAGTACATAGGCGAAATTCGCAATGGGCGCCTGCAAGCACCCGAGCATCCTGGCAATGAGCACCTCTCTCGAGGGAATTGCCGCCAGCCTCTTCACGCCCTCGGCATCCACATACGCGCCGTTCACATAGGCACTCTTGGGAGCGAGCTTGTCCTGAAGCGCGGGCGTGTCCTTCTGCGCCTTGGCAAGAACAGAGCAGCCGCTCGTCTCGTCGGGGCAGAAAATGAACGCCGATGCGCCGTTGAGATCGTCGTGGAAGCTGTCTACGCCGAGCTCCTCAAACGCCTTGCGCACAAGGGTGTTTTTGTAAACCTTGTATTCGCACTTCGCCTGCTGGAACTTCCTGCGTAGATCTGTCGATTCCGCGACCGTCACGCGCTCGTAATGCACGAGAACGACGGACTTGCTCGCGTTGATCTTATCCTTGATCTCTTCGACGACGGCCTTCTTCGCTTCGAAGTTTTCCGACATACTTACCTCCTGTCCGAAATAATATAGCTCCGTACGCAGACAGGTACGGAGCAACTCTTAAATACATATTTAAGAAGTCTACCTCGACGGGATATTGAGCGGAAATGCGCACCCGTTGTCTGCGGCAAAAAATTCACAAAATTTGTCTTACGACAAATTCAATGAGCATTGTAATTTTACTACTTTACAGCACTGTTGTCAAGCGATTTGCGCCTGAAGTTAAGATTTGCTGTAGCTGACCTTCACGCCGGGGCCCATCGTGCTGGTGAGCGTGACCGACTTGATGTACTGCCCCTTCGCAGCGGCGGGCTTTGCCTTGACGATGGCGTCCATGAGCGCGGTGAAGTTCTCCTGAATCTTCTCCTTGCCGAAGCTCTTCTTGCCGATCGGGCAGTGGATGATGGCCGTCTTGTCGAGACGGTACTCGACCTTACCTGCCTTCACCTCCTGAACGGCCTTGGCGACGTCCATCGTGACCGTGCCCGACTTGGGGTTGGGCATGAGTCCCTTGGGACCGAGGATACGGCCGATACGGCCGACGACGCCCATCATGTCGGGAGTCGTAATGACGGTGTCGAACCCGAACCAGTTCTCTGTCTGGATCTTCTGCACCATCTCCTCTGCGCCGACAAAATCCGCGCCCGCGGCCTGCGCCGCATCCGCTCTCTCGCCCTTGGCAATGACGAGGACGCGCTTCGTCTTACCTGTTCCGTGGGGAAGGACAAGAACGCCGCGGACCTGCTGGTCTGCCTGCCTCGGGTCGACGCCGAGACGGACGTGCAGCTCGATGGTCTCGTCAAATTTCGCCTTTGCGTTGTTCAAAACGATATCCGCAGCCTCGGAGACGTCGTAACTCTTGCTCTTTTCGTAGGATTTGAGGCTGTCTGCATATTTTTTCCCGTATTTCATGACTTAGCCTCCTTATTCCTCGACGGTGATGCCCATGCTACGGGCAGTGCCCTTGATCATGCTCATCGCGCTCTCGAGCGACGTGCAGTTGAGGTCGGGCATCTTCGTCTTCGCGATCTCCTCGACCTGCGCCTTGGTGAGCTTGCCCACCTTGGTCTTGTTGGGGGTTGCGGAGGCCGTCTCGAGCCCGAGTGCCTTCTTGATAAGGACGGGGGCGGGCGGCGTCTTCAGAACGAACGTGAATGTACGGTCTGAAAAGATCGTCATGACGACGGGGATGATGAGTCCCTCCTGCGATGCCGTCCTTGCGTTGAATTCCTTGGTGAACCCGGGAATGTTGACGCCGTGGGGACCCAGCGTAGAGCCTACGGGGGGACCGGGGGTCGCTTTTCCGGCGGGAAGCTGCAGCTTGACGACTGCCATTACCTTCTTTGCCATAAAACCTTACTCCTATATGTGGTATTCACGGCGGCAGAAAAGATTTACCGCCTTCCACTTTTTCACAGTGATTTTCCCTTGCGGGGGAAATTTACTCCTCGTCGTCCTCCTTGGGGATTTCGACGGCAGTCTCGGAGATCCTCTGCATCTGGATGTATTCCACCTCGACCTCCTGCTTGCGGTTGAACATCATGATCGCGAGCCTTGCCCGCTGCGTCTCGTCGTTGAGCTCGACAATGGTGCCGATAAAGCCCTCGAGCGGGCCGCTGTCGATCGAGACCCTGTCGCCCACCTTGAAGTCCGCGTCCTGCACGTAGTCCTCAAGATGCATCTTGCGGATCTCGTCCTCCTTCATGGGAATGGGACGCCCCTGCGGGCCGCAGAAGCCCGTCACCCCTCTCGTATTCGTGATGAGATACCAAAGCTGGTTGGAATAGATCATCTTGATGAAGACATAGCAGGGAAGAAGCTTGCGCTCCACCACCTTTTTCTTGCCGTTGGCCTTCTCCTCGATGGTCTGCTCCGTCGGGATCCTGACATCTGCGATCTGGTCGCTCAGATTGTTGTTTTCAATCAGACGAAGAAGACTCTCCTTCACAAGCAGCTCGTAGCCCGAGTAGGTGTGAAGGATGTACCACTTCATCCCGTCGACTCCTGCCATTGATCAAGCCCCCCAAGAGGTCATGAGCTTTAAAAGTTCGGTGAACCCGACGTTGACGCACGTCACGAGCACCGTGAAGACGAGAACGACGACGAGCACCACGCCCGTAGCCTTGAGGGCCTTGGGGAACGAGGGCCACGTGACGTTCTTGAGCTCCATGAACGTCTCCTTCAGCTTCTTCCACATGCGGACGAAGATATTGGGCTTCTTATTCTTATCCTTCTTGACGGGCTTCCCTGCCTTGGCGGGTTTTTCTGCCTTGGCGGGCTTCTCCGCGGATTTTTCCTTTGCCATAATTTACCTCCGTTAAGACCGCTTACTTGGATTCCTTGTGGACTGTGTGCTTCTTGCAGACGGGACAGTACTTTTTGAGCTCGAGACGGTCGGGATCGTTGCGCTTATTCTTGAAGCTGTCGTAGTTACGGTTCTTGCACTCCGTGCACTCGAACGTGATCTTCGCCCTCGTTGATTTAACAGCCATGTCGTGTGAACTCCATACAAAAAAATTACACCCACTCGGTGCGTACACTTAGTCTAACATAAAAGAGACGGGCTTGTCAATTGATTTTGAATTGAAAATTAAAAATTAAAAATTAAAAATTGCGGTGGGGGGATTGAAAATAATGGCTTGTTGTCTACGGGCCATTCCAATGACGTCCTTCCTCTCGCCTGCCCCCTTTCTAAGGGGGCAGGGTAGGGGTGGGGGTTCATTCCCAATCGGTCATGGTGAGCGCAGTCGAACCATCACCTTATTCTTGCTGCCCCTGTAGGGGAAGTGGCCTTCAGGCCAAAGGGGTTTTCGGAACCCCTCAGTCGCTGAAGCGACAGCTCCCCTATGAGGGGAGCCGAGAGAACCCCTTTAGGCAGCAAGGGCGGCGTGACAGCTTCTCATGCGGGTAGAGCCCCGCATTCGGTCAGCATTTGCCCGAGCATATGGGCAAAT
>CANQWI010000037.1 GCA_947627515.1 uncultured Clostridia bacterium
CACGCAGATCAAGGTGACCTCGGGCCCCGCCATCGAACGGCAGGGGGACCTCGCGGCCATTCTCTCCAACCTCAACGAGGGAGATGTGCTCTTTATCGATGAAATTCACCGTCTCAACCGCACGGTGGAGGAGACGCTGTACTCCGCGATGGAGGATTACGCCCTCGACATCATCGTGGGAAAGGGACCGATGGCGCGGAATATCCGTCTGCCGCTCAAGCGGTTTACCCTCATCGGAGCGACCACGCGGGCAGGCATGCTCTCGAGCCCGCTTCGGGACCGCTTCGGGATCATCTGCCGCCTTGAAATGTACACGCCCGAGGAGCTGAAAAAGATCGTCGACCGTTCTGCAAGGACGCTCGGCATCTCTGTCGAGGAGGGGGGAAGCTATGAGATCGCAAAGCGCAGCCGCGGCACTCCCCGTATCGCCAACAGACTTCTGAAGCGGGTGAGGGACTTTTCCGCGGTCAAGGGAAGTGCGGCCATCACACAGGAGGACGCCGACAAGGCCCTCCGCAGAATGGAGATCGACGCACTCGGCCTCGACGAGACGGACAGAAATCTTCTCCGCGCACTCATCGAGAAGTTCAACGGCGGGCCCGCGGGGCTGGATACCCTTGCCGCGACCGTCAACGAGGACGTCAACACCATTCTCGACGTGTATGAGCCGTACCTCATCCAGCTTGGATTCATTGCCCGCACACCCCGCGGCCGCATCTGTCTCAAGGGCGGCTACGACCACATGGGCGTCAAAATGCCCGACTCCGTCAAAAAACAGCTCTCTGTTTTCGACGAGGAGGAGTAGGTTTCGATGAATTTGTTTTTTAAGGGCGAAAAAACAAATTCATCGAGGGGTTAGATTTCGTATTTCATAATTGCGTGAGTTGCCACGAGTTCCGTATTTCATATGGACAACAAGCGCGAGGTATCGCGCAAATTGAGTGCGCTGCCGCAAAAGCGTGGTTTTGCTCCGCGCAGTAAGATTGAAATTCGATGATTTCTTTTTTCAAGGGCGAAAAAACAAATTCATCGAGCGAATTAGCTGTGTTCATCAATCAAATTGGCCGCGAAAGCGTTATATGCATGGACAATAAGTGCGAGGTATCGCGCAAATTGAGTGCGCTTAGGCGGGGGGACCCCGCCACGCGCCGTAAGATTGAATGAAGGGCGGGGATATGTGGTGATTATTTCAAATCACGTCATGCTGAGCTTGTCGAAGCATCACCGCAATTTTTAATTTTTAATTTTTAATTTTCAATTCAGAATTCGCTCGCCCCCTTCGGGGGCTACTTCGCACCAAGGACGGTGCTCGTGCCGCGCTTAGTCCCAAATAGAATGCGCGCGGGGCGGAATGAGGGGTCTACTCCATACCTTTCTCCTCATCCCGAGCGCAGCGAGTGGATCTCATCAAAACCCACGGAGCACAAAATTCTCAGCTCCCCCTCATAGGGGAAAATTTTGCAGTTCTGTCAAGAGTTGATAACTCTTGACGCAAAATTTTCTTGGCATTTGCCCATATGCACGGGCAAATGCTGACCGAATGCGGGACTCTACCCGCATGAGAAGCTGTCGCTTCAGCGACTGAGGGGTTTTTGAAACCCCTTTGGCCTGAAGGCCACTTCCCCTAAAAGGGGCAGCGAGAATAAGGTGATGGTTCGACTACGCTCACCATGACCGATTTGAAATGGCCCGTAGGCAACAAGCTTTTACTCTCACGCCCCACCGCAATTTTTAATTTTTAATTTTCAATTCAGAATGAAGACCTCAGATTTTTACTATAATTTGCCCGAGGAGCTCATCGCGCAGACGCCTGCAGAGCCGCGGGATTCCGCCCGTCTCCTCGTCTATCATCGCGACACGAAAACCGTCGAGCACCGCGTCTTTCGCGACGTCACCGACTACCTCAAAAGAGGGGACGTGCTCGTTGTCAATCGTACCCGCGTGCTCCCCGCCCGCCTCTATGCGCATACCGAAAACGGCGGCAAGATCGAGGTGCTGCTTTTGAAGCGTCTCGACCTCGACGCGTGGGAATGCCTCGTTCGCCCCGGGAAAAAGTGCAGGCCCGGCGTCAGGCTCACGGTCAACGGCGAGCTCTCCCTCGAAATTCTCTCCGTCACAGAGACGGGGGAGCGGAATGTGAAATTTTTCTACGAGGGCGCGTTTGAGGACGTCCTCTCCCGTGCGGGCACCATGCCCCTGCCTCCCTACATTCACGAAAAATTAAAGGACCCCGAGCGGTACCAGACGGTGTATTCCCGTGAAAACGGCTCGGCGGCGGCTCCCACGGCGGGGCTCCACTTCACCGAGGAGCTTTTGCAAAAAATCAAGGACATGGGCGTGGAGCTCGTGGAGGTGCTCCTGCATGTCGGCCTCGGGACCTTTCGCCCCGTCAAGGCGGACGACGTCGAAAATCACGTCATGCACAGCGAGTACTACGAGGTGAGCGAGGACGCCGCGGAGCGTATCAATGCGGCCAAGAGAGAGGGGAGAAGGGTGATCTGCGTCGGCACGACGTCCGTGCGCACCCTTGAAACGGTGGCGAACCCCGACGGCACGGTGAACGCGGGGAGCGGGGATACCTCCATTTTCCTCTATCCGCCCTATCGGATGAAATGCGTGGACGCGCTCATCACCAATTTTCACCTGCCCGAGAGCACCCTCCTGATGCTCGTCAGCTGCCTCTGCTCCCGCGAGGAGATCCTGTCGGTTTACGACATTGCCGTGAAAGAGCGGTATCGGTTTTTTAGCTTTGGAGACGCGTGCTTGTTCTTATAATTGAAAATTAAAAATTAAAAATTTAAAATTGTGGTGGGGCGTGAGAGTAAAAGCTTGTTGCCTACGGGCCATTTCAAATCGGTCATGGTGAGCCTGTCGAACCATCACCCTATTCTTGGCTCTACCCGCATGAGAAGCTGCCACGGCCGCTCTTGTCGTGGCTGAGGGGTTTTCACCATAAAATGCGCATAATATGTTGACAAACAGAATATAATATGTTAGAATATCCATAGAAAAAGAAAAAAAGGAGAACGAGTATGGCGAAGGTTTCAACAAATATCAGCATCGATGCGGAGGTGAAGAAGCAGGCGCAGGAGCTCTTTGCGGCGTTGGGGATCGACCTTTCGACCGCGATCAATATTTATTTGAAGAAGGCGATCGCCGAGCAGGGGATCCCCTTTGACGTGCGTGTCGAGACCCCGAATGCCGAGACGATCGCAGCAATGGACGAGTTCAAAGAAATGATGAAAAATCCGCAGGCCTACAAGAGGTATCCTTCTTTTAAAGCTGCGATGAGCGAGGTGCTTGACAATGCTTGAGATCGTCATGTCGAACCAATTCAAGCGTGATTTGAAGCTCGCGGCGAAGCGCGGATATGATTTGGATCTGCTGGATTCTGTTGTTACAAAGCTTGCATGTCGGGAGCCCTTGCCCGAAAGATTCAGGGATCATAGTCTTACAGGAAATTATGCGGGGTTCCGTGAGTGTCATATCGAGCTTGATTGGTTACTTGTTTACAGAGTAGAAGAACAGGCATTGATTCTATTTCTTTCCCGTACAGGTACACATTCTGACTTATTTTCTTAACACATGAACAACGAATATTTTTCCTTTGAACTTCAGAAGACGGACCCTGAGACGGGGGCGAGGGCGGGGGTGTTCCATACCCCCCACGGCGACATCGAAACGCCCGTCTACATGCCCGTCGGCACACAGGCGACCGTCAAGGGCATGCTTCCGCGTGACCTCAAGGAGATCGGCTCGCAGATCATCCTTTCCAACACCTATCACCTCTACATGCGGCCGGGGGACGAGCTCATCGCCCGCGCGGGGGGACTCCACAAATTCATGAACTGGGACAGGCCCATCCTCACGGACAGCGGCGGATTTCAGGTTTTTTCGCTTGCAAAGCTCAACAAGATCACCGACGACGGCGTGACCTTCTCCTCCCATGTGGACGGGAGCTATCACACCTTCACCCCCGAGCTTGCCATGCGCATCCAGCACAATTTAGGCTCGGACATCATGATGGCTTTCGACCAGTGCTCGGAGTACGGCTACACGCACGAACAGGCCGCTGCCGCGCTGGAGAGGACGTCAAAATGGCTGGAGCGGTGCTATGCGGCGCACGACAGGCCCAATCAGGCCCTTTTCCCCATCGTGCAGGGGAATTTCTACAAGGATTTAAGGGAGGAGAGCCTCAACCGCTGTCTGCCCTTTGTAAAGCACGGCATCGCGATCGGCGGCCTCTCGGTGGGAGAGCCGAAATCGCTCATGTACGAGCTCCTCGATTTTCTTCAGCCCCGTCTTCCGACGGACGTGCCCCGCTATCTCATGGGGGTGGGCTCGCCCGACTGCCTTGTCGAAGGGGTCCTGCGCGGCGTGGATATGTTCGACTGCGTCCTCGCAACGCGCGTCGCCCGCAACGGCACCGCGCTCACCTCACGGGGAAAGATCGTCGTCCGCAACGGGAAGTATAAAGAGGACTTCACCCCGCTCGATCCCGACTGCGACTGCTACACCTGTAAAAACTACACCAAGGCGTACCTTCGCCACGTCGTCAACGTGGGGGAGATGATGGGCGGCATGCTGCTCTCCCTTCACAACATCGCCTATTTGCACAAGCTCATGCGGGGGTTGAGAGACGCCATCCTGCACGGGTATCTGAGGGACTTCGTCAGGGAGTTTTACGAGAAGCAGGGCGAGCTTTCGACATGATCCGCAGGTGAAAATCGGGTGAAAGCAAAAAAGCGGGCCGAAATCGCTTGCCAAAATTTCCCCGAAATAGTATGATAGAGAAAAAGGAGTAAGGAATGGAATTTGAAAATTACAAGCTGACAGGCTCGGAGGAGCTGGAGACGCTCATGGGCTTCACGCTCGAAGATGAGACCCAAGGCGGGACAACAACGGATCCTGCAGGAGGTGGCTCGACCACGGGAGATGAAAACGGGAATCAACAGCCCACGCAGCCCTTCAATTGGCTCTTTACCGTCATTATCCTCGTCGTCTTTGCGGCGATCATCCTGTGGTTCTTCTTCTCGGGAAGAAAGAACAAGACCAACGAGAGGGAGTATGTCGAGGCGATCGAGGCAATTCGTCCCGGCAACAAGGTGACCTCCCGCGGCGGCATCTGCGGCATCGTCGTGGAGGTCTGCGACGACAACACCGTCATTCTGGAGACGGGCAGCGAGGCCTCGGGCAAATCCCGCGTCAAGCTCATGAAGGAATGTATCTACGAGACAGACGCCAAGGGCCCCACCCAGCTCGCAAGAGAGGAGGCAGAGCTTCGCAGAAAGCAGGAAAAAGAGGAAAAGATGGCAGCCAAGCAGTCTGCCGCGGCACCCGCGCAGGATGAGGAGCCCGCCGAAGAGGAGCCCTCGCCCGAGCAATTCGAGCCTGCCGAGCCCGCTTCTCCCGCCGAATCCGACGCGCCCTCCGATAAGACAGAGGAATAAGTGCAGAATTCTCCGCATACCTTACCGTGTGCGGAGGTTTTTTTATGGACAAAGAATTCTGGAAAACGGCGGCCCGTCAGGTATGTCTTGCGGCCCTCTTCGGGGCGGTCTTTTCCCTGCTTGCCCTTGCGCTTGCGGCGATCCTTGTGAAGAGCTTCTCTCTCCCGCAGTCCTCTGTCACTGCGATCGACTGGAGCGTGCGCTGCGCCGCGGCACTTTTCTCAGGCGTTCTCTTCATCCGCGGAGAGCGATCCCTCTGCAAAGGGGCGGCGGCGGGGCTGCTGTTTGCGGTTTTGACCCTCTTCCTCTTTGCAATGATCGGCGGCGGGCTGCACATCGACGGATTTTTCGTGCTGGAGCTCGTCGTCAGCGCGATTTTGGGAGGGGTCGGAGGACTTCTCGGGGCGAAATTGCGGAAAACGTGAAAAAATACTTGCAAATTTTCTCATATGGTTGTATAATGAGAAAAAACAACAGCGAGGTATCTCTATGATCAAGACGATTGCAAAGCCTCTCGAGAAGAAGGTCACGGGTTGCGGCGAATGCAGGAGCACTTGCCAGTCCGCATGCAAGACGAGCTGCACGGTCGGTAATCAATCCTGCGAACGCGTCACCAAAGAGCAGAAGATCGACGAGCGCAAATAAACACATACGCGAACATTTCGGAAGCGGCGCGTGGCGTCGCTTTTTTCCTGTAATATGACCCACGTTTTCAGATATCACAACGATTTTTATGTCTATGACACGGGAAGCGGGAGCCTTCATCAGTGCGACGAGAGGACGGCAGCGTACCTTTCGGGGGAGCAGATCGAGCTCACCGACGAGGAGCTGCGGGATATCCTCGATTTGAAGGAGAAGGGACTTCTCGACGCCCCCGAGACCAATGCCCGTCCCATCAAGAGCCATGAGGTCAAGGCACTCTGCCTTCACATCTGCCACGACTGCAACCTTCGCTGCAAATACTGCTTTGCGGACGAGGGTGCTTACCATGCCAAGCGGGAGATGATGTCCTTTGAGACCGCCAAGGCCGCCATCGACTTCCTTCTCAGGGAGAGCGGCAAGCGCAGGGTGCTCGAGGTCGACTTCTTCGGCGGCGAGCCCCTCATGAACCTGCCCGTGATCAAGAGGACGGTGTACTACGCCAAGGAGGAGGCCGCAAGGCTTGGGAAACGCTTCCTCTTCACGACGACGACCAACGCTCTTCTCCTCGACGACGACGCCATCAAATTCTTCAACGAGGAGATGGAGAACGTCGTTTTGTCCCTCGACGGCAGAAAAGAGGTCAACGACGCCGTCAGGAAAACGGTCAACGGCAAGGGGAGCTTTGACGCCGTCATTGAGAAGATCAAAAAATTCGTCCGCGCAAGAGGGGACAAGCACTACTATGTCCGCGGCACCTTCACGGCGAAAAATCTCGACTTTTCCAAGGACGTCCTCTTTCTTGCCGATCAGGGCTTCGATTCCCTCTCGGTGGAGCCCGTCGTCACGGATATCCCCGAGCTCGAGATCAAGAAGGAGCATCTGCCTCAGATCGAAAGGGAGTACGAGACCCTCTGCGACGAGTACATCAGGCGCGAGGAGGAGGGGAGAGGCTTCAACTTCTTCCACTTCAACGTCGACCTCGAGGGCGGGCCCTGCCTTGAAAAGCGCGTCTCTGCCTGCGGGGCGGGGAACGAGTACTTCTCCGTCGTCCCGAACGGCGACATCTACCCCTGCCACCAGTTCGCGGGGGAGGAAAAATGGAGGATGGGCAATGTGTTCGAGGGCAGGCTCGACCCCGAGATACGGGCGCAGTTTGCGGAGAGCTGTCTCTTCACGCGGAAGAAGTGCGGGGACTGCTTTGCAAGGTTCATCTGCTCGGGCGGCTGCAATGCGAACAACTACCATTTCAACGGGGACATCAACGAGCCCTACGAGATCACCTGCGCGATGATGAAAAAGCGGATCGAGTGCGCCCTGCGCGTTCTCGCCATGCGCAAAATCAAAGAAAATTAGACGAAATTTGGGAAAATGCTTGCAATTCGGCTTGACGACATCCTGCATTTCAGATATAATGATAGATAGCGGAATTTCCCAAGGGAATTTTTCGGGCGGGTCCTGCCCGCGTTTCAGATAGGAGGAGGCAATGAGCAAAGTAAAATCGGCAATCTGTCTGACGCTTATGACACTGCTGATCGCCGGGCTGTGCTTTATATGTTTCGTCTCGTTCAATTTGCCGAACGGGATAGAGACCTATAATTCCATTCTCACCATGACGGAGAAGGACGCAGACCTCGGCCTGCGCTACGGCGGCAAGGAGGACAAGAGCGATAGATATTTGGGCGGCGGCTATTCCGCTGTCTATTATCCCGAGGGCGTCATTTCTGCTGAGGAATTCGAACTTGAATTCAACAGCCACGATATGTACGACAATACGTACGATCCCGACCTTCAAGACATCCTTCGCTACGAAAAAGTCGGCAATCTCTATTTCGACAGCGACAAGATCAAGAGTGCCAACAGTAGCGGTGCCTATGAGCCCAACGACGACTTCAAGGCACAGTTCCAAAAAGCCGTAGACCTCTTCACCGCAAGATACGAGGCACTGCACCTCGAGGATGTCAGAGTCAGCGTGTTCGACGGATATGCCGTGCGCGTGTTTGTGCCCCAGAGCGATACGGCGGCCCTCGAGCCCCTGTCCTACACGGGCGAATTCACCGTGAAGTACGGCTCCGACGCAAGCAGTGCGGCGACGATCATGCCCGCCCGTGCGACGGAGAGCATCTCCGATTATGTCAAGAGCGCAGGCTCCCGTACGGGTGCGGACGGCACGAATTATGTCGTGATCAATTTCACCCAAAAGGGCAGGGAGGCTCTTGCCAAGGCCTCGGACGGGGCCGCGGACTCCTCTGCGACCGTCTTCTTCCGCGTCGGCGACAACAGTGCGCTCGAGCTCTCCGTCAGCGAGAAGATCGATCAGGACAGCCTGTACATCTCCAACGGTCAATTTACGGAGATCTCCGCAAAGACCTCGGCCGTCCTCATCGACACCGCAGTCAACGGTGTGCAGACGACGCTCTCCTTCGACGTGGAGAACACCGTGAATTATCACGCGCTGTACGGTGAAAATTCACTGCTTTGGATGTACATCGTCTATGCGATCCTCTTTGCGGCGATGATGATATTCTTCTTTGTGAGATATCATCTCCTCGGCTTTGCACACCTTTACACCTATCTTCTGTTCCTCTGCGGAACGGTGCTGTGCGTGTGGGCGATCCCCTTCCTGACCCTCAGCGTCGAGACGTTCGCCGCCTTCATGCTCACCTCGCTCCTTCTCTGCGTCTCCAATGCCGTCACCTTCGAAAAGGCAAGGGCGGAATATGCGACGGGCAAGACCATGACCTCCTCCGTCAAGACGGGGTATTCGAAGTGCTTCTGGAACCTCTTCGACGTGCATATCGTGCTCGCCCTTGCAGGATTTTTCACCTTCTTCGTCGCCCTGCCTCCTCTGAGCGGCTTCGCCTTCGTGTTCGGCCTCACGGCCGTGTTCTCGGGGCTCGGGACGCTTGTTCTCAATCGCTTCAACTGGGCGATCCTCATGGCATATACCGACAAGAAGGGTCCCTTCTGTAACTTCAAGAGGGAGGAAACCGAAGATGAATAAGTTCAAACCGTGGAAGAAGCTCCCCATTTGGCTTGCGATCTCCGCAGTCGTCATAATTGCGGGCATCATCCTGACGGTGCTCCTCGGCTTCAACACAGCGGCAGAGCGTCCCGACAATCTGCAGCTCGAGGTCAAGTATGACATCACCGTCGTCAACAGCGAGCAGCTGCAGGATAAGCTCGAGAGCTACTGCGAGGAGGTGCTCAAGAGCAACAGCCTCACCGTTTCCGATCTTCAGAAGACCAAGGGCACGGGTGAATCGGGCGAAAAAGGAGCCCTCAACTACTACTTTACCTCGGAAATTTCCGCTGAAACGCAGGAGAAGGTCAAGACGGAGCTTGAGACCAAACTCGAGGCAGACAACGACCTCAACGGCGCGTACACCGTCTATCTTGCATGGCATACCGAGACGGTCACATCGGCCACGGACTATATATGGCGCGGTGCGATCGCGGTGGGAGTCGTTGCGGGGCTCATCTATCTCGGCATCCGCTTCGGGCTTGGCTGTGCGTTGACGGGCCTTGCGCTCTCGCTGCATGACGCGCTCTTCACGCTTGCGGTGCTTGCGATCGCACGCATTCCCGTCTATGCCTCGGCACCGCTCCTCTATGCGTCCGTCGCGGCTCTTCTCTCCCTCGCCCTTTGGCTTGTCCACTGCATCAAGCTCCGCACCCTCAAGAAGGAGTCCGAGACCCCTCTCGACGCGGAGACCTCTGTGGAGACCGCCTACCGCGGCGCGTGGAGATGGATCCTCATCATTGCGGGCAGCCTCGCCGCCGCTGTGCTCCTTCTCGGTGCGCTTGCGACAAACGGCGTCAGGGCGTTGGCTCTGCCTCTTCTCATCGCGGTCGTCGCGCCCCTCTATTCGAGCCTTGTCCTCGGCCCCGCGGTCCATTTGCAGGTCAGACGGGCCCTCGATAAGTTCTCCCGCAACAACAAAACCAAGTACGTCGGCAAGGAAAAGAAGGCCGATAAGTAAGGCACAAGAAACTCAGGCGGCGGGGCATCCCGCCGCTTTGCATAATTCGGATACCTCGAGGTAATATGAAAAAGCTTGTCCGGGAATACGAATTTTCTCCCGAACAACTGAATACCGTCAGGACGCTCGCACAAAGGCTGTCTCTCACCGAGACGACGGCGTCTCTTCTCTATGCCCGCGGCATGGATACCGAGGAGAAGATGGCCGCCTTCCTCGACCCCGGCAAACGCCGCTTTCTCTCGCCCCTCCTCATGCAGGGGATGAGGGAGGCTGTCGCGCTCATCACGCGTGCGAAGGAGGAGGGCTGGCGCGTTGCCGTGTTCGGCGACTATGATGCGGACGGCATCGGCGCCTGTGCCATTCTTTCGCGTGCGCTCAGGGCGTTCGGCGTCGAGCCCTATCTCTATGTCCCCGAGAGGACGGAGGGGTACGGCCTCAGCATCGGCGCAATCGACCGCATCTTTGACGAATTTTTGCCCGATCTCTTCATCACCGTCGACTGCGGCATCTCCAACCGCGACGAGGTCGAGTACATCAAGGAGCAGGGCGCGTATGTGATCGTCACCGACCACCACGAGCTGCCCGAGGTCCTCCCCGACTGCATTGTCGTCAATCCCAAGCTGAAGGACGACTATCCCTATGACAATCTTTGCGGCGCGGGGGTGGCCTTTAAGCTGGCCTGCGCCCTTCTCGGAGAAAGGGCATACGCCTATCTTGACTTTGCGGCCCTCTCCACGGTGGCAGACAGCGTGCCGCTTCTCGGGGAAAACCGCGACATCGTGGCCGAGGGGCTGAGGCTCATCCGCAGGGATCCCCGTCCCGCCTTCCGCGGATTTTTGCAGAAGCCGCTTGAGGTCACCTCGCAGACGCTCGCCTTTACCGTCGCCCCCCGCGTCAATGCGGCGGGGAGAATGGGGGACGCGCGGACGGCTCTGCGCCTCTTTACGACGGAGGATGAGGAGGAGATCCCCGCCCTCGTCGACAAACTCAACCTCTACAATTCCGAACGCCAGCACTGCTGTGACGAGCTCTATGCGCAGGCCTCGGCAATGGCGAGAGAGGAGGGGGCCTACGGCAACGTCATCATGCTTGCCGCGGAGAACTGGAATGCGGGCTTTGTCGGCATCGTGGCCGCCCGCGTCGCCGAGGAATTCGCCCGTCCCGCCCTTCTCTTTGTCAAGCACGGCGACATGCTCAAGGGCAGCGCGAGGAGCATCGAGGCAGTCAATATTTTCGAGGCTCTCAAGGCCTGCTCGGAGTACATCGAGGAGTTCGGCGGGCACGCGCAGGCGGCGGGCATCAACGTCCGCGAGGAGAATTTTGAAGCTCTCAAGGCCGCGCTCAACGCCTACATCGGCGAAAAATACACCCGCGAGGACTTCGAACAGACGCTCTCCGTCTGCGAGACGACGGAGGAGCCCGAGCGCATCGCCCGCGAGCTCGAGCGGCTGGAGCCCTTTGGCATGGGCAACAAACGCCCGCTCTTCTGCACCTCTGCTGAGGGGCTGGACGTCAGCCTCGTCAAGCCCGGCTCGACGCACCTCTCCTTCACCCTCAAGGGCTTCTCCTTTATGTATTTCGGCGGGCTGAAGGACCGCAGGCTGCTCGAGAGCGATTTAAAAAAGAATATCGTCTATGAATTCAACCTGTCCACCTTCCGCGGCAGAGAGTATTTAAAGGGCTTTGTAAGAGGCGTGCTCTGCGACGGCTTGAGCGGGAAAAAGGCCGAGCTCGACGCCTTTGAGCGGCGCATGAGGACGCTTGGCCGGTCGCCGCAGGGGGAGACGCTCTCCGCCTCTGCTCTCAACACGCTTCTCGAGGAAAGGCTCGCGGCCTGCCCGTACGGGCTTGCGGCCGTCTGCTTCTCGCGGCAGGCCCTGCGCACATTCCCCGCACTCGAAAATGTGCCTGTGGATGTTTACCGTCTCTCCTCGACCAATGTCTGCAACACCCTGCTGTATGCTCCCGAGGAGGGGTGCGACCTCTCCTCCTACCGCGACGTTGTCTTTCTTGACGCGCCTGCGGACGGCATCGACACGGGTCGGGCGAGGGTCTATCTCGACGGCGATCCCGTTGCTTCTCCTCTTGCGGAGTGCGATACGGCGCGGGAGACGCTCTTGAAGATCTTTGCCGCCGTCAGGGGCGCGGGACTGAGAGGGGAGAGCCTTGCGGACATTGCCTATGCCGCAAAAGGGCTCGGCTTCGGGGAGCTGCAGCTGCTCTTCGCGTTGCTGGTGTTTGAGGAGCTCGGCCTCGTCGTGCTCGACGGCGGTGTTCTCCGCACCGTGCGGGGAGAGAGAAAGGACCTCATGGATTCATCCATCTATGCGGCGGCGGTCCGCATGAAGGGGGAATGATGGAATCTATCCTCATGAAGGTGTACGAATATTATGTCGGCGAGGAGAGGGATATGCTTCTCCGCGCGTTCGACTTTGCCAAAAAGGCCCACAGCGACCAGAAGCGGGCCTCGGGAGAGCCGTATTTTATCCATCCCTGCGCCGTTGCGGAGATCCTTGTCGACCTCGGCCTCGACGCGGCGACGATCGCGGCCGCCCTTTTGCATGACGTCATAGAGGACACCCCCGCCACCGAGGAGGACATCAAGCGGGAGTTCGGCGAGGAGGTCCTGTCCCTCGTCTCGGGCGTCACCAAGCTCGACAGGATCGTCTTTAAATCGCAGGAGGAGGAGGAAGCTGAAAACTTCCGCAAGATCTTCATCGCGATGGCAAAGGACATCCGCGTCATTATCATCAAGCTTGCCGACCGCCTCCACAACATGCGGTCTCTGAACTTTCTCTCCAAGGAACGCCAGCAGAAAATGGCGCAGGAGACCCTCGATATCTACGCGCCCATCGCAGGGCGACTGGGTATCAGTCAGGTAAAGTGCGAGCTCGAGGATCTTTGCCTCAAATATCTCGACCCCGAGGCCTTTGAATTCCTCGTCGAAAACATCCATCAGAAGCTTGAGGAGCGCAACCGCTTTGTCGACTTTGTTGTCGAGGAGATCAATGCCATTTTAAAGGAATCGGACATCACGGGCGAGGTGTTCGGTCGGCCAAAGCACTTTTACTCCATCTACAAGAAGATGAAGTCCAAGAACAGGACGCTTGACCAGATCTATGACCTCACGGCCGTGCGCGTCATTGTCGGCACAGTGAACGAGTGCTATGCTGTCATGGGTAAGATCCACATGAAGTGGAAGCCCGTCCCGGGGCGCATCAAGGACTACATCGCGACCCCCAAGCCCAACCTGTACCAGTCCCTGCACACGACGGTCGTCACAAACTTCGGCCAGCCCTTTGAGATCCAGATCCGCACCGAGGAGATGCATCGCACGGCCGAATACGGTATCGCGGCGCACTGGAAATATAAGGAGCAGCGGGACAACGAGACCACCCTCGACCAGAGGATCTCATGGATCAGGGAGATGATGGACCTGCAGGGCGGGTTCCGCGACTCCAAGGAGTTCATGAACAGCGTCAAGGAGGAGCTCTACTCGAGCGAGCTGCTCGTCTTTACGCCGCATAGCAAAGTCATTTCCCTTCCCGAAAACGCCACGCCCGTCGATTTCGCCTATGCCATCCACTCCGAGGTCGGCAACCGCTGTACGGGGGCAAAGGTCAACGGTAAGATCGTGCCGCTCGATTCCGTGCTCCACCTCGGCGACGTCGTCGAGATCATCACCTCGCCCACGAGCAAGGGCCCGTCCCGCGATTGGCTGAAGTTTGTCAAATCCCCGTCGGCAAGGGCGAAGATCAAGTCCTTTTTCCGAAAGGAGATGCGGGAGGATAACATCAAGCTCGGCAGAACGATGCTCGAGGACACCGCCAAGCGCAAGGGCTACCAGCTCTCCGAGATTTTGACGCCCGAGAGCTTTCAGAAGGTCTCCGAGAAGTACTCCTTTGACACGCAGGAGGAGATGTTCTCGGCGATCGGGTTCGGCGCCGTCTCCGTCAATCAAGTCTATTTCAAGCTCGTCGACTATTTCAGAAAGGAGGTCCCGACGCCTGTTCTTCAGCCCTTTAAGGAGAGGAACGCCAAGGGTACCGTCACGATCAAGGGGATGAGCGGGCTGCTTGTCTCCTTTGCGGGCTGCTGCTCGCCCGTGCCCGGGGACGACATCGTCGGATATGTGACGCGCGGAAGGGGGATCGTCATTCACAGGAGCGACTGTCCGAACATCCGCAATGCAGAAAAGGACCGTCTCCAGCCCGCGGAATGGACGGGGGAGCGCATGCAGGACGCCCGCTTCAAGGCGGGGCTCATCATCACGGCGGAGGAGCAGGGGGCCGCACTCTCTGCGATCTCCAATGTGCTTGCGGACATGAAGCTCACCCTTTCCTCCATCAACGGGCGGTACGATAAAAACGGGGACGCCATCGTCGAGGTCACGGTCACCCTTCTCAGCCGTCAGGACATCGAGGTGCTCATCAATCGCCTCACCGCAAAGGATAAAATTCTGAGCGTGAGAAGAACAACAAACTGATAATTCGATGATTTCTTTTTTAAGGACAAAAAAGAAATCATCGAGCGAAGTGCTTTGTTCATCAATTAAGTTGGCCACGGAAGCGTTATATGCAAGTTCAATAAGCGCGAGGTATCGCGCAAATTGAGTGCGCTGCCGCAAAAGCGTGGTTTTGCTCCGCGCCGTGATTGAGAAA
>CANQWI010000038.1 GCA_947627515.1 uncultured Clostridia bacterium
GAGCATATGGGCAAATGCCAAGAAAATTTTGCGTCAAGAGTTATCAACTCTTGACAGAACTGCAAAATTTTCCCCTGGGAGGGGAGCCAAGAAAAAGGTGGGACATAATTGAGAATGACACGCCCCACCGCAATTTTTAATTTTTAATTTTAAATTTTAAATTCATAATTCCAAAGCTCACTTCTCACCCTCGTGGAAGTACCTCAAATACGCCTTTTTGCAGTACTTGCAGACCTCGTCATCGGTGGCGGGCGGGGCGTCGAAGGAGTAGGCGCCGTTGACCCTCCACCCATTGAAGAGGGCGGGGCGAATGGCGTCCGCGGGACACGAAAAGACGCACCCCATACACCCGACGCAGGACTTGCCGAATACGGGTTTTCCGTCACATATGTGAATGTTTTTTTGCGGACAGACCTTCTCGCACTTGCCGCAGCCGACACATTTTTCGGTCGTCTTGAAGTGCCGCCCGATGAGCGGCATCGCCGTGTGTTCTACGCGGCAGACAAAGGAGACAAAGCGCGTCATGGGGCCGCGTTTGACCTTAAACCGCTGCATAAGTGCGATTTTTTCGGCATCGGAAGGGAGACGAAGCTCCATTCCCTGCTGCATCCTCGCCGCCATGCCGTCCGAGTGACGGAAGATGATGTTGTAGGGGAGCACATAGTGGAATTCCCCGTACACCGCATACCCCTTTCTCTTGAGGATGCGCTTGGGGGTGATGCCCGAGGCATTGTTGAGCCTCAAGGGTTCACCCGACGTCCTGACAAGATAGCAGGGCGTCTTTTTTTGCGTTTTATCGAGCGATTTCAAAAACTTGAGGACGGGCGTGGGGGCGTTGAACCCGTGGACGGGGTAGCCGATGAGAAGCAGGTCGCAGCCCGCAAGAGACGGCCTCTCCGCGTCCCTGCGGATGGCAAAGTAGGCGGTCTCATGCCCGCGCTCCTCCAATTTTTTCAATAGCTCCCGACAGGCACGCTCGGTGTTTCCCGTGCCAGAAAAGCAGCAGCAGACGATCCTCATTTGTTCTCCTCAAGGCTCCTTATGACGGGAGTTTTTCCGTCTAAATCGTAGCATATGTCTTCATTTTTTGCATGGCTGTCGTACCAGACCTGTGCAATGTAGGGTGAAAATTTTGCCTGTCTGTCGAAGTCCCACGGCGCGGGCTCACAGCACTGCGGACACCAGTGCCCGCCCTTTAAAACGGTGTACGCGGAGAGCCTGAAGGTGTGTCCCTCGTGGCATCTCCATTCGATGGGCGCGTAGGGGTCCGTAAGCTCCCTTGCAAGGCACTCCCCGCCGCGGAAGAGGGCGGCACTGCGGACGTCCCCGATCGTCCAGTCGAGGGGAGATTTTGTATCGTCATAGCCGTGTGAAAGCAGGACGGCGTTCTCCTTTTTGCGCATGGCGTCATAGTCGCCGAGCTCCCCGCGCGAGATGATTTTGCACTCCGACCATGTCGTCGGGGTCTTTACGGGGCCGAAATAGGCATACACCCGCGCACTGTCCCCCGATTTTTTCCAGTGCATGGGGGAGTTGGGGGTCTTCAGCAGGCGACGGAAGAGGAAGAAGTGGATGAGCTTTTTTGGCACCAGCTTTCCAAGCGCGTAGATGCGGTGCTTTTTCGCAAGCGCGTCCCAGTACTCCTCGACGCCGTCTCTTTGGTAGTGAAAGAGCTCCTCGAGCACATCGCCGTCATAGTACCACAGGCCGTGAAAGTTGCGGTAGGAAAACCAGTCGGGCTTGAAAAATTTCTCCGTCGACCCGCCGATCATGCGGAAGCCGAAATTAAAGGTGTCGTACCCCGTCGACCGTCCGTGCTCTCCCGCGCCGATGTTGTAGATGTTTTTCCAGAAGCCGTCCACCTCGCCCTTTTCATCCCGCTCGAGGATGCGCTTGATGAGAAGTCCGCTGTCCCGCGAGCTCACCCATTCCAAGGGGGCGTTCATGCAGGTGTGAAACATCAAGCCGTCGCTGATGTTGTCGCTCATGATGTTCGGGTGAAGCATCGCAGACTGCCTCAGCACAGCCCATGTTTTGATGCCGCGCTCCAGAACGTACCGCTCTGCCCTGAGCTTGTGCATCGCGTAGGTGTCGAAGGGGGAGATGAGGAGGGGATCGCCCACTCTGCCGAAGGGGTGCTTTTCGTTGCGGTTTCCATACAGGGCGACCGTGGAGATATGTACGAATTTGGGCTGGGGGTCCGCTTCATATACCGCGTCCGCAAGGGCCATGGTGCCGATGAGATTGCACTCCTCGCTCGCGTCGAAGTCGTTGTCCGAGCGGGGAGGAATGACGGCCGCCATGTGAATGACGTAGTCCATGCCCGCGACGAGCACTCTGCAGGCCTCTCTGTTTGCGAGGGAGCCGCGCATGATCTCAATGCGGTCCCCGTACTGTTTTTTGAGCCTTTTTGCGAGCTGCTTGTTACGCTTTCTCCATGAAAGAAGGACGCGGACGAGCTCGACGCTGTCAAGCTCCATTGTCTGCGCGAGGGCCTCTCTGCCCATGTTGCCGCTCACGCCTGTCATTGCGATTTTCATAAGGTACCTCGAGTAAATTAAAATTCTGAATTGTAAAAGCCGCGGCGGGGCATTACGGATCTGCCCCTGCCATGCGCTCAATTTTCCATGAAGTCCATCAGGATGTGATTCTGGACGTACAGATATTCGTCCTTGATACAGGTGCGGTCGCCGTTTTCCGTGAGATATGCTGCGTTTTTCTTGCGGGCGGCGGCAAAATCCTCCCGCCAGTCGCTCCCGAAAGCCGCATGATATCTCTCCGCGGAGATCCCCTCGGCGGTGCGGAGGGCGAGCATGACGAATTCGAATTTCGCGTCCTTCTCCTCCACTCTTTCATTCTCAACGACGGGCAAAAATCCCGAGAGGATGCATTTCATATACTCATCGAGGTCGAAGGTGTTCGTGAACCTTCTCCCGTAGAAGAAGCTGCTCGCCGAGACGCCCACTCCGATATATTCTCCGCGCCGCCAGTAGTTGAGATTGTGGCGGGATTCATACCCCTTTTTGCAGAAATTGCTGACCTCGTAGCGGGAATACCCCTTTTCCCTGAGAAGCGCGTAGCCATAGTCGTAGAGGGCGCGGACCTCGTCGGCGTCGGGGAGCTCGCCGTTGAGATAGTCGGTGTAGATGGGGGTGCCGTCCTCGGGGGTCAGGGCGTACATCGAAATGTGCCTTGCCCCGCTCCATGCGGCGACTTCGACGGTCTTGCGGACGTCCTCCTTTGTCTGCCCCTTGAGGCCGAGCATGACGTCCGCGGAGAAATTCTCTCCCTTCAGAAGACTCGTGCAATAGAGATAGTCCCTGACGTTATGGATGCGGCCGAGCTCCTCAAGCTGGGAGTCGATGGCCGTCTGCAGCCCCACGGAAAAGCGGTTGATGCCCGCCCGCTTGTAGGTCGCGATCTTCTTCTCGGAGACCGTCCCGGGATTCATCTCGATGGTGACCTCGGGATTTTTGGTGAGATGAAAATGCTTTACGATCTGCTTCATCGCGGCATAGATGTAGTCGGGATCGATGACGGAGGGGGTCCCGCCGCCGAAATAGACGGTGTCAAAGGTCTCCCTTTCAAGCTCCCTCCCGCGCAGCTCGAGCTCCTTACAGAGGCATGCCATATAGGCCTCCGCAAGGCCGAGCTTATCGGGAAATGAGGTGAAATCGCAGTAGGTGCATTTGTGCCTGCAAAACGGAATGTGAAGATAGATCCCGGACATGGGTGCCTCCTTTTTGTCGCCTGCCCCTCCGAGGGACGGCCGATCCCCCGCCCGCAGGGCCTCGATAGGCCTTGCGTCAATCGTTGAAGCCGCGATTGGCTACAAACCTGAGAACCTGTATACAGGCACTGTTTTGCGGATATTTCTTTGCAAGCTCAAACGCCCTGCCATACCTTTCCAGTGCCTCCTCATAGCGTTTCGTCAGCTCGTAAAAAATGCCGAGATTCAGGTAGCTTCCCGCCAGGGTGGGCTCAAACGCGGCGGGGTTCTGCTGCGCTAAACGCTCGTAGATCGCGATCGCCTTCCCGTAAAGCTCTTCCACCCTCTCATGGCGATATGTTTTGACGTAAAGATTTCCGAGATTCATGTAGCCCGCCGCCAAATTGGGTTCAAATGCGGCGGGATTTTGCTTTGAGAGCCGCTCGCGGATCTCTATCGCCTTCTTGAATTTCTCCTCCGCTTCCATATAGTGTTGCGTACTCGAGTAAAGATTTCCGAGATTGTTGTAGCTTCCCGACAAATCAGGCTCAAATGCGGCAGGATTTTGCTGTGCCAATCGCTCATCGATCGCAACTGCCTTTTTATGCGCGTTCTCAGACTCTGCATAGCGTTGTGTATAGCGGTAAAGAAGTCCGAGATTGTTGTAGCTCATCGCAAGCTCCGGTTCAAATGCGGCGGGATTCTGCTGCGCCAACCGCTCTTGGATCTCAATTGCCTTTTTATATGTGTCCTCTGCCTCCGCATAGCGTTGTGTGTCACTGTAAAGAATCCCGAGCGCGTTGTAGCTGATCGCAAGATTGGGCTCATGTGCGGCGGGATTTTGCTGCGTCAATCGCTCACGGATCCCGATCGCCTTCTTATATAACTCTTCTGCCTCTGTGTAGCGTTGCGTGTCACTGTAAAGAAGCCCGAGATTGCCGTAGCACATCGCTGAATAGGGCTCAAACGCGGCGGGATCCTGCTCGGAGAGCCGCTCGCAGACCTCGATCGCCTTTTTATATGTGTCCTCTGCCTCCCCATAGCGTTGCGTGTTGCTGTAAAGAGTCCCAAGCAGATTCCACAGATGTGCCTTTTGTCTGTCACTTGCGGGGGCCTTCGGATTTGCGTACTCATATTCGAGCTGCTTCGCGACCTCGATCGCCTTCTCATGGTTATTCTGATCGCTTAAAAAGCAGGCATAATCATAGAGCGGCGCTTTTTCGAGCTTGTGCTTCTCGATGCGCTCCAGCACCGTCTCATAGATTTTCTCGATCTCTTCCGCTTCGTCCTTGTCGATGCCGTCCGCTTTCATGACCTCGATGCGCTGCAAGAGCTCGTTGACGTTGATCTGAATGCGCTCCCTGTAACCCTCTGCCATCTGCTCGTTGTGGTCAAGCTCTGCTATGATCTCGTCGGGGTCGAGGATCTCCAGCGCGTCCTTATAATTTCCGAGCTCGAAGGCGTGGTATGCCGCGATCTGACGGGGGGAGAGGCTGCCCCTGCCCGTGGTCTCGTGCATCCGCTTCGACGCCTCGAGCACCGCCCTTTCGGCGTTCCTTACCGCCTGCTCGGCCGCCGCCTTCTCGTTTGCGACGCGAAAATAGGCAGAGTACAGCGCATCGTTTTCAGGCTCGCTCCGCGCTTTTTGCTGAAGCTCATAATACTGCCTCGTGAGAGCCTCCAGGCTGTTTTTGAGCTCCGTAAGCGACGCATTTCCCGTAAATATCGGCAAATTCTGCGTATCGGCGACCGTGAGCCCGCCGAAGGTCACCCTGCCGTTCTCCACCTTGGGCTCCTCGACGTCCAGCCCCATGAGCTTGATCTGCATGAGGATCCCGAGCTTCAGGGTGTCGATATTCTGATAGACATTGTAGTAGTGCTTGATCTCCTCGTCAAGCATTTTCATGAACTGCTGCACCTCGCCCTCCATCTCCTGCGGCGAGGTGATATATTTGAAATAGGTGACGATCTTCGGTTTTTCGGAGCTTTTGAAGCCGTCGAGGGCGACCTCGAACTCGTGGCGGGTATAGTCTCCCACCCGTTTGAAGAACAGGAAAAAGCAGAGCTCGCTGTCGAGGATCTCCTTATCGAATTGCGATTGCTTTCCCTCTGCCGCGATGGCGTTATCGTAGTCGTCGCATTTGACGAGGGAGAACCTCACGCCGCGGTCGAAGTAAATTTCGTTGAGCTGACGGATGAAATCGCCCACCTCGATGCGGTCGATTTTCAGCTCTGTGATGGACGAGGCCAAAAAGATCTTGATTTTTTTCATCTGCTTTCTCCTGTCTGCGGGACAGAGCAGCCGTCCCAGGTGTATTTTTCCATATCCACATATCCGTCGACGACCTCCACGCCCTCGGCACGGAGAAGCTCGGCCTGCACCTCGATGCCGCCGAAGGCAAACGCGGGCGCAAGCCGCCCCTCACGGTTGACGACGCGGTGACAGGGGACCACGACGGGCGTGGGGTTGCGGTGAAGGGCGTTTCCGACCTGCCTCGAGGCCCTCGGCCGCCCGATGGCCCGCGCGATCATCCCGTAGGTGACGACTCTCCCCCGCGGCACCGTTTTGAGGTATTCATAAACGCTCTGATCGAAGGTCATTCGTCGTCCTCATATTCGCTCAAGGCCTCCTCGATCGCCGCACCGAGCTCGGCGAAGTCCTCCTCGCTCGGATGTTTTTTTGTAATGGCCAATGCGGTCCCGAATAGCCTGAGCGTCTCCTCGTCACGGTCCATGTCGACGTAAAGATTCCCGAGATTGACCATGACGTCTGCCAGCCCGTATTCAAATGCGACGGGATCCTGTTTTGCCAATTTTTCGTAGAGTGCGATCGACTTGCCGTACATCGCGTCCGCTTCCTTGCAGCGGTCAAGGTTTTCATAAATCAGCCCAAGGCTGTTGTAATTTGCTGCCAGCTGCGGCTCATGGAGCGCGGGATTTTGCTTCGCCAGCCGTTCACGGAGCGCGATTGCCCTTTGATATTCCGCTGCCGCGTCCTGATACCGCTGCGTGTCGTCGTAAAGATTTGCAAGATCGTCGTAAAGCTTGGCCAGCTTGTGCTCTACCGCGGAGGGACCCCGCTTTACAAGCTGCTCATCGATCTCAATTGCTCTCCTGTACTCTGCCTCCGCTTCCTCAAATCGGCCGGTGTTATAATAGAGAGCTCCGAGATTGCCGTAGCTGTCTGCAAGATGGGAAAAATATACGTCGGGGTTTTGACTTGAGAGCCGCTCGCGGATCTCGATCGATTTTTGGTAAGCGAGCTCTGCATCCCCATAGCGTTGCATGCTATCGTAGAGAGAGCCGAGGTTGCAATAGCACAGGGCCAGATTCGGCTCAAAGGCTGCGGGGTTGAATTTTGCCAGCCGCGTACGGATCCCGATCGCTTTTCGGGCCGCCGCCTCTGCCTCCGAAAACCGTCCGAGCTCACTGTAAAGCGATATGAGATTATTGTAGTAATCCGAAAGGGCGGGCTCGAATGCGGCAGGATTTTGCTTAGAGAGCCGCTCGCAGATCTCGATCGCTTTTCGATAGGGGGTCTCCGCTCTTTCGTATTGCTTGGTATTGAAGTAGAGAACCCCGATATTTGCATAGCTCATCGATAAGCTGTATTCGGAGGAGGGCGTGCCCTGCCTTGCCAAATGCTTGCGGAGCTCAAGTGCTCTCTGATGCATGGTTTCCGCTTCCCGATACCGCTGCATTTCGCTATAAAGAACGCCGAGATTGTTGCAGATATCCGCCAGATTCGGCTCGACCGAAGAGTACATTTGCCCTACGAGGCGTTCGAGGATCTCAAGCGCTCTTCGACTTATCGTCTCCGCATCCTCATATCGCAGCGTCTTCCTGTAAAGATTTCCGAGAGTTACGTAGCTTAATGCCAGATTGAGCTCGACGGAGGCTGAGGGCTGCTCCCGCAGCATCCGTTCATAGAGCCCGATCGATTTTTTAGATGTCTCCTCTGCCTCCGCATTCCGCTGCGTATTGTTATAGAGAGCCCCCAGTAAATTCCACAGACACGCCCGCCTTTGATCGCTTGCGGGCTCCTTCGGGTTGGAATAATAGTAGTCGAGCTGCTCTGCGACCGCGATGGCCTTGTCAAAGTCGTTCTGACTGTGCAAAAAGACGGCATAGCTGTAGATCGGGTCCTTTGCGAGATTGAATTTCTCGATGCGCTCCAGCACGGTCTCATAGATTTTTTCGATCTCCTTCGCCTCGTTTCCGTCGACGCCGTCTGCGGACATCACCTCGATGCGCTGCAAAAGCTCATTGACATTGGTCTGGACCTGCGCGGTATTGCCCGCCGCCATCTCCTCGTTGTGGGCAAGGTCTGCCATGATCTCCTTGAGGTCGAGGATCTCAAGCGCGTCCCTATAGTCGCCCCGTTCAAAGGCGCGGTAGGCTGCGGCCTGACGGGGGGAGAGCCTGCCCCTTGCCGTCTCCTCATACATCCTGCCTGAGATCTCCAGCACCCTCTTCTCGGCGTCGCGCAACTGCTTTTCAAGGTCTGCCTTCTCGCTTGCGATATTGGAATAGGCAAAGTACAGCTCGTCGTTGGCTTCGTCGTCACGGCTCCTTGCGCGAAGGTCATAGTACTGCGCCGTGACGCTTCTGAGCCGCGCCTTCAGCTCCGTGATCGATTGATTGCCCGTGAACATGGGTAAATTCTCCGTGTCGGCGATCTCCCTGCCCGCAAGGAGAATTTTTCCGTTCTCGACCTTGGCCTCCTCGGTGCCGAGGCCCATCAGGCTGATCTGCATGTAAAGGCCGAGCCGAAGGGTGTCGATATGCTTATAGATATTATAGTAGTGCTTGATCTCCTCGTCAAGCCGCTGCATGAAGGAGCGGATCTCTCCCTGCATCTCGTCGGGGTCGTCCACATACTTGAAGTAGGTGACGATCTGCGGTTTTTTGCAGTCCCGAAAGGCCTCCAGCGCGACGTCGAATTCATGACGGGTGTAGTCGCCGAGCTTGCGGAAAAAGAGAAAGAGGCAAAGCTCGCTGCTTCTGATCTCATTGTCAAGCTCCGTCTGCTTGCCCTCGGCCGTGATGGCCTTGTTGCCGTTTTCACAGCGAAAGAGGGAGATCCTTATCCCGTAATCGAAATAGATATCGTTGAGCTGGTCGACAAACGCCTGCAGCTTATCGCGGTCCGTCTCCAGCTCCGTGATGGAAGAGGCCAAAAAAATCTTGATTTTTTTCATGGGCTGCTCCGAATTTATTTATCCTTGTTCGTCTTCAGGATCTGCATGAAGACCTCGCTGGGGACCTCGACGGTGCCGATCTGGCGCATGCGCTTCTTGCCCTCCTTCTGCTTCTCGAGGAGCTTCTTCTTTCGCGTGATATCGCCGCCGTAGCACTTGGCGAGCACGTCCTTTCGCACCGCCTTCACCGTCTCGCGGGCGATGATCTTCCCGCCGATCGCCGCCTGTACAGGAATTTCAAAGAGCTGGCGCGGGATGGCGTCCTTTAAATTCTCGCAGAGCGTCCTGCCCCGCGCATATGCCCGCTCCTCATGGACGATGATGGAGAGCGCGTCGCAGATCTCGCCGTTCAGGAGGATGTCGAGCCGCACGAGCCTGCTCCTCTGATACCCCGCGAGCTCATAGTCAAAGCTCGCATAGCCCTTTGTCCTCGATTTGAGCTCGTCAAAGAAGTCGTACACGATCTCGTTGAGGGGGAGAAGATACTCGAGCTTTACCCGTCTCGTGTCGAGATAGGTCATGTCCTTGAAGGTGCCGCGCTTGTCCTGACAGAGGTCCATGACGGAGCCCAAATAGTCGGGTGGGGAGTATACCTCGGCCCTCACGATGGGCTCCTCCATCCATTCGATCTCGGAGACGGGGGGAAGATGGGAAGGGTTGTCGACGTAAAGCTCGCTGCCGTCCGTCTTGTGCACGAGGTAGGAGACGGAGGGGGCGGTCGTGATGATGTCGAGATTGAATTCCCGCTCGATGCGCTCCTGAATGATCTCCATGTGCAGAAGCCCCAAAAATCCGCAGCGGAAGCCGAAGCCGAGCGCGACGGAGTTGTCGGGCTCGAAGGTGAGGGAGGCGTCGTTGAGCTTGAGTTTTAAGATCGCCTCCTTGAGGTCGAGAAATTTGCTCCCGTCGAGGGGATAAATACCGCAAAAGACGACGGGCCGGATCTTTTTATACCCGGGGAGCGGGGGCGTGTCGGGTTTGTCGGCCGAAATCACCGTATCGCCGACCGCAACGTCCTCGATGGACTTGATGCTCGCCGCGATGTAGCCGACCTCTCCCGCGAGTAGTCTCTCCTTGGGCTGAAGATAGGGAGCAAATGCGCCGACCTCGGTGACGTCGTACAGCTTGTCCGAGAGGCAGGCCTTGATCCTGTCGCCCACCATGACGCTGCCGTCCTTGAGTTTGACAAAGAGAATGACCCCCTTGTAGTTGTCGTAATAGCTGTCGAAGATGAGTGCTCTTAAGGGGGCGTCCGTGTCGCCGTCGGGGGGCGGGATGAGCTTCACCACCGCCTCTAAGATGTCGCGGATGTTGGTGCCCTCCTTTGCGGAGACGCAGGGGGCCTCGCTTGCATCCAGCCCGATCACATCCTCGATCTCGGCCTTAGTCTCATCGATGCGCGCGGACTGAAGGTCGATCTTGTTGATCACGGGAACGATCTCGAGGTCGTTGTCGAGGGCGAGATAGGCGTTTGCAAGCGTCTGTGCCTCCACGCCCTGTGTGGCGTCCACGATGAGAAGGGCCCCTTCACACGCGGCGAGGGAGCGGGAGACCTCATAGGTAAAGTCCACATGCCCGGGGGTGTCGATGAGGTTGAGCTCGTACTCCTGCCCGTCGAGGGCGGTGTAGTACATGCGGACGGGGGCGAGCTTGATGGTGATGCCGCGCTCCCGCTCGATGTCCATGCTGTCGAGGAGCTGCTCCTCCATGTCGCGCTTTGAAACCTGTCCCGTGAGCTCCATGATACGGTCGGCGACCGTGCTCTTGCCGTGGTCGATATGTGCGATGATGCAGAAATTCCTTAAATTCCGATTGGGTCGTGCCATAATTCCATTATAACGGTTTTAAAGCAAGATTGCAAGCGATTACGGGGTTTCCCTCGGCTCCCCCTTGAGGGGGAGCCGCCACTTTCGTGGCTGAGGGGCTTCCTTGGCTCCCCTCATAGGGGAGCTGTCGCTTCAGCGACTGAGGGGTTCTTCAAAACCCCTTCGGCCTGAAGGCCACTTCCCCTAAAAGGGGCAGCAAGGGACCGCCGCGTCATTCTGAACAGGCGAGTTGGATGAAAAACGTGGGCCTGACCTGAAGAATCTCGCGGCGGTCATTATGCTCCGTAGAAAGGTGCGGCGAGATGCTTCGGGCGAGCCTCCGTAGACCCTGTTCCTGCTCCTCGGCTCAGCATGACGCCGCCACCCCACGGAGTTAATAAAAAACGGACCATTCCCAATCACGTCACCCTGAGCTTGTCGAAGGGCCACCGCAGCAAAAAATAAGGTGATGGTTCGACGGGGCTCACCATGACGTAATATAGAATGCCTCCGTATCCGTCGCGCCTGACGGAAATTTCGATCAAAACAAAACCCCCGCCGAGAGGACAGGGCGGGGGAGAGAGCTTTGAATTATTCCCAAATCTCGGGCTTGCCCTCCTCGTCGTAGTGCCGGTGCTCGCCGTCGGGGTTCGGCTCCTCACTGTAAAGGTAGAAGGCCCCCGCGCTGTAATATTTGTTGCCGTACCCATTCGCCTCGTTTTTGTCCGATTCATGGTGGACCCGGTAGCCTGACACGAGCTCCTCGCCCTCGTAGAAGACGCTCTTGATATTTTCACACTCCCCAAAGGCAGAATCGATGACGGAGAGCTGCTTCGGGACGATCACCGTCTCGAGCGCGGAGCCCTCCACCGCGGGGAGGTTTTCAGACGGGGCCTCCGAGAAGGGGCCGTCGCCCGTTGAGGGTGTGCCCGATGTACCGCCGCTGCAGGCGGCGGCGAAGAGCATGCATGACGCCGAGAGGATCGCAAGAGGGAAAATCAGCTTTTTCATTTGGAGCTCATTATATCATTTGCTTTGTATTGTAGCACGCCGCGCACCGTTTGCAAAGAGATTTGATAAAATTTCATCAAAAAATGTGCGGAATATCGTTATTTTCTGTAAATTTTCCCCATTTCCGAGGGGAGGCTCAGCCGAAGACCGCGCTGTAGGCCTCCTCGCGCAGGGCATAGAGAACGCTCTCTGCGGGTGCCCCCTCCTCGCCCCCGTAGGTGCATTCCCGCACGTCGAGCTCGAGGAGCGTCCCGACATGCACGCACGCGCTCAGGTATGCCCCGAGGTACCCCTGATGGCGGTCGTCGGTGTCCCAAAGATAGTAATTTTCGTCGTCGGGGTGCGCCTCATAAAGCTCGGTGAACGCCCTCCCGACATAGGAGATGAGGGGGATCCCGCATTCCTCTGCGGCGGTCTCATAGACGGCCCTCAGTTGCGCTTCCATCGCGGACACGGTAGTACTTCGCGCCCTTGCGGAGGCGGGGGAGCCCCATGTTTCATAGAGAACGAGCTCCGCATGGGTCTGCGTGGCGGCGATCTTTTGCTGAAGTGCCCTGATCCCGTCGAGAAAGTCGGCATTTTTGTCGATGGAGTCCGTGCTGTGCTCCTGCAGCACGATGTAGTCAAAATCGTCGACGGCCTCGAGAAGAAGGGAGACCTGCTCTCCACAGACGTCGTCCTTATTCGCATGGTCCTTGAGATGCCACCCGGGCCCCGCGATCATGTAGGTCTCCGTGACCGCGCCAAGAGCCTCCGCAATGCTGCCAAAGAGCCTTGCGACCCCGCCGCTCGGCTCGGAAATGCCGTTGCGGTAGGTGAAGCTGTTCCCGATGAAGAGGACCTTGTAAAATTCCCATGCGACGGGCGTCCCCGTGCCGTCATAGCGGAAATAACGGCGGGTAGCGGAATGCAGCCCGTCCGTGACGTCGCCCGTGCTCTTATCCTGCTGCCAGTAGACGTCGGCGGTCTCGGGCAGGTTTTCGCTGTAATAGTAGACGTCCACCGCCCCTAAATCCGTCGCGGCGGCATTTTCGGCGAACAGCTTGACTTCCGTCCCCGCCGCGCCATCGCCGATGCGCACGACGCTCTCGGGGAGCAGGATATAGGGGACGGAGATGCCCTGAAAGGCGTTTTCCCCGACCGAGCCTGTGCCCGCCTCGATTCGGACCGCCTCGATGCTCCCGCACTCGGAATACCACGGCGTCGTGCCGTCCTGAAAATCCCTCATCTCTCCCTCGCCCTCGACGACGAGTGTGCGTTTTCCGTCCCGACGGGTGATCGTCGCGGTGAGACTGCCGTCCCCGTTTTTGGAGATGTCCCACCTCTCCCCGCCGCAGGAGGAGAGAAGGGGCAAAAGAAGCGCCGTCCCGAGTGCGAAGCACAGAAGTCTTTTCATTATTTTCCCTCGCTTTGCTTTTTCATGATTGTACCATACATTCCCGCCCCTGTCAACCCTGCCCGTAAGCAAGGCCCTTGCGACTCACGGGACGGAAATATTTTTTTCTCTGCGCTTGCAAAATTTTCCCGTATGTGGTAAGCTATCGGTGTGACGATCGCTGCAGAGGGGGCGATGTCTGCGGCGAAAATGCGGAAGATACGATATCTGAGGAATTTTGCGGCAGGGGCAAGGATCAGATGTCCCGTATCCGATAAAAAGAGAGGTGAAGCAGCATGAATAAACAGGAACAGCTTGCGCGTGACGAGACGCTTCTCGGCGTCTACTGCGGCATTCTTTTCAACGCGCCGACCTTCCGCGCGGGGGAGACGTACGAGTGCGCCTTTGACTTCAAAAATGCGACTTATTGCACGATAAAGCAGGAATTTTCCATCGAAAGCAGGGCGGGGAGGGGGAGCGATTTTCAGCGTGCCCTGCGCCTCAACCGCTACCTTGCAAAAAATCTCACGCACAAGGGGGACTATTCCTTGAGCGAGGAGGGCCGCACGATCCCGTTTGACGCGCTCGAACTTCTCCGTTACAGTCTCGGCCGTCCGGAGCATGGCATCAACTGCGCCGCAAAGGCACTCATCCTGCAGGCCTGCTGTCTCGCGCTCGGCATTTACGCCCGCCGAATCGGCCTTTCCCCCGCCTCGCCCTATGACTCCGACAACCACATCGTGTGTGAAATTTTCGACCGCGGGATGGGAAAATGGATCATGCTCGACCCCACGACGGGCGGGTATGTGTCGGACGGGAAAACGCCCCTGTCCGTCCTCGAGATGCGGGAGAAATTTGCGGAAAATCGGCATATATCTGTCGTTTTTTCGCGCCAAAGCACCAAAAGCATCGAGGCACTCGAGGCGCGTAACCATGAGATCAATACCTATTACGCAAAGAATCTGTTCTGCATCGACGTCGTGCTCGGGAGGGAGCCGGGCTGTGCAAGTCTCGTGCCCGAGGGCTTTGACCTTCGCCGCAGAACACAAAAATATGCCGAATATATGCTGGATTACGCCCGTGAGCAGGGCATGGACGATAAGACGCTCGCAGGCCTCGAGGATTGGAAGCGCAAAACGCTCTCCGAGCCCCTCATCCTCGGCACCCCCTCCCTCTGGGCCCCGCCGCAGGAATTGGAAATGAAAAATTAAAAATTAAAAATTAAAAATTGTGGTTGGGAGAATAAGAATAAGGGCTTGTTACCTACGGGCCATTCCAATGACGTCCTTCCTCTCGCCCGCCCCCTTTCTAAGGGTGGAGTGGTGCAATTCTGCTCAACAGCCCAGTGGGCTGTGAGCTGCGCCACGACATGAGGCGTGGCCTCGCCGAAGGGGTTACGGCGGTCCCTGCCGCCGCCGTAACCGGGGTAGGGGTGGGGGTTCATTCGCAATCGGTCATGGTGAGCTTGTCGAACCATCACCTTATTATTTTGAATCACC
>CANQWI010000039.1 GCA_947627515.1 uncultured Clostridia bacterium
CGCCCGAGATCTTGTACATGTTGGGGATCATAAGGAGAAGCCCCTGCGATGCGGTGTATGTCGTGGTGAGTGCACCCGCGGAGAGAGCCCCGTGGACCGCACCTGCCGCGCCGCCCTCCGACTGCATCTCGGTGATGCGGAGCTTCTGCCCCCACATGTTCACTCTGCCCTGCGTTGCCCATTCGTCGGCGGATTCGGCCATGGGGGAGGAGGGGGTGATCGGGTAGATCGCGGCGACCTCAGAGAAGGCGTATGCGACATGCGAGGCGGCGGTATTGCCGTCGATTGTCAGTTTCGTCATCGAAAAACCTCCATAAAAATATGATTTTAAATTTTTTTGTGACAGCGGCATTTCCCTTACCGCCATTTTGTATTATAAATGGTTTCAGACATAAAGTCAAGAAATATATCAAAAATTAAAAGGGTAAAATTTAAAAAACAACGTCCTCGGCTCCCCTTTTAGGGGAGCTGTCACAAAGTGACTGAGGGGGTTTAACCCCTTTGCCCTTCGGGCACTTCCCCTACAGGGGCAGCAAGGCTCCCTCATCTCGAGCCGCAGGCGAGGAGATCCCTCTAAACCTACGGACCCCCGTACTTAAAGAGGGATTTGCTCGGCTTCGCCTCGGAATGAGGGTCATGGTGTGCGCCGTCATGTTGCCCCGCCATCGCCCTCCCCCTTTCGAGGGGGAGGGGTAGGGGAGGGGGTGCAATCAAAGGCTGTGCCCGAGGAGCTTTCCTCACGGAAACCCCCTCGGGCACAGACGATTTTGTCCCACCGCATGGGGAAGAAGTTCCAAACCCCTCAGTCACAAATAGGCAGCGTGACAGCTTCTCTGCAAGGTGTGTCAAGACGGCGCAAGAGGAAGCACTGAGAATAAAAAAAGACGATTTACATGTCGTCTTTTTTCATAAACCATTTTAGTAGTATTTTATCCTACTTGACAAGAGGAAATATGATAAATGTTATAATTTTTACAAAAAATAAATGGCAGGTGAGGCATGCAACCGTTAAAAGAAAAAATAAGTATCACGATCGATTCCGACTTGTTGGAGCAGCTGAAGGCGGAAGCGGAGAAGGACGACCGTTCGCTTTCTCAATTTATCAATCTGATTTTGCGAAAATACATGAAATCGCTCAACGAGGATTGATTTTTTTGTGTGATGAAAACAGCTGTTTATCAAGAAAAATCCTTGCGCTATGCAAGGATTTTTCTTGAAGGAGAGGGCTGCGGTGCGGCGTCATGCTGAGCTAAGGAGTAAGAACAGGGTCTACGAAAGGGTCGAAGCATCTCGCCGCACCTTTCTATGTAGCATAAAGACCGCCGCGAGATTCTAACTTCGCACCAAGGGCGGTGCTCGTGCCGCGCTTAGTCACAAATAGAATGCGCGCGGGGCAGATTAAGTCGTCGTTCTTCATCTTACTTGTCTGCTCAGAATGACGCGGGACCTCGGGATGAGGGACCCCTTGCTTCCCCTCTTAGGGGAAGTACCCCGAAGGGGGGATAGGGTTCTCAAAACCCCTCAGTCGTCTGCGACGACAGCTCCCCTAGAAGGGGAGCCGGGGAGCAAGGGCCCCCACATCATTTTTTCAACGTAATTTTTTATTTTTTATTTTGTTTTATTTGTAAATTGCGCGGGATTTTGCTATAATGGGAAGCGTATGACGGCAATCTCGATGAAGGACGTCGCCTTCTCGTACGGAGAGGACGGCTTCGCTATGAAAAATTTCAACCTCGACGTGGAGGAGGGGGAGCTTCTCGCCGTGCTCGGCCACAACGGCAGCGGCAAGAGTACCCTCGCCCGCCTCATGAACGGCCTGCTCCTTGCGGATAAGGGCAGGGTCGAGGTGTTCGGCGCCCTTCTCACCGAAAAGAACCTCTATGACATCCGTCGGTAGGTAGGGGTCGTCTTTCAGAACCCCGACAACCAGACGGTCTCCTCCATCGTGGAGGATGATGTCGCGTTCGGGGCTGAAAATATCGGCCTTCCGCGGGAGGAGATCGGCCGCCGTATCGACTTTGCCCTCAGCGCCGTCGGCATGGAGGACTGCAGGGACGCGACCGTCTCACGGCTGTCGGGCGGGCAAAAGCAGCGGGTCGCCATCGCAGGCGTTTTGGCGTTAAAGCCGAAAATCCTTGTTCTCGACGAATCCACCGCCATGCTCGATCCCCGCGGACGGCGGGAGATCATGGACGTCGTCAAGAGGCTGAACGCCGAGGAGCATATCACGGTCGTCCTCATCACCCATTTCATGGAGGAGGCCCTGCTCGCAGACCGCGCCGTCGTCATGAACAGGGGGGAGATCGTCATGCAGGGGAGCCCCGCGGATATTTTCGAAAGGCATGAGGAGCTCCTCACGTACAATCTGACCCTTCCCCGCATCGGCGAGATCTGTAAAAAGCTACAGGCGGGCGGCCTCGCCGTCCCCGACACCCTCGACGTCGAAACCCTTGCCGAGGCGATCGGGAGAGAATTGAAAATTAAAAATTGAAAATTAAAAATTATAAATTAAAAATTGAGGTGGGGCGTATTTGAATGTCTTGGCTCCCCTTGTAGGGGAGCTGTCGAGCGTAGCGAGACTGAGGGGTTTTAGAACCCTATCCCCCGCCGCGCGGGTACTTCCCCTATGAGGGGAAGCGAGGGGCCTCATTCCGAGCCCTCGAAGAGGGCGAGTGAATCTCATCTCTCAGTACGGAGCTCCGTGGGTTTGATGAGATCCCCTCGGCTTCGCCTACTTCGCACCAAGGGCGGTGCTCGTGCCGCGCTTAGTCACAATTAGAATGCGCGCGGGGCAGGTCAGCTCTGCGTTCCTTATCCAACTCGTCTGTTCAGAATGATGCGGCGGCCCCTATTCTACGGGCCATTCCTAATTACGTCATGGTGAGCGTAGTCGAACCATCACCGCAATTTTTAAATTTTAAATTTTAAATTTACTATGAACATTATTGCCGAGCATCTTTCATACGTTTACAATGCGGGCTCGCCGTTTGCGGCAAGGGCCCTGGACGACGTGACCCTCACCATTGAGGAGGGGGAATTTTTCGGCATCATCGGGCACACGGGGAGCGGCAAATCCACCTTTGTCAAGCATCTCAACGGCCTCATCCGTCTGCCCTCCTCCTTAAAGCACTACAGAAGGCCCAAGGCGAAAAAGGGCCGTCCCGCTCCCGTCGAGCCCTCCCTGAGGGTGGGGGAGTATGACCTTGCAAGCCGCAAAACGGACTTTTACGGCCTGAGAAAAAGCGTCGGCATGGTCTTTCAGTACCCCGAGGCCCAGCTCTTTGCGGAGACGGTCTTTGACGACGTCGCGTTCGGGCTGAAAAGCTTTTCCCGCGGCATGCAGGAGGAGGAAATTGAGAGGGCGGTCAGGGCTGCGATCGAGATGGTCGGGCTGGACTATCAGGCCGTCAGGGACGTTTCCCCCTTTGACCTCTCGGGCGGACAGAAGCGGCGGGCGGCCATTGCGGGCGTCATTGTCACAAGGCCCGAGATCCTCATCCTCGACGAGCCCGCGGCCGGCCTCGATCCCCTTGGCAAACGGGAGATCATGGACCTCCTTCACCGCATCCACGGGGATTGGTGCAAAACCGTCGTGATCGTCTCCCATGACATGGACGAAATTGCCGAAAACTGCACCCGCGCCGCCGTTTTTTCGGAGGGAAGGCTCGTCTGCGTGCTCCCGCCAAAGGAGCTTTTCGCAAGAGCGGAGGAGCTCTTCTCGCTCGGCCTCGACGTCCCGCTCACACAAAAGCTCTGCATCGCCCTCGAAAAACGCGGGATCAAGCTCGACTGTAATCTCACCGTGGACGGCTTTGTCAGGGCGGTGCTCGCCGCAAGGGAGGGAACGCCGTGAAAGAAGTCTCCTTCGGGCAGTACTATCCCGTCTCCTCCTTTGTGCATAGGGTGGACCCCCGTCTCAAAATCATATTTCTCATCGCCTATATCGTGGCGATCTTCCTCGCAACGAGCTTTTACGGCCTCGCAGTGTGTGCGTTCGCGCTCATCCTCATTGTGGCCTTCTCGAGGGTGCCCGTGTGGAAGGTGCTGAGGGCAATAAGAGGAGTCGCCTTCCTCATCCTCTTTACGGCGGCCATCAACATCTTCTTCTACCGCGGAGAGGGGGACCCCTACTTCTCATGGACGGTCTTTGCGGTGTATAAGGAGGGTGTGCTCTTCTCTGCCTTCCTCGTCATACGCCTCATCCTGCTTGTCACGCTCTCCTCGATGCTGACCTACACGACGACTCCCGTGTCCCTCTGCGACGGGCTCGAGAGCCTGCTCACCCCCTTGAAATGGATCCGCTTCCCCGTGCACGCGTTGGCACTCATCATGAGCCTCGCGCTCCGCATGATCCCCATCCTCTCGGACGAGACTGAGCGCATCAAGAGTGCGCAGATGGCCCGCGGCGCGGACTTTTCAAGCGGCAACCCCGTACGGCGGGTAAGGGCGATGATCCCCATCCTCATCCCGCTTCTCATCTCTGCCTTCCGCAGGGCTGACGAGCTCGGCGAGGCCATGGAGGCACGCTGCTACATGGGGGATAAAAAGCGCACAAAGTACAAAAAGCTGCACTTTACATGGAGGGACCTCGTCGCCTTTCTCCTGCTCGCCGCGGTCGTGACGGGCGTCGTGCTGCTCCGCGTCTATGTGGGAGGGGTGATATGAGATACGCACTTCTTCTCGGCTATGACGGCACCCTGTTTTCGGGCTGGCAGCGGCAGAAAAAGGGGGAGCGCACGGTGCAGGGGGAGCTCGAGAGAGCGGCCGAAAAAGTGCTCGGCGTCCCCACCCGCATCGTCGCCTCGGGCAGAACGGACGCAGGGGTGCATGCCTATGCGCAGGTGTGTACGCTCGATGCCGAGACCGCGCTCCCGCCCGAAAAGCTCGCCGCATGCTTTGATCTCGTTTTGCCGCCCGATATTCGGGTATATAAGAGTTGTACGGCACCCGACGGCTTCGACTGCACGCGGGGGGCAAGGCGCAAGACCTACTGCTACCGCTTCTACACCGCGGAGACGGAGCTTCCCGTTCTCGACCGCTATGCCGTCAGAATTTCGGGAGTACCATGTCTTGAGAAAATGCGGGCCGCCGCGGACATGGTATGCGGAAAACACGATTTCAAGGCCTTTTGTGCGGCAGGCTCGAGCGTCAAAACGACGGAGCGGACGATCTTCTCGGTCGAGATCCGCTCCGAGACGCAAAAACACCATACCATGTACGGCATCTCGGTCACGGGAGACGGGTTTTTATACAACATGGTGCGCATCCTTGCGGGGGAGCTCATCGCGATCGGCCTCGGCAAGGGGACGGAACATTTGCAAAAGGCACTTGAGACGGGCGAACGCTCTCTTTTGGCCAAGACGATGCCCGCAAGAGGGCTTATGCTCATGAATGTGGAATATGGCGTGCCGCTCTTCGGTGCGCAGGAGGAATAAATGGAATTTTTTGATTGGATGGGGATCCCGCAGGCGATCCTTTCATACCTGAATTTCGATTTCGGCAACACGATCGAATCGATCCAGTCCGTCCGCTTGCAGACCGTGCTCATCACGCTGTATGTGACGATCGGGCTCTATCTTCTCGGCCACCTCTTCGGCGGGTTTGGCCTCTATAAAATGGCAAAGCGGGCAGAGGACAAGCTCGCATGGATGGCCTTTGTTCCCTTCCTCAACACCTATCTCGCGGGCAGACTTGCGGGGCAGGTCAACCTGTTCGGCGCGAAGGTCAAGCGCATGGGGCTGTATGCCGCCATCCTTGAGTTTCTCTATGTTGGCATCAACATTTTTACGCTCACGGTGAACATTTTGCTTCTGAATCCCGCCTACAATGCGCTCGTCGAGACGGAGGTAAACTCGGTGACCTACCTCTCCACCGAGCTTCTCCCCCTTGACCGACTTCCCATGGCGATCCGCTGGATGCCCACGACCCTCAATGTCATGGAGATCATCAGCCTCATTCTCTACTTTATCACGCTGTTTGCGTTCGTCATGCTGTATGCGGCCTTTTTCCGCAAATACTACGCGCGGAGCCCGTACATCATGGCCTTCCTCTGCTCCTTCCTTCCCGTCAGGGGATTTGTCCTCTTTGCGGTCAGAAACAACACGCCCGTCGACTACAACGCATGGATGCAGGAGCGCATCCGCATGATGCAACAGCAGCAGTACGGCGGCGCACCCTACGGCCGTCCTCCCTACGGCGGCCCGACGGCTCCTTCCAACCCCGCCCCCTCGCAGAGCTCGCCCGAGGATGAGCCCTTCTCCGACACCGCAGGGCCCTCCGCGCCGCCTGACGACGAGCCCTTCTCCGACCTTTAAAGCCTACAAAGCCCGCAGGGAGGCACCGCGCCTCCCTTTTTTCATTGAAATTTTCCCAAAAACCCTTTACACATCCCTCAGAATGTGGTACAATATAAGCAGTATTTATAGGAATTAAAATTTTTTCTTTTAAAACAACATTTCGGCTTATAAGTGAGGAGCATATGGAGTGCATCAGCGCAATTGCAACGCCCGTGGGCAAGGGCGGCGTCGCGGTCATACGCGTGAGCGGGGATAAGGCTCTTGAGATCGCCTCGGCCATGACGGGGAGAGGGCAATTCGAGCCCAACCGCATGTACGCGGGGGAGATCGACTGCGGGGCCTTCAGGGACTACGGCCTCACCGTCTTTTTCCGCGGGCCAAGGTCGTTTACGGGTGAGGACGTCGTCGAATTCCACTGCCACGGCGGCAGGGAGATCGCACGCGGCGTCTTTGCGCACACCCTCAGCCTCGGCGCACGCCCTGCAGAGCGGGGAGAATTCACCCGCCGCGCCTTTTTGAACGGCAAGCTCTCTCTGACCGCCGTCGAGGGGATGGGGGAAATGATCGAGGCCGAATCGGAGGCGCATGTCCGTGCTGGCTATTCGCTCTACACCGAGGCCTTGCTCTCTGCCGTGCGGCCGCTCATTCAGGAGGTCAAGTGCTGCCTTGCGGGCATCGACGCGGACGTCGATTATCCCGAGGAGGACCTCACCGCTGCCTCCCGCGCAGAGACCGAGAGGACCCTTTCCTCCCTCGTTTTGACCCTCTCCGATCTCTACGGCCGCTACGGCATGGGAGTCAAGCTCAAATCAGGGGTCGGCGTGGCCCTCTGCGGAAGGCCGAATGCGGGGAAAAGCTCGCTTCTCAACGCCCTGCTCGGCTATGACAGGGCGATCGTCTCCGCGGAGGCCGGCACCACGCGGGACACGGTGGAGGGCTGCATCGAGCTTGATGGGGTGCTGTTTCGCATCACAGATACGGCGGGACTGCGCACGGGCGAGAGTGCCGCAGAGGCCGAGGGGGTGCGCAGGGCGGAGCGGGCCATCCGTGAGGCAGACGTCATTGTATGGCTAAAGGAGGATGACTTGCCCCCCGTGGAGTTTCCCGACAATACGCCCCTCATCGTCGTCGGCGCAAAGAGCGACCTTACAAGGCGGGAGGGGTGCGACGTGCTTGTCTCCTCCGTGACGGGGGAGGGTATCGCGGAGCTGAAGCGGCTTTTGTATCTTCGCGGCGCGGGGGAGGTGCAGGACGGCGTTTATCTTCTCACAAGGCGTCAGGCCTCCGCGGTTGGGGAGGCACTCACTGCAGCGAAAAGGGCCCTTGCGGCCGTCCGTGAGAACGCTCCCGCCGAGCTGTACGCGCAGGACCTTACCGAGTGCCATCTCGCCCTTTGCAGGCTCACAGGCGAATGCGCCTCAGACAGCGTCATTGACGAGATCTTCTCCCACTTCTGCGTGGGGAAGTAAAAAAGCGGAGGAACACAATGGTAAATCTTGAGCTTTATAAGGTATTCTATACGGTCGCACGGTGCGGAAGCCTCACAAAGGCCGCCGAGGAGCTCTACATCTCCCAGCCCGCCGTTTCGCAGGCCATCAAGCAGCTCGAGGGGCAGCTCGGCACACCCCTCTTTAACCGTCTGCACAGGGGCATGGAGCTCTCAGCACAGGGGGGCGAGGTCATTTTTGAGGACGTCGAAAAGGCCCTCAAGCTGCTTGCGGGCGTCGAGGACAGGCTGGAGGAGCTCCGGGACTCTCCCTCGGGGACCCTCCGCATCGGTGCCTCGGAGACCATCTTTCAATATCTTCTCCCCGACAGGATCGCAGAGTATCATCGCCTGTATCCGAAGGTAAGGATCGAGCTCATCGAGGGAAAGACCCCGCTCATCCTCGAATCGCTGAAGAACGACCGCTGCGATGTGGGCTTTTTGAATCTTCCCATCAGGGATGACAGCGATCTGAGGATGTATGAGAGGGTGAGCCTTCTCAACGACATCTTCATCGCGGGCAAGGGGTTCGAGGAGTTGGCGGGAAGGACGCTGACCCTCGGCGAGCTCAAGGAGTACCCGCTCCTCCTTCTCGACCGCAATACGGTGGCAAGGGAGGCCTTCGACGCATTTGCGGAAAGCATGGGGGAGACATTCACGCCCGCCGTCGAGGTGGACAGCTGGGGGCTCATGAAGCAGCTCGTCGAGCGCGGCATGGGCATCGGCGTCATTCCCCGCGAGTATGCGATCCGCAGGCTGAGGGAGGGAACGATCTTCGAGCTCAACGTCACCCCGCCGCTTCCGTCCCGCTCCGTCGGCATGGCGGTCCCGCGCGAAAGGTCGCTCTCCTTCTCTTTGCGTCTCTTTCTGAAAATGTTCTCTGCCGACTTCAAATAAAAAATCCGCGCCTCTCTCCAAGGCGCGTTTTTATTGGCTTGAACCATTGTGCAGTAGCTATTTTGTTCTTTCATTTATGAACGCCATCATTCTGTCAAAGGCGTCCTTTGCCACGGGATCGACTCTTTCGGAAGCCACAAAACAATGCTGTTTTGTTTCTCCGCGTTCCGCATACGGATCGATAAGAATGTGCTCGCAGCCGAGCCTTTGAAGCTCCTCGTGCATGACGTTCATATCGTGACGGTATTCGCTTCCGAGAAGTACGGCCGCGGGATAACTTTCGGTAAGGCTCTTTATGTTGTTGTACTTTTTAATTTCGTTCTTATTCAGATAGATACTGCCCTTGACGTAATTCCCGACAAGAATCTTCGTTGCGAAAGAGAATTTCTCGTAATCAAGGGGCGCGTCGTCAAGAATGACCGCCTTGACTTGTTCGGGCCTCAGTGCAGGGGTAATTCCGAGCAATTCGGAATATTCGGAATTCGTAATGATACTGCCGAGCTGGCTTGTCATGATCGCACCCGCCGACGAACCCATGATCACGACCTTGTTCATATTCAGGTGATACTCTGCGGCGTGTTCCTGCATATACGCAAACGCCCTGTTCGCCTGTATCAGCGGTACGGGGAAACGGCAGGCGGGGACGAGCGCATAGTCCACATTGACGATATTATATCCTGCGGCGCAAATATCGTCGATGAGAGCCGTTGCGTCGGTTTCAGCCATGGGATCGCCCATGTTCTTGCTGCCGGCGAAGAATCCGCCACCGTGGAAATAGAACAGCGTGGGACGGTCGGTTTCCCTGTTTTCGTCGGGATAGGTGACATCGAGGTAGCTGTTGGGATATTCCGTATCATATTTGATTTCGCTGATGAGATACTGCCCGTTGTCCTTCTTGCCGTTGATCGGCTCATAATACGGCTCGTATGAATTGAACGGATTATCGCCGTAGGTCGCCCTTTGAATAAAGCCCACGATGATCTGCGTATTGCAGGTAAGCACAAAATAGAGGATCAAGACCAAAATCACCAAGCCGCCTATAATAGAGCCGAAAATTATAAGGCCCTTGTGCTTTAATTTCTTTTTGGGGGTATCAGAATTGTTTTTCGCACCGGCTTGTTCTCCCATTCTATATCTCTCCTGAATCAAGATTTACGGCATTGAGCATCTGTCTGAAATTCCCTCGCGGAAAATTTGATTTATTCAGCATCCCGATTGACAAGCCGCATAATAAATGATATACTCTTTATGGAACTATCGTACCAATAATCTACCACTTTTTGCCGAAATAGCCAAGCATCTGTTCGTGCCAAAAAAGTGTAACGGTATTTTTCGGAAAAAGTTGATCATTACGGTACGAAGCCAAATAAAAATGCGAAAAGGGTACGAATCAGACAAAAAGTACCTGAAGGGAAAACGATATGGGTGGAAATGCAAAAACGACGGAATTCTTAAAGGAATGCCTTGCCGACGCGCTCATTAAGCTTCTACGGAAAAAACCGATAGAAAAAATATCCGTTCCCGAGATTGCGGAAACGGCGCAGGTCGGAAGGACGACCTATTTTCGTAATTTTTCAAGCAAGCAGGAGGCGATCACCTTTAAGCTGATCAGGGTATGGGAACGCTGGGCAGATGAGCACGAGATTTCGGAGCGAAAAAAGTTTACACCCGAAAACGGGTCAACATTTTTTGAATATAATTACAGTATAAGGGATATTCTTGCCCTTTGCTATGACAGAGGACTACAGTCTGCGGTTTACGATGCCTTCTATTCGGTCATGGTCCCTCAAGCCGGTGAAGACGTGTTGGAATGCTACAGTGGACGGTTTTATTCCTATGGGCTGTTCGGGCTGCTCGACGAGTGGATCAAGCGCGGCTTCCGTGAAACGCCGCAGGAGATGCAGGCGTATATATATAAAATCTGTGACAAATGAAGCTGTGGCAAGCCATCGGATTTCTCTTATAGTGCAAAAAAAACGACATTCAAGCCGTAGGTATAGTGATTACAAAAAAGCAGGGGGTTCCCTGCTTATTGTTTGTTTTTAATAATAACATATGTTATATAACATGTGTTATTATTTTATTTAGCCCACAATTTTTAATTTTTAATTTTAAATTCGGAATCCCCTCGCTGCCCCTGCTATCGAAGTGGCCTTCAGGCCAAAGGGGTTTCTCCTCATCCCGAGGCGAAGCCGAGCGGATCTCATCAAACCCACGGAGCTCAGTGTTCTTTCCAATCGCTCCCCGCGGCATTTTTAATTTTGGTCAAGAATATCCTCCTCCGTGCGCAGGGGGTAGGAGGTGAGGACGCTTGCCTCGAGGTCGGTCTTATGCATGTCGATACGGTTGATGCGGCGGTTGGTGTAGGTCGTGTAGTAGTAAATTCCTCTGTCCGCATTGCAGCAGGAGGTATAGATCGTGAGCTCGTCCCCGCCCTTCAGCCGACAGCACCCGCGCTGCTGCTCGACGGAGCCGAGGATGTGAAAGAACTGTCCGACCCGTTCCTCCTCGCTCTCTCCGCAGCGGGAGAATTCCCTCGTAAAGGCCGCCTTGACGAATCTTGACGCCGACGAAAGGTCCCCGGGTAGCCCCATCCCGCCCATGCCGCGGCTGTAGGCCTTGATGGGGAAGGAAAATCTGTTCTCGATGGGCTCGGGGGAGAGGGCCATGTAGTTTGCAAGATGGGTAAGCATGCTGTCAAAGGGCGGCTCGTTCGTCATGACGCCGACGGGGTCGTCATGCACCCTCAGCCCGTCCGCAGTCTGCTCGACGACGATGGAGGAGGTTTTATCCGCGATCATCCAGTGGAGCGGGGACGCGGGGAGCTGCTCGCTGAAGGAGATAGCCGCAAGATTCAGCCCCTTGAGCCTTTCCCGCGCTTCCCCGACGGTGGAGCAGGTGCTCAGGATATAGGGGATAAATTCAAACGGTGCGACGTTGACCTTGTCCCTCTCGGGCGGGAAATATTTTGCGCTGACGGGAAAATTCAGCCCCGCCATGCCGAGCCCTCTTTCGTTGACCGCCTCATAAAAGAGGGGATAGTTGTCCTGCACGTAGGCCATGCCGATGATGGCAGGGTGGCGATTTACCGTCGGAAGCATGCGAAAGGGCAGGGGAAAGCTCCGCGGCACGACGGTCACGGTCTCATGGTAGGAATACTCCAGATCGAGCGTCCTTCCGAAGTAAAAATTGTCGCGTACAAAGGATAGAGCAGTGCACATATGTTCAGTTTACCTCGCAATAAAATTTCTATGTCATTCGCCGATGATGAGGCGATAGTCCCAAAAAATTTTCTGTCCGTCCTCGTCTCGGGCGAGGATGCGGATGGGAAAGACCCCACTCTCCGTCGGCCGCCCGCAGAGCTGTCCAGATTTTCCGAGCAAAAGGCCCTTTGGCAGAGTCCCCTCGAGCGAGAAGGCGTATTTTCCCCGCCCGCCGCAGGCGGTGAAGGCGAAATCATAATCCTGCTCGACCTGCCCCATGGCTACGTCCCGCTCGTTGAGACGGAGGGGAACGCGGGAGGGGACGGCGGCATAGACCTCACCCACCGCGGAGAGGATGTCGTCGTTTTGAAAGAGATAGGTAAATTCGGCCTCCGCGGGGCGCGTCTCGGTCGGGGAGCCCGTGTTGTCGATAAACCACGCATACCGCTCCACAAAGCCGAGATTTTCAAGCATATCTGTTACTTTTTGCGTGTAAAGCAGGGCGGCCTCCTCGGTGCAGGCGGGGTTTTTGCCGCCTCCCCACGCCCAGATGTCGATCGCGCCGAATTCGGTGATCCAAATGGGGAGACCGTATTTTGAATAGACATCCGTGAGCTCCTCCTTAAGCTCGTCGACGGCGTCGGGGTCTGCAAAATTCTGATAGCAGTGCAGGGCGATGAAGTCGACGCGGTACCCCCGTGCGATCGCTCCCTCCATAAATTCATCCAACCAGCCCGTTCCATAGTTGGTGGGCGCAGGAGAGGAGAGGGGAACGTTCAATGCCTCGAGCTGCGGCCAAAGCGCAAGGGCGGTCTCCACAGAGACGCCCGAGGATATCCCGGGGGAGTAGACGTCGGGCTCGTTGAAGGTCAGAAGATGCGTATAAGTGCCGTTTTTTACCCCTTCGCGGATGCGGGAAAGGGTGCCTTCGTTGACGCTTCCCGCCCCCCAGATCATGGGGACGTATTCGGCGTCGACCTTGTCGGTGGGGAGATTTGCTCCCCAGTTATAGTACCAGCTTATGCCGAGGTTGTTTAAATTTGCGGCACCCATGTCCGAGCCGTCCGCATAGCGCGAGACGCTCACACCCTTTTTGGGGGTACCATGTCCGAGCTCGACATGCTCCGCGCATTCCTCGGAGGGAACGGGGATCTTGTCCGTCGGGGCGCAGCCGACAAGAAGGAGCGCGGCGACAAGAGCCGCGGCTGTGACAAAATGCTTCATGTGGGTATTGTAGCACACTTTTTCTCCGAATGCAACCCCTGTCCGCACAAAAAAAGACGGCCCCCGCAGGAGCCGCCCCTTTCAATTTGTTATCTGTCAAAATGTACGATCGCCGCAAAATCGTCGGGCTTGAGGGACGCCCCGCCGATGAGCCCGCCGTCGATCTCGGGCTGGGCCATCAGCTCCTTGGCGTTTTTGGCATTCATCGACCCGCCGTACTGGATGCGCATGCGCCCCGCATTTTTGTGGGGGAAAAGTCTCTTTACGCGCCTTCTGATGTAGGCGATGGTCTCGTTTGCCTGCTCTGCAGTCGCCGTTCTGCCCGTACCGATCGCCCAGATGGGCTCATAGGCAATGACGAGCTTGGAAAAGTCCTCAACGTCCTTGAAGCCCTCGCGGAGCTGTCTGTCGAGCACCTTCTCGGTGAGGCCGCTCTCGCGCTCCTCCAGGGATTCGCCGATGCAGACGATGGGGGTGAGGCCCGCCTTCAGGGCGGCGAGGGTACGCTTGTTGACGCTCTCATCCGTCTCGCCGAAGTACTGCCGCCGCTCGCTGTGGCCGATAATGACGTATTTCACGCCGTATGCAAGCAGCATGCTCGCGGAGATCTCTCCCGTGTAGGCGCCTTTTTCGGCAAAGTGCACATTCTGCGCCCCGAGCTTGATTTTCGAGCCGTGGATGGCCTTCTTGACGGCGGGGATGTCGATGGCGGGAACGCAAACGACGACCTCGCATTTTGCATCCGCGATGAGGGGCTTGAGTGCCTTGACGAGCGCGGCTCCCTCCTCTGCGGTGTTGTTCATTTTCCAGTTTCCTGCAATAATGGGTTTTCTTGCCATAGTATTTTCTCCTTGATTTTTTATTGAGGTAAAAACGATACCCCCTTTAGGCACGCTTGGCGACAGCTTCTCATGCGGGTAGAGCCCCGCATTCGGTCAGCATTTGCCCGAGCATATGGGCAAATGCCAAGAAAATTTTGCGTCAAGAGTTATCAACTCTTGACAGAACTGCAAAATTTTCCCCTCGAGGGGAGCCAAGAATAAGGTGATGCTTCGACAAGCTACTTCGCACCAAGGGCGGTGCTCGTGCCGCGCTTAGTCACAAATAGAATGCGCGCGGGGCGGGATGAGGACAAAA
>CANQWI010000040.1 GCA_947627515.1 uncultured Clostridia bacterium
GGAGGGTGCGCCCCGCCTCGTCAAGACCCCTTGGAATGAGGAGCCCGTGCCCTTCGAGCAGGCGGCGGAGGAGGGGACGGAGCGGGTGATCCGCGAGCATTCCACCATCGGCATCCTCGTCACGACGGACGGCTCCGTCACGGGCATCCCCCGCAGCGGGTATGAGGCGGCCGAGGAGCGGGCGGCAGAGGAGCTGAAAAAGCTCGGCAAGCCCTATGTGATCCTGCTAAACTGCCTCGACCCCTCCTCGCAGGAGGAGCTGCGCTGCGTTCTTGAGGAGAAATACGGTGCGCCCGTGCTTGCCGTCAATGCAGAGCGCATGACCGCGGAGGACATCTCGGGGGTCCTCGAGCGCATCCTCTATGAATTCCCTGTGCTCTCCTTCGACATCGATATCCCCGATTGGATGCGGGTGCTCGATACGGACGCGCCCGTCCTTGAGGAGGTGCTCTCGGGCGTCCGTGCCATCGCGCCGAGGATCTGCAAAATGAGCGACTGCGCCCTTCTCGATACGCTGTATGCGGAGAGCGATCGGCTTCTCCCGCCTGTTTCTTTAGAGATCGACGCCGCAACGGGCAGGGCACGCTGCAGGGTGGAGGCAAAGGAGGGGGCCTTCTATGAGGTGCTCTCCGCGCAGTGCGGCGAGGAGATCAAGGACGACTTTACGCTGATGCGCTACTGTAGCCGTCTCTCCGAGGCAAAAAGGTTGTACGAGCGGGTCGGGCAGGCGTTTGAGGACGCCAAGGAATTCGGCTACGGCATCGTCCCGCCCCTCAGCGACGAGATGAGCCTTGCGGAGCCCACGGTCGTCAAAAAGAGCGGAAGAGTTGGGGTCGATCTCAAGGCAGACGCCCCGAGCTATCACATCATCCGTGTCGACGTCAAGGGAGAGGTACGTCCCGCGCTTGGGAACGAGGAGCAGAGCGAGGCGTTTGCAAAACAGCTCAAGGAGGGCATGGAGACGGAGCCCGACAGGGCATGGGACACGAACATGTTCGGCAAGACGCTCAAGGAGATGCTCGGCGACGAGCTTTCCGTCAAAAACCGCGCCATGGGGGAGGCTGTGCGCAGGAAGATGCGCAAGACGGTCACCCGCATCGTCAACGAGGGCAAGGGCGGCGTGATCTGTATTCTTCTGTAGCGAAAAGCTCCCCCGCAGGGGAGTTTTTTGGTAAAAAAATTCACATTTTTTGCAAAAAAATGCGGTTGACCGCCCCGACGAGCCCTTCAAAATCTTGACAGTGCGGAAGAAATTTGATATAGTATGAAAAACTTAAGGCAGCCTGCGCCTCCTTTTTTGGGCGCAAGGAGAGACACATATGGAAAATCAGAGGGAAGCAGTCGTCAGCATCGAAAATTTCGGGAAACGCTATTCGGGGCAGTCCGCTTATGCCGTGGACGGCGTTTCTTTTTGCTGTTATGCGGGGGAGATCGTGGGGCTTCTCGGCCACAACGGCGCGGGCAAATCCACCGTCCTCAAATGTCTCGAGGGCATGCTGCCCTTTGACCGCGGAAGGATCCTTGTGGACGGGCATGACATCCGTCTCGCACCGACCGCGGCCAAGCTGCAGATGGGCTTCGTGACGGACAATCAGGGCGTCTTTTCCAAGATGACGGGCGTCCAGTATCTCGACTTCATGGCAGATGTCTACAAGGTCCCCGTCGGCGTCAGGGAGGAGAGGTTTCAGGAGCTCCAGCGGGTGTTTGCGCTTGGCGACGCCGTGTATGACCTCATCTCCTCCTACTCTCACGGCATGCGGCAGAAGATCTGTATGATGGGGTCGCTCATCTCCATGCCGAGGCTTTGGATCATGGACGAGCCCATGATGGGCCTCGACCCCTACACCATGCATTCTGTGCAGGTTTACATGCGGGAATATGTCGGAAGGGGCAACACCATCCTGTTTTCCTCCCATATGCTGAACACGGTGGCCCGCATCTGCGACCGCGTGATCCTTCTCCGCAGCGGAAGGCAGATCTCCGAGCTCAACGTGAAGCACATGATGGAGGAGGACCCGAGCTTTGACTTCGAGGGATATTTCCTCGGCGAAGAGCACAAAACGCAGGAGGAGACAGAGCAATGAAGGAAAAAAGCAGGGGAGAGCGCATGGACTTTTTCACCGTCCGCGCCATTTTACGCAAGCACAGACAGGAGCAGCTCTCCTCCTTTCGCCGCGGCGGCGTGAATGTGACCGGGAATATCTTCCGTCTCGTCACGGGGATCATTCTCATCACCGTGTTTGTGATCTTCTTCGGACGGTTTGCGGGGATCTATGCGGGCGTCTATACGGCGGGCGCACCCGACAGGCAGACGCGTGTCTATGAGCTACTCACGCTTTCCTTTGCCGTCCTGCTTCTCTTTATGACGGCAGAGGGGATCTCCCTCATCAACAGGGAGTTTTTCGCGGCAGATGACATCCGTCTCTTTTCCGCGATGCCCATCGGCGCAAGGACGCTCTACACCGCAAAGCTCATCATCATCTACGTGCGGCAGGCCATTCTCTTTTTGCCCGTCATTCTCGCGTTGACGATCACGGTTGCCGCATATGTCGCCCAGCCGTGGTGGTATTTTGCTGTGGCGGCAGGGATGTGCCTGCTCCTCCCGCTCCTTGCACTCGCGCTCGCCTCGCTCATCGCTCTGCCCTTTTATGCGGTCAAGGAGTTCTTAAAGGAGCATTTCGTGCTGAATTTCCTCGTCCTCACCCTTCTCCTTGCGGGGGGACTTACCGTCTACGCCTTCGTGCTGAATGCGGTCAAGGAGCTCTTGCTCGGCAGTGAGCTCCGCTATTTCTTCGACGAGGCTCTCATGCGGGGGATCGGAAAAGCCGTCGCCTGTCTCGTGCCGTCCAATCTGCTCGCGGGCCTCATGGTCGGGCGGGAGCTTGCGGTCGGCATCCCCGTGCTCGTCGGCATCGTCGCCCTGAGCGCACTGCTCGCCGTTGTCATGCTCCGCGTGATCTTAAACCGCGTCCTGTCTGCACGCAGCGGGACAAGACGGGCGGCTGGAAGGGGGAGAATGTCAAAGCGGCAGTCCTCCGTCTTTACGGCTCTCGTCAAAAAGGAATTTATCCAAATCTTCCGTACTCCCTCGTACATGTTCTCCTACTTCTCCGTTGCGATCGTGATGCCGCTCATGGTCTACTTCTGCATGTCCATCGCATCCTCGCTCATCGTCCGCATTGCGGGGGTCAACTGCGACATCGAGCTCGCCCTCTTCCTCACCCTCCTCTTCGGAGCCCTTTCCAACGTGTTCTGCTCCACCAACATCAGCAGGGAGGGGAGGATGTTCTTCTCCGTCAAGGCGATGCCCGTCGACTGCAGGACGGTATTTTTCGCAAAGATCTTCTTCTGCATGCTCGTCACCGTCCTCTCCCAGCTCATCACGGCTGTCATGCTCGCCGCTTCGGGGTATCTGCCGTGGTACTTCGCGCTCTTCCTCTTTGCGGTGGGAACGCTCTTCGGCTTCGTCTACATCGCATGCGCGACGAGGTCGGACTTCAACCATGCACGCTTCTCGGAGGATGAGGACGGCGAGATCGGGGAGTCGGGGGGAACGGCAAGCGTCATGATCTTTTTGAATCTTCTCCTGTCCTTTGCGGTGGGCGGGATCGTGCTCTTTGTCAGGATCCTCTCCCTGCTGAGGGGAATGGACCTCGGCTACCTTGCCTACCTTGTCCCCGCGGGACTCGCACTTCCGTCCGTCGCGCTCGCATGTCTGTACCTTCTGCGCGGCCTCGGGAAAAAATACTATGAATTCGAGAGGGATGTCTGATGAGAAAGAATATCATTGCGCTCATGCTCATCATACCGCTGCTGTTCCTGTTTACCGTGTTTTCCGCGACGAACGTGGCAACGCTCGGCGTGCAGATCAAGCCCAACGGGATCAGGATCCTCAATAAGCCCGAGAACGACGCCCTTCTCATCGACCTCGCAGATCCCGTCCGCTATCGGCTGGAAGCAGAGGTCAGCCCGAAGAATGCGTCCAACCGCGACTATACGTTTACCGTCGAGCCCGTGGAGGGGAGCGATTTTGCGGACGTGCGCGTGGACGGCCTCGGCTATGTGACCGCCCGTTCGACGGGCGTCGCCCGCGTCGTGGCTTCGTGTAAGGGAGCCGATGTCGAAAAGGACAGCCTCACCGTCATTGTCGTTTCCTCCAAGCCTTACGATTTCGACTTCTCCCTGTATTCTCTCTATGACAGCGAGAAGGATCTCCTGCAGGCCTCGCAAAACGGCTACAGTGCCGTCCTTCCGAGCGGGAGATACCGCTATGAGACGAGGCTGCGGCCCGAGACCTTCTTCGGCGGCACGCTCTCAATCTCTGAATCGGAAACGCCCGCCTTTGCATATGAGGCCTCGCATACCCTGCTTTTGCCCTTCTCGGGCACGGTCGACCTCACCGTCACGGTCGCAGACGGCGTCAATGGGCCCCTCATCAAGCATACAACGCTCTCCGTGGAGAAGGCCGCCACGCAGTCGGGCGTCTCCGTCAACGGCGGCGAGACGACTGTCCTGCTGGAGGAGGGGGCAAGGACGGCCTCCTTCTACGTGGAGGCAGACGGCGAGCCCACCCTTTCCGCAGACGGCGCAGAGGGGAGGACCGTCGCGCTCGGTGGGAGCAAATACAGGATCGACGTCACCTTTACGGAAAGCTTTACGGGCGAGTTGCAGGGACGGGTCGTCGTGGGAGAGAATTCCGAGCGCGTGGTGTTTTCCTTTGAAAAATTCAGCTACACCGTCCGCGCCGATCTTCCGATGCAGAGCAATGAGGACGGCAGCTACTCTGTAACCGCGCTGTCAAGTTCCACGCTCTCCTTCTATGCAGTCCCGTCGATGAGTGCGGACGACGTCACCTACCGCTGGTCATGCACGGGCGGCGGGGAGGTCGTTCAGGAGGGCAACGGCAGCGTCTGCTCGCTCAAGTTGGGCAAACACGGAGCATACACGCTCACCGTGCAGGCCTATCGCGGCGGAGAGCCGCTCCTCAGCCCCGTCACGATACAGATCGAGGCGATCGAGCAGGTCTCTGCAGTACAGTTTTTGAATAAGACCAAGGTCGGTCTCGCGGAGAGATACACGGTCGCGGGCAAAAGGTGGACGCAGGACGGCCCCGCGGACAACCGCTTCGCGCTCAATGTCATGGCCTACAATACAGGCGGCGCACTCGACGGCCTCAACGACCTTCTCTTTACCTCCTCGGACGAGGACATCGCCGAGGTCATTTCAGACGGCAAAACGCTTACCCTTCTTCCCAAAAAGAGCGGCGAGGTCACCGTCACGGCAGAGTGGAAGGGAAACTCCGTCTACGGCAACAAGGCTCGCGCCACGCTCACGTTTGACGTCGCGGCCGATGCGGTCGAGATCTCTACCGCACCCCAGCTCATGGCTGCCTCGGAGGCGGGGGAAAAGCTCGTTCTCACCAAGGACATCATGCTCGGGACGGATGAGAATGGCGCCCTGCTCTCCCTCGACAACCGCCGCGCCCTGCTCAAGGAAATGCGCTCCACCTACAACACGGAGTATTATACCAACATCGGTCGGCCCGAGGACGCCAAGGTCAATTATCTCGTCGAATTCAAAAACGATGTCTACGGCAACGGCTGCAGCATCAATGCCGAATATCTCGCCAACGCCCGTGACGGCTCCAATACCCCGCAGCTCTTCCGCGGACCCATTTGGTTCGTCAACTACGGGGAGCAACTCGCCAGCGTCGCAGGACAGGACAACATCGGCTTCCTGATTCGCACGGACGGCGTCACGCTCTACAATCTCACCCTCATGAACTGCAACGACAGCTCGCTCGTTTCGGGGGGAAATTCCTACGACCTCAGCTTCCTCAACCTCGTCGGGACCACGCTCGAGATCAATGCGGACGCCCGCATCCTCAATTGCAGGATCCGTAACGGCAGAAACGTCGTCCGCGTCTATGGCGGCAACCGCGACGGCGAGCATTACTTCCTCAACTCGCTTTCCGAGAATCAGGGCTGCGATGAGGAGCGCATCCACGTCACGATCGAGGGCTGTGTGCTCTCGCAGGCAAGGGAGTTTATGCTCAAGATCGGGGCAAACAGGGCAGTCCGCGCCACTCTTGCAAACGGCAACGAGCCCAAGCTCACCGATCAGAGCGGCAAGCCGTACAAGGAGATCGTCGGCAAGGGCGTGGACCCCTACGCGGATGCCCTCAGGTCCAATCTCTACACAACGCAGGACAACGGCTCTCTCCTCGACGATGATTACTTCTACCGTCAGTACGTCCTCACCGACGTCACGCTCAAGGACAGCGTCCTCGAGACCTGCGGCTTCTTCTGCGTCGGCGTGGAAAGCAACTTCGGCGGCTCCTATCTCAATAAAAACGCCACAGGCCTCGCCACACGCTTCGATGGCTGGACGGGCACGGGCGGCACGTCCTTTGCAAGCATCCTGCGCCTCGAGGGCGACGTCAGAGCATACGACTGGAAGGACCTCTCCCTCGTCGACAGCTCTACCCTCATCGATACTCTCATGGCCGACCTCAAGCTCGACGTCGCCGCCATGCTGAATTTCGTCAGTCAGAAGTATCCCGATGAGTACGGCAATATCATCGAGCCCGTCGACGGCAAGCAGTACGTCCACGGCGGCATCGCATTCTACGGCGGCGGCAGAAATTATTCCCAGATTTCTCTCGACGCCCTCGCCGAGCGTTGTCAGGGCTACAATCGCTACGACGTCAATATCTCTATTCTGCAGGAGTCCGAGGACGAAAGCATTCAGCACCTCGGCGAGATCCTCCCCCGCGCCGCAGGTACGCAGAACTTCCGCTTCTTCATGTACGCCTCCGACGGCCCCAATTCGTATAAAAAGCAGCTCGAGGACGAGGCCGCAAGTCAAAAATACCTCGGCATCAAGCCGCTCCGAATCTTCTGAAATTTCTCCCTTCCCGTCAGGGAAGGGGATTTTTTGTCCAAAATTTGATACAGGTGGAGAAAAGTCGGGGAAAAAATAAAATTTTTTCTGAAAATCAGGCAAAAAAGTTTTTCAATATTGTTGACAATGGGGGGGGTGGTATAATGGCAACGGTAAAAAAGAGTATTTTAACAGAAGGAGTTTGGATATGAGTATAAGAAAAAAATTGATAGGCATCCTGATCGCCTGCATGGTCGCACTCCTCGCGGCGGGGTGCTTTATCCTGCTGCCCATGACGGCAAGGACTCCATCCTCTGCTCTGCAGGAGCCCGCCCCCTCGCCCGCCGCCACCCCCCTCGCCGAGCAGATTTATACCGGCAAGGCAGGGTGTGATGTGAAAACTCCTGGATCGTATTATTACTACGCTGATGATGAAGGAGAGGATCCTTATTACCACTATCGTGAAGCTACCCTTGAAGGTGGTGTCTATTCTTTACTCGAATTTCAGTCATTTCAGGTGAATTTTACGTCTGCAGGAAGATTCGATTTTGCAGTAAAAATCGATGATTTTGGCAGTGAGGATGGTTATGGTGGAATTGAATTCCTATCTGATTTCTATTGGGAAGACGATGGTATATACGAGGCTTTCCAATGGTATGGTGCATCAGATATATGTTTTGACAACGATCCTGCCTGCGCTGTTATGTCCTCGTATGATATGAATTTGATGTCAGAAGGAGGTCATTTAGTTACCGAACAGCTAAATTGGCAAACAGGACTGTGGTATCATTTTACGCTTGATGTGCCGGAATTCTCCGATTTTTCCACTATAGCGTTTTGTAGCGATGCAAGCCAAATGTATGTCAAGATCCTTGACTGCGTCAATGTCATAGCTGAGGCCGAAGGCGATGGCGAAGTTCAGTATAAAAATACAACGGACGTCTCCCTTGACATGAGCTGGGAAAAGGGGGTTGAGCAGACCTTGACTGCGATCCCTGTAAATCCCAAGGCTACTGTCTATTGGACGGACAGCAAGGGCGAGCGCGTGGCAGAGGGGACGGTGCTTACGACCTCTGTAACCGAGAACGAGACCTTCACGGCACACTTCGTGGAGCCTGAGGTGGAAGTTTCAATTACAGGCTTTACGGAAAAATCGGACGTCAATGGGACGTATTATGACGTCAAAGGGAAAAACGGCGAGCTTACCTACACCTTCAAGGGTGAAAAGTACGTTACATTCCAGTATGCTTTTTTAAGAAATAATTCCGGGAAGCTTGGAAGAAATGCTTTCAAGATTCTTGTAGATGGAAAGGAGGCTGTTTCGTTTTCTGGAACAGAGGGTAGTTTTAAATCACTTGCAGAGAGCTGGTCCTATCTCACGGAATTTGCAAAGGGAGATGGAACGCATACCTTGCAAATTGTGTTCAAGATGCCGGATGATGAGGTGGAATTGGCGATCCGCGATGTGGTCGTCCGTACACCCGAAGAAATGCGGGAAGCGGGCATGCTCACCACCGTTTCCGTGGAATATGACGAGAGATGTATCTCCATGGCTGTTAATGATGGGGTCAACGAAGAGGAGTCCATTCATTCGGGCGACCTGGAAATCGCAAAATACCGCTACGTCACCTTTACTGCCACGAAAAATAAAAATGTACCTTCTGAGTTTCTTCCAAATCAATTTGATACCATACTCTTTGATAGATGGCATTATGGTACGAAGGATTTAGAGCAATTTGCAGGAAGCGATTCTCTTACGGAAACGGCTTCGTCGATGTCGATGTATTTTGACGGAAACGGTATTTACGAAAAGAAGGTGTGCCCCACCATATACAACGCTACGCAATCAGTTAAGCTGGATGCGTATGCCGTTGCCCCCGTGGGGGACGTCTATCTGACGATCGCGGACGCCAACCACTCCATTATTCCGCAGGGCGAAGAGGAGCAGGTCAAGGTCGAGAACGGGGGCTCGCTGACGGCCACCTTCGGCGTGACGCGGGAATACACCTTCCTCGTTCCCACGCTTGAGACGCTTGGCGGCAAGCCTACGGATCTCGCAAATTCCATTACAGTCAATTATGATGACGAAGAGGATTCTAACGACTCCTATAGTGCCAGCGGGATTACCGTAGTGGAAAATCAGGAGGGCTATAATTATTATTCCATTATGCTGGATGGAAAGGGTGGAAATGTCAATTTCCACTTCACCCGTACAATCGACGGGTATCTCAGCAGCAATATCGATCCCGAAAAAGGGGTCAGGACAAATAAATACTTTACATTTACAATTAACTTTGTACCGCCCGAAGGGAAAATTGTTCTTTCGGACATTATGGACGAGCATTCAAAGACTCTTGTCACCGTGACAGACGACGCCTCATATCCTTGGGCAATTGACTTTGTTCATTCTGAAGTCGGTAGCTATGCCTTCAAATTTACCAATTTCGTCGATAACTACAAAGGGGAGAAAACCTCAGCCATTACATTCAAAACGAAGGCAGCGGGGATCCTCTATTTCCAGTGTTATTTTAGATGCGAAGGTAACCAAACCAGCACAACCAACACGTATGTCAAATTTAATTCTACCTACTTGATACAAAGGGACAATAATAGCCATGCTACAACAAATCCCAATAGCGTTTCCAGCATTAAATCGTCAAATTATTTATTTGAATGTAGCCTTCCTGTTACGAATAATTCAACAAATACCTTAACGGTTTCATTCTCGAGAGGGCAAGACGACAGAGGCTTCTCTATTTGGGGCGTGAAGTTTTTGGAGCAGAAGGATATCCCCGTGACCGCGACCCCCTCGACTCTGAATGAACAGACCTATGGCACCGCTTCAGTCACGGGCGAGAAAAAGAGCGGCAAGACGCTCACCTTTACCGCAACCCCCGACGGCGACAACGTCTTCTACGGCTGGGTAAATGCTGAGACGCATGAATTCCTTTCCGACCAAAAGACCTTCACATATACCCTGTATTATGAAGAAGAGCTCAACCTTATCGCCTATATGGCTCCTGCGGGTGGCTATGCAGCGCGGTATGATGGCTACTTCTACGAAAGGCTCGAGGACGCTTTGAAATCAGTGCAGGGCACAGGTAGTTTTGGCTCCTCGTACATCAAAAAGACGGTCATTTATCTCCTCGGCGATTATACGCTCGAAACGGGAGAGATCGCCATTCCCAAGGACGTCATGCTTGTAGTGCCCTTCGACGCGGCGGGCAATTATGACGGGATGGGCGATTTGACGAGCCTTCTTTCCGGCGCATACAGCTCGTGGAACAACAGATATCCACAATATAAGGATCCCTTCCGCACATTGACCGTCCCCACAGGCACCACGCTGAAGATCTATGGCACACTCATGCTTGGCGGCGTGCTCGGCGACTCCTACCAAGGGGCGCAGGGGCATACCTCCGCCTACTACAGCAAGGTTGTCCTCGACGGTGAGATCATTGTCGAGGGCGGCGGCGCGTTTGACGTGCGCGGCCTTGTGACGGGCGACGGGCATATCGAGGTCAAGGGCAGCGTGGGAGCGGACAAACAGAGCGGGGAGCACGGTCTGCTTTATCAGCCCTTCCTCATCCTTGACTACAACGGCGGCCAAAACGCATATGACAGCTTCAACGCAGGCATTACACCCTTCAAGATGTATTCCATGGTGAATATCCAGTGCAAGGGCGGCTACACCATCAACTACGGCGGCCTCCTTTACGGGCATGCAAGCCTGCACTCGGGCTATGGCTATACCACGCTTGATCAGATCTTCATCGGCTATTTGGGAAAGCTTAATGCCTATAGCAAGATCTGCGCGCCCATCAATCTTTCAGAGGGCGCGAAGGCCGAGGTGAAATATGATCCCGACCATCCGAAGGTCGGGAAAATCGCCGGCATTGACGAGGACGAATTCAACTTTGGCATCTCCAATCTCGATGAGATCGGGCAGACGACGATCACGATCACTGGCGGTGCTACGACCGGCTACATGGATTTCACTTATGTGGATACGAGTGTTGTCTATTTCTCGATCCCCTTCAATTACAGCTACACGCTGAAGAAGGGGGAGTATACCATCGCCTCCCAAATCAAGCTCATGCCGGGCTCCTCGTTCACCGTCGATGAGGACGCGACCCTTACGGTAGACCCGAGCAAAAAGGATTCTGCCGTCAGGGGCGTTGGCCTGCATGTCTATGATTCCTTCCTGATCCCCGGTCTCAACGGCCTTGACAAGCGCACCTATCCCTCGGGCAAGATGCTTGAGGCCGCAGGCTACAAGCCCTATGCAAGCTTTGTCGTCAACGGCAAATTTGTCGTGAAGAGCGGTGCAAGCTTTGTCGGAACTGTTCAGAACACGAACGGCACTGCAAATCACGCCGAGGGCAAGGGCGAGATCGTCATAGAAAACGGCGTTTCGCTCAAAGAAAACCTGTTTGACGGTGCCGCGAGCATTTACAGCTGTAACTACACCGAATATACCCTCGTTGCGCATGTTTGGGACAAGGTGCACAATACGCTCGGCCTGCTCGAGGAGGGGCATACCTATTTCGCCACTGACGGAAATGCAACATTTACCCTGCCCGGGATCGAATTCAGAATCGAGCAGGACGTCGACGATACGCGCATACATACCAGGAATAAGGATCATAACCTCAAGGCCTTCACAACACCTGATGCAAAGGGTCTCACAGGCAGCTGGAAAATTGTTCACGAGACGCATGTATTTGAGGGATGGGATGCATATAACCCCACGGCCGAGAACCGTATCATAGAGGCCGGCGGCACCTGCACGGCGCTTGGGTGCAACGAGAAGGAGACCTCGTACCTTCTCTACACGCCCACCTCGCTCGGTGCACTCACCTTCCGCAATGAAGCCTTTACGAGCGGGGACGTCGTTGAGCTCTTTAAGACATACTTTAAAGGCCTCAATGAGACTGTCAAAGTCACCGCCAAGCTTAACGCAGACACTCCCAAAAACGCAGGGGAGTACAACGTCACGATCACGCTGGAGGGTGCGTACTTTAAGACAGGGGAGAGCTACGCGAAGGAGTCCACCTTCAGCTGGACAATTTCTCCTGCCGCAATAGATTCTCTTGAAATCGTCGGAGACTACACGTATAACGGTGCCGCGCAGACTCCCACGGTCACTGTCAAAGCGGGCGGGCTCACTCTTGGAGACGGGGATTACACGCTCACCGCAACAAGCAATAAAGACGCAGGTCAGGCCTCCGTCACAGTCACCGCAAACAAGGGCAACTACACGGGTACCCTTACAAAGACTTTCACAATTGCCCGCAAGTCCATCACGGTCACGCTGAAGGAGCAGACTGCGGAATACAGCGGCAAGACTCCCGCAGTTTCCTCTGCAAACGGCACCGCCTGGACGGCGGAGGACTTGGTAGGGGAGGACGCCTATGAAGATCTTCAGATCACGCTCTCCATTGCAGAGGGTGTCAAGGATGCAGCCAAGTACAAGATCAGCGGCACCTGCGGGAATGAGAATTATGAGGTAGAATTCACAGAGGCATACTTCACGATCACGCCGAAGAAGATCACGGTGCAGGCCACGGGCGGCACATCCATTTACGGAGAATCCGTCCCCGCTCCCACAGACTGGACAATTGCAGACGGTGAGCTTGTAGAGGGGGACGATAAGAGCCTTCTCACCGTCACGCTCAGCTGGAAAGACGGCGTTACTCCCAAGAATGCGGGAGACTATACCATCACAGGCACAGGCACTGCGAAAAACTACGAGATCACGGTAAAGGACGGAACCTACACCATCACCAAGAAGTCCATCACGGTCACGGCCGAGGACAAGACCACCACATACGGAGAATCTCTTCTCCCGCTCACCTGGACCATTGCAGACGGTGAGCTTGTAGAGGGGGACGAGAGGGACGTTCTCACAATCACCCTGCAGCGCAGCAGCTCCTCCTTGAATGCAGACACCTATACCATCACGGGTACAGGCACTGCGAAAAACTACGATATCACAGTAGAAGAAGGCACCTACACCATCACCAAGAAGTCCATCACGGTCACGCTTATCGAGCAGAAGGTGACATACAACGGCAACGAGCAGCATGCATTGAGTGCGAAAGAATTTTGGTCTGTAGAGGATGCGCTTGCCTATGAGGACCAAGCGTCGGATCTTGACGTCACGCTTTCGGCTTCGGGCACAAATAAAGGCAGCTACGCCATTGAAGGCGCCATCGCCAACAATAACTATACGGCAAACTTCACTCAAGCATTCCTCGTGATCGATCCGCTCTCCATTGAGACAGGGACGGTCAGCGGCATTCCCGAGAGCGGTGTGGTATACAATGGGGAGGATCAAACCCTTGCCCTCACAGTGGAGGTAGACGGCCTTAGCGCAACCTTTAGCGCAGACTATCAAGACAACCGTAACGCAGGTCAAACCACCGTCACGCTCACGGGCACGGGCAACTTTGAAGGCAAGCTCGAGAGGACCTTTGAAATCACCAAAAAGAGCATCACCGTCACCATTGAGGACCGGTCCAAGACCTATGACGGGAAGGACGGCGTTCTGGACGGGAACGCATGGACCTATCCCGAGGACGCTCTGTGCGGAGACGATACCAAGGAGGACCTCAACGTCACGCTCTCTGCAAGCCTCGGCAAGGATGCGGGCAGGTACAATATCACGGGCAGCAGCACCTCCACAAACTATACCGTAGACTTCCGCGGGGAAAACGGGCAGGAGCATGGCGTCTACACCGTCAACAAGGCAGATGCAACGCTCACGATCGATCCCGTGACGCGGCAATACGGCGAGGAGAACGAGCTCACCTTCTCGGTAAGCGGGCTTGTCTACGGTGAAAGCATCGATGATGCGATCACGCTCGAAGCAACCGCAGACAAACAGAGCGATGTCGGGGAGGACTATGAGATCACGGCAAATATAGACCTCACGCATTCGGTCGCGAAGAACTACAATGTCCATTGGGAGAAGGCCACGCTCACGGTCACGGAGCGGGAGATCACCGTCACGCTCGGTGAACAGACCGCACCCTATTCAGGCGGAACACCCTCTGTCAACA
>CANQWI010000041.1 GCA_947627515.1 uncultured Clostridia bacterium
CCCCACAGGTCCGCAGGGCCCCCAAGGCGTGACAGGCCCCGCAGGCTCGGCAAGTGCCACAGGCGCGACAGGTCCCACCGGTCCTACTGGTCCTACGGGTGAACAAGGTCCTACGGGCGAGCAGGGTCCCGTCGGCCCGACCGGTCCTACAGGTGAACAAGGTCCTACAGGCGAACAAGGCCCCGTCGGTCCCACCGGTCCTACGGGTGAACAGGGTCCCGTCGGTCCCGAGGGCCCCGCAGGTCCGGAGGGGCCCGCAGGCACGGTCACACCGGGGGCAGACGTCGCAAATCTCGACGACCCGAACACGGCCACTCTTCCCGAGGTCGCCACGACGCTCAACGACCTTCTCACCAGCCTGAGAAACGCAGGCTTCATCGCATAAGTGTAAAAAAATCCTTCCGCAGGTCCTTTTGCGGAAGGAGACTTTTTTAATTAAAAATTTAAAATTAAAAATTAAAAATTGCGGTGGGGGGATCCCTTGGCTCCCCTCACAGGGGAGCTGTCACATCAGTGACTGAGGGGTTTGAGCCCCTTGGCTCCCTTCGTAGGGGGGGGGCTGTCACTTCAGCGACTGAGGGGTTTGAGCCCCTTGGCTCCCTTCGTAGGGGAGCTGTCACTTCAGTGACTGAGGGGTTTTAAAACCCCTCGGCCCCTGCGGGCCACTTCCCCGAAGAGGGGCAGCAAGGAATCTCGTCCCGAAAACGCCACACGACGTTCTGAGCCGCCGCTGTCCCTGCAACAGTCGAGGGATCGCCTTCATTTTAAATTAAATCCCGTCTAAATCCCGTCGACCTCACCCAATCTTTTCCACATAATGGACGCAGTCGAGGACGGAGAGGGCCTCGATGATCTCGCCGTGCGGCTTTTTCCTCAGAGATTTATCGACGACGGTAAAGCGTACGGTGTACACGCTGAGCCCCGAGTTCGCATAGGCGGGGTTGAGCTCGACATTGTCGATCTTGAGCCCGAACTCTCTCGCGGCCGTGACAAATTCCTGCAGGCTGCCGCGCGTCTTGAGCTCGAGATGGATCTCAAAGTGGTCTGACTTCGCCTTGATGTAGAATTCAAGCTTGGAGAAGGCGAGGAGCCCGATCATGAGCGCGATAAACCCGATGAGGGCGGCCGTGTAAAGCCCGAACCCCAGCACCGCCGAGATGATGGACATCGTCCACACGCCGAAGGAGGTCGTGAGCCCCATGATCTGATTTTTGGAGGAGTAGACGATCGTGTTCGCCGTGATGATGGAGATCCCGATGAACACCGCCGCCGACATGAAGGAGAAGGTGACGCCGAGGTCCTTGATAAAGTACATATCCGCAACGCCTGCGAACATGGACCCGATGGAGAGGACGATAAAGGTCCTCAGCCCCGCCGCATGACGGTTGCGCGCCCGTTCACAGCCGAGGATCACCGCCATGAGAATGACGATCCCCGTCTTGAGTGCCGTCGAGGCAAGATTGACCTCGCTCGACCAGCCGTCTGCCTTCATTCCGTTGAGCCAATATGCAATATAATCCGTGGGCATAGCTTACCTCTTATTGATGAATTTTCTTCGGTTGTATTCCGAGCCCGTCGAGATCTCCTCGTCAAAGGGCTCCGTCGCCTCCAGAAAGGCCTCCTCCTCGGGCGAACGTGCGTATTCCTTGACGGAGATCTCCTTTTGGATCGCCTGCAGACGCTCCTTGAGCGCGGCGACCTCCTCCTCCCGCGTAGGCGGCTTCTCGGGGGAGGGGGGACTTTCTCCCGCCGCGGCCCGCTCGAGAGCCTCCGCCCGTTCCCCGTACGAGCAGGACAGATACAGCGAAAGCTTTGCGAGCGCGGGCCCGACGAGCTCGTAGAGAATGCTCGAGGAGAGGACGATCGTCTCCAGCATCTCACCCGTGGACCCGCCGAGCACCCTCGCGCCGAGTGCCGCAAGCCCGATCGCGACCCCCGCCTGTGGGGCAAGGGCCATGCCGAGATAATTTCTCACCCGTTTGTCCTTTTTGACGATCGCACACCCCGCAAACGCGCCCGCGTACTTTCCGACAAGTCGCACGACAAAGTACAATACGCCGACCACAAGCAGGGGCACCCCGCCCAGCGAGCCCTCCGCACTCACGAGGCTGTCGAGACGGAACCCGATGCCCGATTTGACAAAGAAGAGCAGGAGGATGGGGGGAGAGAAGTAGTTGAGCTGCTTGAAGAGCTTGTCGTCGCCCGAGATGTTGATGTATACCGTGCCCATCGCCATGCACGCGAGCAGAGGGGAGACGTTTACCGCCGCTCCCACGCCGCACAGCGCAAAGAGGAAGGCGACCGACACGATCAGCCGATTGTCCGTCGACCGCTTCGCCATGAGGAATTTCAAAAGGAACCCGCCCCCGATCCCGAGCGCGATCATCATGATGTTCCACGCGATGGGGAGAAGCACGTCGCCCGCAGAGAACCCGTTTCCGAGCGTCGCCAGCGCGATGGAGACCGCCACGCTGTACGCAAGCAGCCCCACAACGTCGTCAAGTGCCACCACCGAGAAGAGGGTATCCACAAAATCCCCGTGCGCCTTCGTCTGTCGGATGGTCATGAGCGTCGAGGCGGGGGCCGTCGCCGACGCAAGCGCCGCAAGAATGATCGAGAACGCCATCCCAAGCTTCAGGATAAAGAAGCACAGCACAAACACAAGCACCGTCGCAAGCAGTGCCTCAAACAGCGTAATGACGACCACCTTGCTCCCGTTCTTTTTCAGCGTCGAAAAGCGGAAGTATTCTCCCACGCTGAACGCTATAAACGCGAGCGCGATGTCCGAGATGAAATCCATGCCCTCCACAACATAGTCGGGCACAAGATCGAGGCAGAACGGCCCCAGCACGATACCGATAAGAATATACGCCGTCACGTTCGGCAGACGCAGCAGCTTCGTCACCCGCGTCCCGAGAAAACCCATGAGCAGCATCAGCGCGATCGAGATGATGACTGCCGGCACATGCGAATTCGTCAGCAGCGAGATCTTTTCGTAAAATCCATCCAGCATAGTCTATTCTATTCCAAACGCCCCCGTCGGAGCAACGTCCCTTCCCTTTTGATTTTTCCTCAAACAAGGTAGTATAGTATTATAACAAATTCCTCCGCAAATTTCAAGACACTTTTGAAAAAAATTTTAATTTCGTGAAAGATTTTTTCACACCCAATCCCCCGTCCTCTTTCTGCAGCGTCCTCGCCGCGCTCCCGATAACCTGACCCCATTATCGCAAAATTCACATTTTTCATGTAAATTTCCTTCCATATGTTTCATATTTATGAAAATTTATGGCAATTTTTGAGAAAATTTCGACAATTTTCGCCACATTTCGCTTTTTTACGTCAAATAAGTTGCATTCGGACCTTCTTTATGGTAGAATGCTACCAAGTTTTCTGCACAAGCTTTTAGCGTCAGGCGTCCGCGACCCCGCTCCCGACAAAGAGGGGAAAACCGCCGTTCGCATCTGCTCCCTCCGACACGGGGGGGGGCTTAAGGGACAATCGCTCGTTCTTTAGGTCGGTTTGTTCGGAAAACATTTTTCTTTTCTGACGGGAATCCCGTCAAACGGAGGAAAACAATGGTAACAAAAAAGCTTTTGAGAAGGGGCCTCATCGCACTGTTCGCTTTGGCCTGCGTTCTGACCCTCACCCTCGCCCTCGGCTCCCTCTCTCTCCCCGTGAGAGCGGACGACCTCGTCCTTGACGGGAATACGGCGAAGTATGAGTTTATCAACGATACTTCCGAGCAAACTGCAAAGAATAGCTCTTTGTGGACGTATAACCGTACGACAAACGAGTGGACATCTTCAAAGAAGAAGAGCGGTTCGGCTCTTCCTGCCGACATGGCTACTGCGAACAAACTCACGCTCAAAGTGACGGAGGCGGGCGACATCGCGCTCAAATGGAAAGTAAACTCTACCGGATCCGCCGCAGTCGCTATCAAGCATTACACGAACGTTGTTGATGGCCGCATTGAAGGCCTTACCCCGACGTATGCTTTGAACAAAGGGTATCAATTTGCCAAAGATCCAAAAGATTATAAGTACCGGTTGGTTTTTGATGAGGCCAGCTATCAAGGGGATATGAGTTCTGGCGATCAAAAATATCAAGAATTGACAGTCACCAACTGCGCAGTGAATGATATTGTTACGATTGAATTTATACTCGCATACCAGAACTCTTACTCAAGTAAATACATGACCGTGCAGGGGCTAACCGTCCCCGATACGCAATTTCCGATTACTGCAAAAATCGCAGAAGGAAAAGAAGGATTGGGCTCGATTCGCTCTGACAAGGAACAAGAGACGCCGCAAGAGGGTGCTTTGACCGTAAAGCGCGGCTACGGCGAGTCAGTGACCTTTACTGCGACGCCCAATGACGAAAATGTCTATGCCTATTGGACGGATTCCGAAGGCAAAAAGATATCCGTAAACGGCGAATTGAAGATTACGGACATCTCCGATAAAGACAATAATACCACATATATCGCACATTTCGCCACCATAGAAGACATGAAGCCCGTTTCTGCAGGCAGAGACGACGGTACCGAGTACTGGACCTACGATGACGAAAGCGGCAGGACAACTCTGAAACTGGGGTTGGACTATAAAACGGGTGAGCAGCCGAGCTTTACGTTCGGAATTTTCGTCCCCGAGGGCGGCGGCTATCTCGAAATCGATTATACCTATTGGACGGCAGATGATCTGAATGCGACCCAGCTCACTCTCGAAGACGTATATATGCGCGGCTCTTCCTCGAGCACCACTGCCGCATCGTGGCTCGGATATAAAAGCAATACGCCCTATTTCGCTTTGGCAAGAACGACGCACGATGAAGCTGCCGAACGTCCTACGGAAAAATACTTGCAGTGGATCGGCGGATCCGGCTATTTTTCGGGAAAAATCAATATTCAAATGGGTTTCTACGAATATACCGATGGGGACGAATTTTCGATCAACAGCATTAAAGTCGTAGAGAAGCCTACGGAGTTCGAGGATCTTACCTTAGATTTCAGCCCCGAGCTTACGACGATGACAATGAAATACCAGGGAAAGGACGAAGAGATTCCCGTACTCGCGAATCAACCCGTGAAAGTCCCGGTCGGTATAACAAATATTGCTTTTTCGGCGAAACAGACGAGTGAGACGAAGGCTTCGAAATACGACAGCAGCAGAACCGTCAAGTATTACACATATGGATTCTCCGCCGAAAAAATAACTAAAACGATAACAGATAGGTCGGGAACGACGCAGAAACCTTACGAGAACTACCACTGGACTTTTGCGACCTCCTACACTTTCTACTTCACATATTTCAGTAAAACGGGCGTCGCGTTTCAGTCCAGCGGCACTTCGGATCCTTTATCTACGAATGACCATGTCCCCTACAAGGTGGAAGAGTCAAAAGTCAAAGTGATCTATGCCGAAGAGGTGCCTCTTTCCGTCACTGTAACAAAGATGTCGGACGGCAGAGGGGAGGATGAGACCTTGGAAGACGGAGCGGATATCAATCTGCCGTTCGGGCACGTAAATTCTGTCACGCTCACCATTAAGAATCTTACTGGCTTTACGGCAGACGATATCAGTATTCTCGTCGACGACGAGGAGCGCAATTCGGAGCTTCAAGCCTATGGGGATGTCTTTTTATTCCCTCTGCAGGTAGAAAAGCGCATGAAACTCGAGCTCTCTTATCTGAAGAAGAATGAGACGGAGGACGTTTATACCAAAACAAAACTCACCTTTACCGTCGGCGAGGATGTGGGGGGAGATTTCAAAGAAAATCTCGACCATACGGCAGACGACGTCGAGGGAGATTTTACCTTAGATAACGACAAGGCGAATCCGTGGCTCTTGGATTCCAAACTCTCCGAAGAGGGCAATTATGCCTACGGCTTGGCTGTGGGGAAGGAAAAACAAACCCTTCAGGATTGGGGTACGGGCGAATGGAGTACCAAGTTTTATGGCGTGAATAAGGTCTCCAACTTAAAATTTGCGCTTGACGGTGCGGAAAGTGGTAGCCTTTCCTTCCAATTCCAAGTGAGCGGCTACTATGAGGACTCGACAGCAACGACAGGCTGCGCTCGAAGCGGACAGCTATGGTGGCGCAGCGGGTCGCAGTTCACGACTTTGGATAATAGTAAGGTAGGAACGAAGGGAGCAAGTGAACAGAGCTGGTTTGAGGAGCTGGACGGTGCGACCATGCTCGGCCGCCCCGAGACGCGGGCAGGCGGGGGAATGGAATATGGAAACGGCGTCGTTGCCCTCGGCGGCGGCTGGTATGAAACAAGCATTCCCATTCAGAAGGGAACGCCTGTCTACTTGGGCTTCCTTGTTTCCGGGGTTTTTCATGGTTACGAAGAGAATACGTATTGCACGGTTGCGATCCGTAACGTTCGCCTTGTGACGGGCACGAAGAACGTGACCCTGAAGATCTGCGGGGAAGCTCCCGAAGGTGCCAAAGCCACGGCGACCGAGAACGACACACCCCATGTGGCGACGCAGGAGGGCACACCGTTCTCCGTGAATGCGGGCTCGATCGTTCATCTTACCGCCGAATTGGGCGACGGAGAATTCTACGGATGGTCGGTCGACGGCGTTCTGATGTCCCGGACTGCGGATACAAGCATATTCATCAACAACGACAGCGAGATCATGGCGTGGATCGCGCCCGCAGAAGCTTATACGGCACGTGCCGAAGGGAAATTCTTCAAGACGATCGAGGATGCAGCCGAAGGAGCCGCGCTCGGTGATACCGTCTATGTGATGAAGGACAATGTAAAGATCGATAGGAGCTTTACGATCGGGACGGGCGTCACGCTTCTTCTTCCCTATAACGACGAGGGCGGATTTACGGAGTCGGGTACAACGACGACTGCCGAAAACCATATTTCGTGGTTTAGTCCCAATCTTGAACAGAAACAATACCGTCATCTCACGGTGACCGTTACAAACAGCGCAAAGATCACGGTGCAGGGCACACTGCGCGTGGGCGGCATCGTCAACCTGCTTTCGGGGCAGGGCTATCAGGGGCACACCTCGGGCGCGTATGCCGAAATGATCCTTGAAAAGGGCAGCTCCATTCAAATCGCCAAGGGCGGCGTGATGGACGTCTACGGCCGTGTTTGGGGCGGCGAAGATCATAAGGGCGAGGACATGGGGACCATTGACGTTGCCGAGGGCGGCAAGCTCTACGAGCCCTTCATGATCCTCGACTTCTCGGGCGGCTCCAATACGCTGAACCTCTTTATGAGCGAGCAGACGCCCTTCAAGCGGTACGCAATGGTGAATATCGAGGTCCCCTTCACCGTTCATTACGGCGCACAGCTGTTGGGACATGCGAGTCTCTTCGTTTCGTCCATGAACCTTCTGACCTCTCTCGACCAGCCCTTCATCTCCTATGATATGGGCGACGGAAAGGGCGGCGACGGCACGGGCGCAAATACGTTTGTCATGCTTCAGAAAGGCGCAAGCGTCACGGTCACCTATGACCGCGAGAAGATTGCGGAGAATAATGCTTCGAACGGGACCGAGGGCATCGGCGAGACCACGATGAGATTTGAGGGCGGCGCGACCTTCTGCGATATGCGCTTCTCGGCAATGGGTCTGACCGTCCCCACGACGGGCGTCTACTTCTCCATTCCCTACAATTTCCAAATCGAGATGAATGCGGGGAAGAAGTCGGGAGCCGAGATCGACCAAAACTACAATCAATACGAGACCAAGACGGACTTCAAGATCATGCCCGGCGCCTCCGTGAAGGTCGGCGCGGGCGCAAAGCTCACCCTCAACGCCAATGCCTATGTCCTTGACGGCCTCATTCAAACGGGAATGAGCGGCAAGAGCTATCCCTCGGCTACGGATCTTCACAATGCAGGCTACAACACCAACGGAACGCTCATTGTCGACGGCACGCTTGAGATCGGGATCAAAACGCCCGTCAAGAAGTTTGAGATCCTTGGCTCGGGCGGGAACGAGGACTTTGACCCCACGCCGCGTCCCGCAACCTTCCTCGGCGTTGTGCAGACGACAGGGAAGACGGGTAAGATCATTATCCCGAAGGGCGCGATCCTCAAGGGCACGATCATAGACGGCGCGAATGCGGCCTATGACTGTAACTATTTTGAAAATGAAAGCTCTCTGCGTCTTTTCGATAAAACGCACGGCGAGCATGGCACGCTTCTCTCGGTACCTGTCGGCGAGGACAACAAGGCCGAGCAGGCTATGACCTTCTCCGCAACTTGGGAGGGCACCGAAGCCGAATGGACGCTTGAAAACATTCAGGTCAAATACGAAAAGGGCAACGGCCAGCACGCTGAAGGCGAGCACAAGGAGTTGGTTGAGACGACACTTGAGAAGGTGACAGGTCTCAGCGGCAGCTGGAGGCTCGACCATGCCGAGCATGAATACGACTGGACGTACAATGCGGAGACGGACGGCACCTTAGAGCCCAACAAGACCAATACCATCCGCCGTGACTGTAATGTCTTCGGCTGTGAGGAGCAGGGGGAGGCTGTCTTCTTCGGGGCTCCCTCCGCGGGCGACGGTACAAATTTCCTCGGCAGTCTCACCTACTGCGGCGGTGCGTTCGGCACGTCGGGTGCGTCTCAGCTCGAGGCTCTCTTCAAGGCACTTTACAAGGACGCCGAATTCCCCGCGACCGTTCAAGTCACCGCCTCGGGCCCCGCGCTCGAGAATGCGGTAAACGTTCAGGCTGAGCACTACCACATCACTGTCACGCTTGAGGGCGGCTTCTTCCTCGTCGACGGCGCATTCAAAAACACGCTCGACTGCGAATGGGCAATTGCTCCCTTCGACCTGAGCGGTGCCTCCGTGTCCCTGTCGTCCTCCTCGGGCGAATACAGCGGGGACGCGCATACGCCGACTATTTCCTCTGCCCTTGTCGACCTTGTCGGAAGGCCGAGCACACCCCTGACGGGCAACGATTACGCCATTTCCTTTGAGGGCGACAGGGTCAATGTCGGCAGCTTTACCGTAAAGCTAACGGGCCAAGGCAACTACTCGGGTGCCGCCACCGCCAAGTATGAGATCACGGCGAAAGAGCTTACGCTCATCTTTACCACCCAGCATCACACCTACAGCGGCGAAAAGCCCGAGGTTTTGCAGGAGGAGACTTACTACACCCTCGACGGCGTCGTGAAGGATGAGAGGAAGGATCTCACCGTCACGCTTGCGCTCAAGGAGGAGGGCGGCGTGTGGAGCGTCGGCGACTACGAGCTCACCGCAACGCTCGGCGGCACGGCTTCCAAAAATTACACTCTGAAGCTTGCGAACGAGAAGACGGCTCTCCACATCGACCAAAAGAGCATCGGGGAGGGGCAGATCGCTCTCACCGCGGACGGGGCCACCTACGACGGCACCGAAAAGAAGCTCTTCTCCGCATTCACGCTCACAGGCTTTGACCCGCAGCCCGACACCGATTACAGGGTCAGCTATTCCGCGAACACGATCAATGTCGGACAGGTGACTGTCACCGTCGAGGGGCAGGGCAACTTCACGGGCACCGTCACGAAAACCTATCAGATCGCGCCCTATTCCATCAAGAACGCCTCTTCGAATGCAAAGGTGCACACGGAAGGCGAGAGCCTTGTCTACAACGGCAGCCCGCACACGCCTACGGTCGACTTCACCTCCATCGAGGACGTCACGGGGAGCATTACCTTTGAGCTCTCCTACGACTCCAATACCGAGGCAGGGGAGGCGAAGGTCACCGTAAAGGGCACAAACAACTTCTGCGACAGCTTCGAGCTCACCTTTACCATCGCACGTGCGACGCTCACCGTCACGCCCGAGTCCAAATATTCGCCGCAGGGGCAGGCAACGGTCGCCCTCACGGCAACGCATGACGGCCTTCTCGAGAAGGACCGTGAGGCTTTCGAGCGTGAAAGGGAGACCATCTATTCCCTTCAGCTCAAGGACTACCGTGACGAGGTCGGAAATTACGAAATCGAGGTCACCGTTCTTAAGAGCGAATGGGGGAGCTACACCGTCGTCGCAGGGGACGGCAAGGATAAATACAACGTCACAAGCCCCGTCTTCGGCAAGGTGACCTTCCAAAATACGCAAAGCATCACCTACGACGGTCAGGGCCATACCTTCAACGCGCAGAATGTTAAGCTTGAAAGCCAGTCCGACATCCATGGCAGCTTCGGCGAGGTCACCTTCACCTATCAGCTGCGCGGCGGCGGCCCCGTCGGGGAGATGAAGAACGCGGGCACCTACACCGTGACCGCCCACCTCAGCTTTAACGAAAACGGCGGGGCCCACTACGAGGGCACGATCTCGACGGAATTCACCATCGACAGGAAAAATATCGCAAATGCGGACATTTCTCTTGAAAGCACCTCTCTCACCTACACGGGCAAGGTGCTTCAGCCCAAGGTCACAGAGGTGAAGGTCGACGGCCTCACCCTCACTGCAGACGAATACAGCGTGACATGGGAGAGCAACACCGCCGTCACCGAAGCGGCTGTTGTCAAGGTCACCGCAAACGAGGGCAACTTCATCGGCAGTGCGACGGAGAACTTTGCGATCACCGCAAGGGACATCTCCGAGGCAACCGTGACGGTGCAGGGGAGCGACTTCACCTATCAGGCAAAGGAGTATACCCCCAAGGTCACCGTGACCCTCATGATCGGCGGGGAATCGGTCACCCTTACGGAGTCCGACTACGCGCTCGGCTATCAGAACAATCAGGACGTCGGCGACGCAACGATCACCGTGACAGGGCAGGGGAACTACACGGGCTCTCCCGCCAAGGAGACCAAATTCACGATCACGGCAAAATCCGTCACCGTCACGATCGAGGACCAGACTGCGACCTACTCGGGCACCGCGCTTCCCGTCTTTGACGGCAGCAGCTGGCGGGTCGAGGGGCTTGCGGGGACGGAGGAGAAGGACGTCTTGGGCGTCACCCTTCATCTCGTCGTGCCCAACGGCGGCAAATGGAGCGTCGGCACCCACACGGACGCCATTGACGGCAGCTACAATTCCAAGAATTACACCGTGAGCTTCGAAAAGGGCGACCTTGAGATCACCAAAAAGACAGTTACGGCAGAGATCGCCGACAAGAGCTCGCAGTACGGCGATAGCTACGAACAGCTCACCTTTACGCTTTCGGAGGACGCCCTTGCCCAAGGGGATGAGGAGAGCGCACTCGGCATCACGCTGAAGATCAACGGCCTCACAGACGGCGGGGTGCTCAATCAGGGCAGCTATTCCATCGACGGGAGCTATTCCTCCGACAACTACACCGTCCTCTTCCACGGCTCCAAGGGCACGAGCGGCAGCTACGAGGTCAAGCTTCGCGAGATCACGATCACCATCGAGAATAAGAGCGGCGTCTACAAGAATGCGGAATTCGACGTCACGAGCGAAAAAGAAACCGACTGGAAAGTGACAACGGGCAGCATCTACGGCGAAGACGAGCTCCATGTCGTCCTCAGCAAGGAGGAGGGCAAGGACGTCAGAGCAGAAGGCTATGCCATCACGGGCAGCTTTACCGAGAGCAACTACAATGTGACTTGGGTAGACGGTACCTTTACGGTCACCCCTCGCCCCGTCACCGTGGAGATCGAGTCTCAGAGCGACACCTTCAACTATCTCCATAAGTACACCTTCGACGATACCAAATGGCGCCTCGCGGAGGACGCAGAGCTTGCAAGCGGCGAAAATAAGGACGTCCTTGCGATCACACTCTCCGTCACGCTCACGGATGCGGGCGAATACGCCATCAAGGGTGCCTCGGGAAGCACCAACTATGCGGTAACCTTTGCGGGCGACTATCATAAGGAAGGGGATCCGCTCGACGGAAAGGCAGGCCTTTACACCGTAGGGAAGCTCGACGTCACAGAGGACGCCATCTTCTTCCCGGGCTTTGAAAACGATGTTCCCTCACAGAGCGACGGCGAAACGGCGGTGCGCGTGCGCTACACGGGCGATGAGCTCGTCTTCCATTGCGTCGTCACCTATTTCGAGGGAGAGGTCGGCAAGGATCTCGACGTCACGTACAGCGATCCGTTTAAATTCAACGGCGTCGGCACATTCACCGTGACGGTCACGATCGATGACACCAACTACAGCGGCTCGTCCGTGTTCACGGTCATCGTAACGGATGCGGACGGCTATACCGAACGGCTCAAGACAACGCTCGACCGTCTCAAGACGCTCGCAGAGGGCAAGACCGCAGACACCCTCACCGCGGAGGACTTTGCGGACCTCAAGGAGATGTATGATCTTCTGAACGCCCTCGATGAGGAGGAAAAAGCGGTCGCCGAGTCGAAGCTTGCGGCCTATGAGGAGCTTGTGGACGCATGGAACGACCGTACGGACATCGAAGACATCGTCGAGACGGCCGAGGAGCTCGCACTTTCTCCCATTCAGACGCTGTTTGAAGCCGCGGCCGCACTCACATTGCTTGCGGGCCTTGCATATGTCGCACTCAAGGGAGGTATCCTGTGATGAAAAAGATCTTAACACTGCTTGCAGCGTCCCTTTTCCTGTTCATCCTTGTCGGCTGTAACGAGACGCTGAAGGACCCCAATCAAACGGACGGACCGAGCGGCACCCCCGAGCCCGAGGGCCCCACGCCTGTGGAAATCATCGAGGAAAAGTACACAAGGCTCGATGAGGCGACCGTGATCCAAAAGAAGGTCAGCATCTCGAGCGGGACGCTCCTGCAGTACGAGAGCAGCACGACCTATACGAGCACGGGGACCGCCTATACCGTCACGGGCACCGAGAAAACGCTCAACCCTCTGACCGCGGAGACTCCTTACACGACGACGGAGATCAATAAGACCGTTTCGAAGGGGGAATTCGAGGGAAGCATCCTCTTCGATGCAAAATACTATTCCTCCTGCACGGTCGAGGACGGCGTCTTTGACGGCAGGGTGAACGACACCTATGTCACGACCGTGCTCGGCATCGGAAACGAGCTCTCCGCGCCCGTCCACGGCATGACCCTGCGGGTGACGACGGACGAGAAGCATGTCACGGGCATCACGATCTCCTACGCCTCTGCAGCCTCGGACGTTGCCATCACTCTCACATTTACCTATTGAAAAAGGAGCATTTCTATGACCGAAGAATCTTCTGCGGCCGTCTCCGAGCGGGAGGATACCCCCGAACGGGAGGCAGTCCTCAGCATCCGCGGCCTTTACAAAAAATACTCCCGCAAGGCGGATTGGGCGATCACCGACATCTCCTTCGATTGCTATGAGGGGGAGATCGTCGGGCTCCTCGGCCACAACGGTGCGGGCAAATCCACGACGCTCAAGTGCCTCGAGGGGATGCTTCCCTTCGAAAAGGGCACCATCACGATCGCGGGGCACGACATCCGCAGGGAGCCCGAGGCCGCCAAGGCC
>CANQWI010000042.1 GCA_947627515.1 uncultured Clostridia bacterium
GCCCGGGCTTCGGCTCCGCCGCCGCACGGCGCAAAAGGTCGAAATCGGCGATCGGGCAGAAAGTCCCGGGCAGGTTATATTGCTTGGCATAGTTGCCGTTCGTGCAGGCGCCCTGCGCTAAGATGATATCGCGCACGTGCAGGTCCTTGTCGAAGGAGCCGCAGGAGCCCACGCGGATGATGTTCTCCACGCCGTAGAAATTGAAGAGTTCGTAGGAATAGATGCCGATCGCGGGCTGGCCCATGCCCGACGCCATGACGGACACGCGCTTGCCGTGATACAGCCCCGTGAAGCCGTTGACGCCGCGCACATTGTTGACGAGAACGGGGTCCTCGAGGAAATTTTCCGCGATGAATTTGGAGCGGAGCGGGTCGCCGGGCATCAGCACGGTCTCGGCAAAGTCGCCGTATTTTGCATTGATGTGCGGGGTGGGAATGCTCTTATTTTCGCTCATAACAGGTTCTCCTCCTTGACGATCTTTACAATGCGGGAGGTGCCGAGCCTGCTTGCGCCGAGCTCGATGAACGCCTCCGCGTCCTCGATGGAGGAGATGCCGCCCGCGGCCTTGATCCTGACGTCCGCGCCGACATACTGTTTGAAGAGGGCGACGTCCTCTCTCGTTGCGCCCGCCTTGGAAAAGCCCGTGGAGGTCTTGATAAAGTCCGCCCTCGCCGCGGTCACGATCCTGCACATCTCGATCTTCTCCTCCTCGGTGAGAAGGCAGGTCTCGATGATGACCTTGAGGATCCTCCCGTTGCACGCGGAGCGCACCGCACGGATCTCATCCTTGATCTTGTCAAAATTCTTCGCCTTCAGGTCCCCGATGTTGATCACCATGTCGATCTCGTCTGCCCCCTCCCGTACGGCGCGTTCGGTCTCAAAGACCTTGACCTCCTTGGTATTGTAGCCGTTCGGGAAGCCGATCACCGTGCAAATGGGAAGCCTGCCGTCCGCATACGCCTTGGCCTCCCTGACATAGCAGGGCGGGATGCAGACGGACGCGGTGCCGTACCTGATGCCGTCGTCGATGAGAAGCCTGATATCCTCCCACGTCGCGGTGACGGAGAGTAAGGTGTGGTCGCACTTTGAAAGTATTTCACGGATGTCCATATGGGTCCCCTCTCTTTTTTGATTACAATCTTTTTATCATACTATTGTACGCCATCGCGGGGGAAATGTCAATAGTTAATTTAAAAATTAACAAAAAATGTTTTTTTCGAACATATTTTCGTCGATTCCCTGTCAAATTTTGACATAGAAAAAGGAGCGCGTATGCACTCCTTATGAGAAATCGACCTTAGCCGTACGGAAAAATGAAGTGACGCCGACCCCCGCGGCCGTACTCCCCGCCGCGGGCAACCTGAATACCGTCGTCGTCTTCGCCATGCTTTTTCCTCCGTAGCTATCTCTATTATACCACACGCAAAAAATTTGTCAACCGAATGAGGAGCCCGCGGACCATTCTTTTTTTGTCGGTCGTCTGTTTTTTCACAGCTCCTCGTCAAAGCGGTGACGGACGCCCTGCCTGTCCTTGTAGGCCATGACCGTCGCGAGGCTGACGTTTTCGACGCTCTTGAAGATGTTCTGCTCGATCCCCGGGTCCTCTCTCTCCAGCGCGTGGATGAGATTTTTGACCTTGAGACGCTTGCCGCCTTCCGACGCGGGGTCTGCTTGTCGCTCGGTAAATTTGCAGGCACAGCGGAGAAAGTCGAGGCCGTTTTCGTCCCGCCATGTCATGATGTCCCGCTCCCGCACAAAATACATGGGACGGATGAGCTCCATTCCCTCGAAATTGGTGCTTCTGAGCCTTGGGAGCATGGTCTGGATCTGCCCGCCGTACAGCATGCCCATGAGAATGGTCCCGATCACGTCGTCATAGTGGTGGCCGAGCGCGATCTTGTTGCAGCCGAGCTCCTTTGCCTTGGCATAGAGGTGCCCCCGCCGCATCCTTGCGCAGAGGTAGCAGGGGGATTTTTCGACATGGAAAACGTTCTCGAAAATGTCTGTTTCAAAGACGGTGAGCGGGATGCCGAGAAGGGACGCATTCTCCTCGATGCGCTGTCTGTTTGCGGGGCTGTAGCCGGGGTCCATGGCGAGAAAAACGAGCTCGAACGGGAATTTGTTGTGACGTTTGAGCTCCTGAAAGAGCTTTGCCATGAGCATGGAGTCCTTGCCGCCCGAGATGCAGACGGCGATCCTGTCGTTCGGCTCGATGAGGCTGTACTGTGCGACAGCCTTCGCAAAGGGCTTGAAAAGCCGCCGTGCATACTGCCTTCTCAAACCCTCTTCAATTGTCTGATCAAATGCTTCCATAGTGTTCTTAAATTAAAAATTAAAAATTTAAAATTAAAAATTGTGGTGCGCGATTGAGAAGAAAGGCTTGTTGTCTACGGGCCATTCTAAATACGCCCCGCCATAATTTTTAATTTTTAATTTATAATTTTAAATTTCCCACAAGGTCCTTCACGACCTCGCCTGCGAGGATGAGGCCCATGACGGAGGGGACAAAGGCGACGCTCCCCGGGGTCACCCGTTTGCCGCTCTCCTCGTCGGTCGGCAGCGGACGGATGGGCTTCTCCCGCGAGTAGACCACCTTTAAATGCTCGATGCCCCGCCTTTTGAGCTCCCGCCGCATGGTGCGGGCGAGCGGGCAGACGGAGGTTTCTGAGATGTCCGCGACCTCAAACCGCGTCGGGTCGAGCTTGTTTCCCGCCCCCATCGCGCTGATGATCGGGGTGCCGCATTTTTTCGCATTGACGGCGAGCGCGAGCTTTCCCGCGACCGTGTCGATGGCGTCAACGATATAGTCATAGGCGTGAAGGTCAAAGTCCCCCTCCGTTTCGGGAAGGTAAAAGGTCTTATAGGTGCGCACGACACAGTCGGGATCGATCTCTGCGACGCGCTCGGCTGCGACGTCCGCCTTGTACCTGCCCACCGTCCTCTCCGTTGCGAGGATCTGGCGGTTGAGGTTGGTGAGGCTGACGGTGTCATGGTCAACGAGGTCAAGAGCCCCCACGCCCGAGCGGGCGAGTGCCTCCGCGGCATACCCGCCGACGCCGCCCAGCCCGAACACGATCACGCGGCTCTGCTTTAATTTTTGCATCCCCTCTCTCCCGAGAAGGAGCTCCGTCCTCGAAAACCTGTCTAACATACAATGATTATACCGCGTTTGCGCCGAGAAGTCAACAAATTGCGGGCAAGGGGGTCCCCGTCCTTTAAAATTCGCTGTGAGCGTACAAATACTGCCATAGATTTTGTTGACAGAACCTGCAAAATAGTATATAATTTTGCATAAGAACTTTCAAAACAGGGAGGAATTATGTATAAATTCAAAAAAGGCTTTTATTCCGACGTGCGGATCGAGGATCGGACGACGACACGGCTGGAGCTTCGGAACGGCGTGCTCCACGGGGCGAAGGTGACCTCGGAGAAAAAGGCCTTCGTGCGCGTTTACGACGGCAAAATGTGGTACTATACGTCGACGGACGACGTCGGTGCGGTGCAGGATGCGCTCGACAAGCTGTATGCCTATGCACAGCCGAATGCGGACATCGACAGCGACCCCGTCGTCTCCCGTTTTCAGGTCAACCGAGACGAAAGGCTCGTCTTCACGGACCGCTGCGTCAAGGACATCCCTGTAGAGCGCAAGCTCGCGCTCATCACCGAAACGGCGAAAAAGCTCACGAGCCCCCTCTGCGCCTTTCTCGCTGCGCAGTACCTCGACCGCTATTCCCTGTATGAATTTTATTCCTCCAAGGGCGCGTCCATCAAATACGACTTCCAGACCTGCGGCGTCGCCTACGGCATGGCGTTTACCTACGGCGAGGAGTCCATGCAGGAGCAGCTCTCGAAGGCCCGCACCGACTTTTCCGAGCTTTCTTACACGGATGAAGAGCTCAAGGAATTCGTCTCCCGCTGTGAGGATTTTATCCAAAATGCCGTCCCCGTGACAGCGGGGAGCTATCCCGTCGTGCTCGCCCCCATCGCAACGGGCGTGTTTGCGCATGAGAGCTTCGGGCACAAGTCGGAGAGCGACTTCATGCTCGGAGATGAGGCGATGGCTAAAGAGTGGGCGCTCGGGAAGAGGGTCGCAAGCCCCATCCTCACCATCCGGGAGAGCGGCGTGTTCGAGGGGAGCGGCTATGTTCCCTATGACGATGAGGGCACGGCGGCGACGGATACCTATCTCATCAAGGACGGAGTGCTGACGGGAAGGCTTCACAGTGCCGCAACGGCCGCCGCCCTCGGAGAGACGCCGACGGGGAATGCCCGTGCCGTCAGCTGCGACTTCGAACCCATCGTCCGCATGACGACGACATTTGTGGAGGCGGGAGAGAGCACCCTCGAGGAACTCCTCGCCCCCATCAAGCATGGCTATTACATTTGGTCGGTCAAGCACGGGAGCGGGATGTCCACCTTTACCATCGCCCCCAACATCGCCTATGAGATCGTGGACGGGAAAATCGGAAAGCCCGCAAAGATCGCCGTGATCACGGGCAATGTCTTTGAAACGCTCGGCCTCATCGACGGCGTAGGGAGGGATAGGGAGATCCTGAGCTTCGTCACGGGAGGCTGCGGCAAGTTGGAGCAGTTCCCCCTCAATGTCGGCATGGGCGGCCCCCATATCCGCATCTCCAAAATGAACGTTCAGTGAGGATAAAAGCATGAAAACCGAAAAGCTTGTCACTAAAATTTCCAACTTATCGCTCAATATCGTCGCGAACGAGGTCGAAAGCCTGCGCATCAACGAGAGCTGCAAAAACACCCTCCGCATCTATGAAAACGGCGTGATCGGCGTCGCGGGCTCCATCGGAACGGCAGACTGGGCCGCCCTCGAGGAGACGGCGAGGCAAAACCTTTCGCAGGGCATCCCCTACCCCGAGGCGCATGCTGCAGCGCGGGAGCTCTCCCTCGACACCTGCACGGAGGTCATTGCGGAAAAGGAGTTTGTCCCCGCGATGAAGCACCTCCTTGCCCGTCTTTCCGCAGAGAATCCCGAATTCCTCTTCAGCAACAAGCTCCAGCTCAACACGACGGAGGCGACCTATGAAAGCAGCGACGGAGAAAATTACAGCTACCGCGGCAACCAATTCCTCATCGTGCTCATGCTCAAGCACAAGGGCTCTGCCAACATCGTGGACGAGAGCTACGAATGCGAGAGCAGATATTTTAACGAGGATGAGATCTGCCGTGACGTCAAAAGGGTGTGCGAGGCGTTTTTAAAGCCGCTCCCCCATGTCGAGGAGGACGAGGTGACCGTGATCGGTGGATTTGAGCCGCTGGAATATGCCGCGAGCCATCTGCTTGCAGACCTTTACTTCAACAACGCCTCTCTCCTTGCGGGAAAGCTCGGGCAGAAGCTGTTCAGCGAAAAGCTCACTCTCACGGTGAACCGCGACCCCAAGCAGCAGCTCAATCTCCCCTTCTTCGATGCGGAGGGGGTCGTCAATGAAGGCTATGTCAATGCCCTTGTGAAAAACGGAGTGTTTGAAAGGCTGCTCACCTGCAAACGCTCGGCAGAGCAGTATCATACGGAAAATCTCGGCTGCGCGGCCGCAGATTACAACGGGGTGCCCGATGCGGGCGGGAGAGGGCTTGACGTCGCGGATACCGCCGAAGCACTCAAGGAGCTTGTGCACGGGAGGGCCGTCTATCTCTCGGCCACGAGCGGCGGGGACATGACGCCCGCGGGGGACATCAGCCTGCCCGTTCTCACGTCCTATCTGTATGAGGACGGAGAGCTCCTCGGAAAGCTTCCCGAGTACGCGCTTTCCTTCAACCTGTTTGACGTGCTCAACGAGAATTTTGTCGGCGTGACGGAGAAGGGGCTCTTCGGCTTCGGGGAGCATAAATATCTTGTCTACAGGGCCAAAATCGTCAATAAGTCGTAAATTTTTACGGAAAGGGCACTCCCGACGGAGTGCCCTTTTTTATGCGGACTCAATGATTTTTTTGAGAATGTCCTCATCGGCGGGACAGAACGGATAGTCCCTGATTTCGGCGGGCGAGACCCATTTCATATCGGCATGCTCGAGAAGGGCGGGCGTTCCCGCGGCGATCGTACAGCGAAAGAAGGTCAGGTGCACGGTGATGTCGGGATAGGCGTGGGTGACCTCCGAAAAGACCTCCCCGACGGTGACGGCGATACCAAGCTCCTCCATGCACTCACGGACAAGGGCCTGCTGTTTTGTCTCGGACGGCTCGACCTTTCCCCCGACGAATTCCCACAAAAGTCCCCTCGCCTTGTGCGCGGGCCTCTGGCAGATGAGATATTTTCCCCTCTCCCAAATCAACGCCGCGACGACCTCCACGATGTGCATGCTTTTTCCCTCCTCACCTATGATAGCATATCCCGCGAAAAAAGAAAAGCCCCGCACGGAGAGACGGCGTAAAAATTTTACAAAAAAGACGGCAAAAACGCTTGATTTTTGCGCCGCTTTCCCATATAATAAAAGAGCACTGTGAAGTGTGTGCATTGTGACGCACCCCAATGCTACTGTGGCTCAGTCGGTAGAGCAGTTGATTCGTAATCAACAGGTCGTCGGTTCAAGTCCGACCAGTAGCTCCAAAAAATAGCCGCGAGGTTTTCGCCTCGCGGTTATTTTTGTGTGTTGTTGTTTCGGCTTGAACCGCCAAGACCTGTTGATTAAATTTTTGGGGTCCCCGAAAAATGATTGAAAAGAGTGAATCTGCGGCATGAAAGTGCGGAGCAATCATTTTTTGGGGCGACGTCAGGTCGTCGGTTCAAGTCCGACCAGTAGCTCCAAAAAATAGCCGCGAGGTTTTCGCCTCGCGGTTATTTTTGTGTGTTGTTGTTTCGGCTTGAACCGCCAAGACCTGTTGATTAAATTTTTGGGGTCCCCGAAAAATGATTGAAAAGAGTGAATCTGCGGCATGAAAGTGCGGAGCAATCATTTTTTGGGGCGACGTCAGGTCGTCGGTTCAAGTCCGACCAGTAGCTCCAAAAACAGCCGCGAGGTTTTTACCTCGCGGTTGCTTTTTGCTGTTGTTCGTTTCGACTTGGACCGCCAAGACCTGTTGATTAAATTTCGGGGTCCCCGAAAAATGATTGGAAGAAGCAGATAGACAACATGAAAGTGTAGAGCAATCATTTTTTGGGGCGACGTCAGGTCGTCGGTTCAAGTCCGCGCGAGCGCGAAGCGCGAAGCCATCGAGCGTAGCGAAGATACCAGTAGCTCCATCGTCGCGGCAAGGCGACATTCCAAAGGGACAGCTTAAAAAGCTGTCCCTCATTTTATACGCCTTTGGTGCGGCGGTAGTGCCCGCCGCACCCGCCTCGCTACCAGCTCGGCTGTCGCGGCACAGCTCACAGCCCACAGGGCTGCTGAGCAGAACTATGCCGCTCTGCCTCTTCCCACAAAAATACTTCGTCTTTTTGTGGGAGCCCCTCTCTTTCTATGCGGCGAGATGCTTCGGACCTCCCGCAGGCACTGTTCGGTCGTTTCTGCTCAGCATGATGCCGCCACCCTCCCTCTTACTGCCTCACAAACCCCTTTGGCCTGAAGACCACTTCCCCTATAAGGGGCAGCGAGGATAAGGTGATGGTTCGACTACGCTCACCATGACGTAATTGGAATGGTCAGTAGATAACAAGTTTTTCTTCTCAATCCCCACACCGCAATTTTTAATTTTGAATTTTAAATTTTCAATCCTCGTTGCGGTTGATGTAAGCGATGGCGGGAGAGGAGAAATCGGCGGGATAGATCTCCTTGGCGGTTTGGACGATGAGCTCGGCGGCACTCCTGCCGAAATCGGGAATTTCGATCTGCCGCACGGAGCCGTCGGGCGTCTTGATCAGTGCGTCGCCGCGTTCGAGCAATTCTGCCCCCTCTTCGCCGAGGATCGCAAGCGAATCGCGCTTCTCCAAGGTGCGGAAGGCGATGCGGGTGCTAAAATTCGATCTCGTCTCCATCGGGATCCGCTCCGTGCTTCCGCTTGCGACGAGCAGGGAGACTCCCGCGGCGCAGGACTTTTGCGCAAGGCTTTGCAAACATTGGGCCGCCCGTGCATTCCCCGCAAGCATTTCATAATTATCTATGGCGATGAGAATATATTCGAGCCGCTCCTCCTGTGCAGAGGCGGCATTGTACTCCGAAAAATTCCGCACATACGTTCCGCAGGCGATCTTCGTCAAAAAGAGCGTGAACCGTCTCTCCATCTCCTGCGCTGCCCATTGGAGTGCGCGGACGGCGCGGGGAATGTCTCGGATCACCTCTCCCGTGAGAAGGTGCGGCAGGCCCTCATAAAAGGGCGACTGCCGTGCGGGGTCCAAATACAGGATGCGTAAATTGTCGGGTGAATTACAGCCGATAAGCCTGCAGAGCAGACTGCGCAGCAGCGTCGTCCTTTCCCCTTGAAGGACTCCCCCGATGAGGATATTGTGAAGCTTAAAAATATCCCCAAAGACGGGCGTCCCGCCCTCACTGCCGAACATGACCGTAAGTTCGGGCGAATGTCGATCCTTTTCGGAGCCGCCTGAAAGCGGGCCCTTCCCCCCGCGCACCGCAAAGGAGATGCCCTCGCCCTCGACGAGCAGGCCCTGCTCCGTCAGCGACCTCACGAGCCTCAGGATCGTGCGATAATCTGCGGAAAATCTCAGCTGCAGCGCGGGGATGGTGACCTCGCTCTGCGTCTTGATATACTCAATGATCTCCCGATCCTCTGCCATAGCCTCCTCCTCAAGCCTTCTCTCCCCTGTATCATACCACAGTTCGGGATAAAACGCATCAATTTTTCGACAAATTTTGGGACGGGATTTGACAGGGGCGGCTGAAAATGCTATACTCTATCACAAGGAGTTACACCATGAAGGCTTTTATTCTCGACGTTTTAAAAAAGCTCGCCGACGGGTTTCTCGCGGGCATGCTCATCTCCATCGGCGGGGCGGTCTTTCTCGCCTGCTACACCGAGACCCCCATCGGCAAATATGTGGGCGGGCTTTTGTTCTGCACCGCCCTCTTCTGCATCTGCGTAAAGGGCTACGCGCTCTACACGGGCCGCATCGGCTATGTGCTTGAAAAGCATTCCAAGGAGGACATCTCGGCGATGCTTCTGGGGCTGCTCGGAAACCTTGCCGGCACCGTCGTGTGCGGGTACCTCATCGCACTCGCCATCCCCTCCATCAAGGAAAACGCCCTTCTCCTCTGCAACGGAAAGCTACAATCGCAGGCACTCTGGCAGACGCTCATCCGCGCCTTCTTCTGCGGCATCCTCGTCTTTTTGGCGGTGGATCTCTACAAAAATCACAAAACCTCGCTCGGCGTCTTTCTCTGCATCCCCGCCTTTATCTTCAGCGGGTACGAGCACTCCATCGCGGACATGTTCTATTTTGCGGCCTCGGGGCTTGCCTCGTGGGAGACCCTCGGGTTCATTTGGATCGTCATTATCGGGAACTCGCTGGGCGGGCTGTTCATTCCCCTTCTGAAGCTCATCGGGCAAAAAAAGAGGGTGGATCCTCAGGCAGGGCAGGAATAAAATCGCCTACATATCTCAAAAAATACTTGTTTTAACAGGGTCTGCAGGGCCCTCCTCTCAAGACTATGAAAAAGCAAAATTCACCCGCCCATATCGAGATCAGGGGCGGCAGAGTACACAATTTAAAGAACATCGACGTCGATGTGCCGCTCCACAGGATCGTGGGGATCGCGGGCGTATCGGGGTCGGGCAAGTCCTCGCTTGCGCTCGGCATTCTGTATGCGGAGGGGTCGCGACGGTACCTTGAATCCCTCTCCACCTACACGCGAAGACGCATGACACAGGCCGAAAAGGCGCAGGTGGATGAGATCCTGTACGTCCCCGCCGCCCTCGCGCTCCGCCAGCGGCCCGCCGTGCCCGGGATCCGCAGTACGTTCGGCACGGGAACGGAGCTTCTGAACAGTCTCCGTCTGATGTTTTCCCGTCTTGCGTCCCATCGCTGTCCGAACGGGCACTATGTGTCCCCCTCGCTCAACGTTGCGGCGGGGCTGGAGCTCGTCTGCCCTGTCTGCGGGGAGCATTTTTTCGCCCCGGGTGCGGAGGAGCTGGCCTTTAACAGTCAGGGGGCCTGCATGCGTTGCGACGGGACGGGCGTCGTGCGCATCGTCGACGAATCCACCCTCGTGCCCGATGAATCGCTCTCCATCGACGAGGGCGCGGTCGCGCCGTGGCAGACCCTCATGTGGTCGCTCATGAAGGACATCGCAAGAGCCATGGGCGTGAGGACGGACGTCCCCTTTAAGGACCTCACCGAACGGGAGCGGGACATCGTCTTTCACGGGCCTGCCGTCAAAAAGAACATCATCTACCAGAACAAGACGAGCGGGGCCATGGGCGACATGGACTTTACCTATTTCAATGCGACCTATACGGTGGAAAACGCGCTCTCCAAGGTCAAGGATGAGAAGGGCATGAAGCGGGTGGAGAAGTTTCTCCGCACAGACGTCTGCCCCGATTGCGGCGGCACGCGGCTCTCGGAACGGGCACGCGCCCCCATGCTCCGCGGCGTCACGCTTGCCGATGTATGCAAAATGACCCTCTCCGACCTCATCGAATGGGTCAAGGGGGTCCCCGCCTCTCTTCCCGAGCCAATGCGGCCGATGGCCGAGAGCATCACGGGGTCCTTTTTCGAGGTCGCAAGGCGGCTCGTCGATCTGGGGCTCTCCTATCTGACCCTCGACCGCCCGTCCTCCACTCTTTCCACGGGCGAGAGACAGCGGATGCAGCTTGCCCGCGCCGTGAGAAATCGCACGACGGGGGTGCTGTATGTGCTTGACGAGCCCTCGATCGGCCTTCACCCCTCCAATTTAGAGGGGCTCAACGGCGTCATGGACGATCTGCTCGCCGACGGAAATACGGTCGTCCTCGTCGACCACGACACCAATGTTTTAAAGCATGCGGACCATCTCATCGAGCTCGGGCCCGAGGCAGGCGCAGGCGGCGGGAGCGTGATCGCCGAGGGGTCCATCGAGGAGATAATGCATAACCCCGCCTCCCGCATCGGTGGGTATCTTTCGGGAGAAAAGCGCATAAAAATCGCAACATATGTGCCGAAAAGCGAGCTCTTTGCTCTTGGCAGGCTTCACCTCTCCACCTCTCGGCTCCACACGGTAAAGCCGCTCGAGGTCGATTTCCCCAAGGGGCGGCTCACCGTCGTCACGGGCGTCTCGGGCTCGGGCAAGACGACGATGATCCTCGAGAGCCTCATCCCCGCGCTTGAGGCAAAAATCGCGGGCAAAAGGCTTCCCTCCCATGTCAAGAACGTCGAGGCAGAGGGCATTGCAAGGGTCCGTCTCATCGACTCCGCGCCCATCGGCATCAACGTGCGCTCCACCGTGGCCACCTATGCGGATGTGCACGACGAGCTTCGCAAAATTTACGCAAAGACGCAGGATGCGAGGGAGCGCGGCTACAGGGACGGCGATTTTTCCTACAATACGGGCAGACTCCGCTGTCCCACCTGCGACGGGACGGGCACGATCTCGCTCGACGTGCAGTTTCTGCCCGACGTCGACATCCCCTGCCCCGATTGCGGCGGCTCCCGCTATCGGAGGGACGCCTACCTCGTGCGGCGTGGCTCCGAAAAGGGCAAGGCCTACTCCCTTCCCGAGCTCATGGATATGAGCATCGACGAGGCCCTTATGGCCTGCGCGGATCTGCCCTCTGTCACAAAAAAGCTGCAGATATTGCACGATTTAGGCCTCGGCTACCTGACGCTCGGCGAGGAGACCCCCTCCCTCTCGGGCGGCGAGGCGCAGCGGCTGAAGCTTGCGAGCGAGATGGGAAGAGGACAGTCGGATACCGTCTTTGTCTTCGACGAGCCGACCATCGGCCTGCACCCGCTCGATGTGGAGGTTTTGCTCAACGTCTTCATCGGCCTCATCAGAAGCGGAGCGACGGTCATTGTGATCGAGCACGACCTCGACGTCATAAAAAATGCCGACTACATCGTCGACATGGGCCCCGGGGGCGGGGAGGAGGGCGGCAGGATCGTGGCGGCAGGGACCCCCGATGAGATCGCCCGCTGCAAGGAGAGCCTTACGGGCAGATACCTTCTCTGACCCTTTTTACCGTAAAGCGGACAGTGCCATGCTGCCCGCCCTTTTTATTGCCTCTTTTTATGGAGCTCCCGCCTGCGCAGTGCCGCACGGAGACGGCCGAGCCTGCGGTCCGAGACGGAGAGCTCGCTCAGATACCTGATCGCCTCCCTCAGCTGTGACGCGCTCGCATTCCGAAGCGCGGCCTTGAACTCGGGCGTCGACCCATCCATTTCCACAAGCGTCATAAATACCGCCATCATTTTCACCAAATACTCTGATTTTATGTGTATTATATCATAATATCTGAGAATATGTCAAGAAATTGCTCACGATTTCAGAGATTTTAAGTAAAAACAATTTCAATGCTCATACTTTATGATAAAATCTCAACAGAGGAAGGTATGAGCTTTGCACTTAGGATCAAGGAATTGAGAGAGGAGCGCGGGCTGTCTCAGGTGAGGCTTGCGCGGGAGCTGAATGTCGGCACGGGGAGTGTCGGCATGTGGGAGAGTGCGGGAGAGATCCCGCCCGTGAAGAAGCTGCTTGTGATCGCGGACTATTTCGGCGTCACCCTCGATTATCTGGTCGGAAGAAGCGAAAAAAGGACCTTCATGCCCGAAAGCGATCCCTTTTTTGAGGAATATCGCGCCCTTTCCCCTGAAAAAAAGGCCCTTCTCCGCTCTCTTCTGCGCTCGTGGTCCTGATCCCCATCCCTGCGGGACGCCCGATTCCCCATAGAACCATAGCAAAAAAAGCAAGGTTCACCCTTGCTTTTTAAAATTATAATGAGAATGGGCTTTTTTTACAGCATGCTCTTGTACTCGCTCCCCCATGCGGACATTGCGTCGAGGACGGGCCTCAAGGTCCTGCCGAGCGGAGAAAGGGAATATTCAACGCGTGGCGGCACTTCCGCAAAGACTTTTCGTTCGATCAGCCCGTCCTCTTCAAGCGCGCGCAGGTTGTCCGTAAGAACTTTTTTACTGATTGAGGGGATTGATTTGATAAAATCACTGAAACGCTGTTTGCCATTGTAGACCAAATTTCGTATCATTAACAGTTTCCATTTGTTGCCGATGAGTTGTACAGTTGTCGCAACGGGGCATTCGGGCAGTTCGTCTTTCGTCAACATAATCTTCACCTACCTTTTTAAGTTTTTCTAATTATATCATAAATGAAAGGTTTCTGTCAATGGTTCAGAATAGAAACTATGTAACGAATTTATTATCGGATAATAGAAATGTAACATTTCAGCATTTCTTT
>CANQWI010000043.1 GCA_947627515.1 uncultured Clostridia bacterium
TTCATTCGTACAGTAAGGTTCCCGTAGGGTACCAAATAGGGTGCGCTTAGGCGGGGGGACCCCGCCACGCGCAGTAATTTAGAAATTCGATGATTTCTTTTTAAGGACAAAAAGAAATCATCGAGCGAACACACTTTGTACATCAATTAAGTTGGCCGCGGAAGCGTTATTTGCATGGACAATAAGCGCGAGGTATCGCGCAAATTGAGTGCGCTTAGGCGGGGCAACCCCGCCACGCGCCGTGAGATTGAATGAAGGGCGGGGGTGGCGGCGTCATGCTGAGCTCCGTCGAAGCATCACCGCAATTTTTAATTTTAAATTTTTAATTTTAAATTCAGAATTCTCTCGCTGCCCCTGTAGGGGAAGTGGCCTTCAGGCCAAAGGGGTTTTCCCCTCATCCCGCCCCGCGCACATTCTATTTGTAACGAAAGCGCGGCACGAGCACCGCCCTTGGTGCGAAGTAGCAACGTCGAAGGGTCACCGCAACAAAAAATAAGGTGATAGTTCGACTACGCTCACCATGACGAATTTGGGATGGCCCGTAGATAATAAGCCTTTATTCTCAATCGTCAACCGCAATTTTTAATTTTGAATTTTTATCAAGGAGAATGATATGATCGACAACGAAAAGGTGGAAGAAATTTTCCTCACGCTCGAGGATAAGCTCGACAAGACGGTGGCCGTTCTCCAGGACGACTACGCCGCCATCCGTGCAGGCCGTGCCAATCCGCACATCCTCGACAAGGTGCAGGTCGAGGCATACGGCGGCATGAGCCCGCTCCAGCAGCTCGGCAACATCTCCGTCGCCGACGCAAGGTGCCTCGTCATTTCACCGTGGGATAAATCCCTTTTAAAGGCCATCGAGAAGGCGATCCTTGCCTCCAACATCGGCATCACGCCCACCAACGACGGCAATGTCATTCGTCTCGTCTTCCCCATGCTTACCGAGGAGCGCAGAAAGGAGCTCGTCAAGCAGGTTCGTAAGATGGGGGAGGAGGCCAAGGTCGCTGCTCGCAACGTGCGTCGGGAGGCCATGGAGACCATCAAGAAAATGAAGACCGGCAAGGAGCTCTCCGAGGATGAGAGCAAGAACTGCGAGCAGGATGTCGAGGAGGCCGTCGGGAAGTGCATGACCGCCATCGATTCCACCGTCTCCGCAAAGGAAAAGGAGCTCCTCACCGTCTGATGACCGCAAAGCATGTCGCGATCATCATGGACGGAAACGGGCGTTGGGCAAAAAAGCGTCTCCTTCCTCGCAGTGCAGGGCACAGGGCGGGACTCAAGCGCATGATCTCCCTCTCCGGGCATGCCTTTGACGTCGGGGTGGAACGCCTTACCCTCTACGCCCTTTCCGAGGAAAACCTTCTCCGTCCCAAGGAGGAGGTCGATGGGCTCTTTGACCTCTTTCGCGAGTATTTCCCCGCACAGCACTCCGAGCTCAAGGAGCACGGGATCCGTCTGTGCGTGATCGGTAACCGCGCCCTTCTTCCCGCCGACATCTGCGAGAGGATCGATGAGGCCGAGGCGGCGACGAGGGACTGCACACGGGGGACGCTCTGTCTCGCCCTCGCTTACAGCGGAAGGGGAGAGATCGAACGCGCCGCCAATCTTGCCGTCCGCGGGGGAAGGGAGCTTACGCGGGAGGAGTTTTCGGGCCTGCTCTCCGTCCCTCCTGTGGATTTTCTCATCCGTACGGGCGGGGAGATGCGTCTTTCCGACTTTTTGCTGTATGAATCGGCGTATGCCGAGCTGTATTTTACGAAAAAGCTTTTCCCTGACTTCACCAACGGGGATCTTGACAGGGCATTGAAGGAATTTTCTCTGCGCGACAGACGGTTCGGCAGAGTTCGGAGCTGAGTATGGAGACAGAAAGGACGGCGGGGAAACCGCAGAAGCAGAGCGAATTTACGGTGCGTCTCATCACGGGGATCGTGTATTGTCTGGTCCTCGCGGTGTTCTTTGTCCTCAAGCTCTTTGTGAGCGACCTCTTCTTCGACGCGCTCCTTCTGGCTTTTACCGTGATCGGGACCCTTGAGATGCTCAGGGCGTTCAGGGACAAAATGACGCGGGCACAGCAGGTCACCGTCATGATCTTCTCTATCCTCGTGCTTTTGACCTATGCGATCAGCGACTTTATCTTTGCGGACATTCTCGACATTGCGACTCTGAAGCCGGGCGAGAGCATAACGACGGTCACGGGGAGAAATTATTCCATTTTCATCACCTGCGGCATGTTCCTTGCGGGGCTTGCGACCCTCTTCCTGCTCTCCGTTTTCCGCTTCCGCGAGACCTCGCTTGAATCGACGGGCTATTCCCTTTTCGCGTATATCTATCCCTCAAATTTTCTCGTCGTGCTTGCGGTCTGCAACCACCTCGAGGTGTACTCCGAGCTTGCGCTCCTCTTCGTCTTTGTGCTCTGCCCGTTTGCGGATTCTTTTGCCCTTCTCTTCGGGAAATGGCTCGGGAAAAGGTTTCCCGCAAGGCTTGCCCCCGACGTCTCCCCCAACAAGACGGTGATCGGCGGGCTGGGCGGGCTCCTCGGTGGGGCCCTCGGCGGGACATTTATCTTCTTCTGCTACTACGGCATCACCTTTTTGGATGAATTGCACGTCATTGCAGCCCCGCTCGGCGGCATCTTTACGCTGAGCTGGCCCGAGGCACTTTTCTTCATCGGCCTCGGCATTCTCACCGCCCTGTTCTCGGAGATCGGCGACCTCGTCGAGAGCGCGGTCAAGCGCAAGGTCGGCATCAAGGACATGGGGAAGCTCCTCCCCGGCCACGGCGGGATCCTCGACAGGATCGATTCCTCCCTCTTTGCAGGGCTCATCATCTGCCTTGTCATGGTGATAAGGATCATGATCTTCGGCTGAGCGGCATACAATAGACAGAAGGTACAGGCGTCCGCGTAGGCGGGCGTTTTCAATCGGTTATGAAAAAAATCGCACTCATCGGCTGTACGGGCAGCATCGGCAGACAGGCCGCCGAGGTCGTCCGCAGCCACAGACAGGAATTTTGTTTTTCTACGCTCGTCGCAGGTAGTGACAGGGCGGGGCTTCATGCGCTCGAGGAGGAATTTCATCCCGCGATCGCGTGTCTTGCGGCCGAGATCCCCTCGCATGCGGCCCTCTTTGCGGATTGCGACGTCGCGCTCATCGCCGCGGGCGGTTTCGCGGGGCTCAGGTACACCCTTGCCGCCATTGAGGCGGGCAAGACGGTCGCCCTCGCCAACAAGGAAAGCTTGGTGTGCGGCGGCGAGCTCGTCATGCGTGCGGCAAAGCGGCGGGGGGTCGACATCCTCCCTGTCGACAGCGAGCATTCCGCGCTTTTCCAGTGTCTCGGCATGCGAAGGGATACCCCCTTCAAAAAGCTTATTCTGACGGCGAGCGGGGGACCCTTTTTGCATTATGAGGAGGAGCAGCTCCGCTCTGTCACGGCGGCAGACGCTCTCCGTCACCCCACATGGAGGATGGGGGCAAAGATCACGATCGACTGCGCGACCCTTCTCAACAAGGGCTACGAGATCATCGAGGCGAAATGGCTGTACGGGGCTGATTTTTCACAAATTCAAGCCGTCGTGCATCCCGAGAGCATCGTGCATTCCCTCGTTCTCTTCGAGGACGGGGCCATGCTCGCCCAGCTCGGCTATCCAGATATGCGGCTCCCCATCCAGCTTGCTCTCAGCTATCCCAAGCGGCTGCCCTGCTGCGAGGAGGTCGACCTTGCAAAAATCGGAACGCTGCATTTTGAACGGCTGCCCGCGGAGAAATTCCCCTGCTTCGGCCTCGCCCTTCAGGCGGGAAGGGCAGGGGGGACCGCACCCACCGTCTTAAACGGGGCGGCAGAGACTGCGGTGCAGGCCTTTTTGCGGGGGAGAATAGCTTTTCCCGCGATCGCGGAGACTATTGAGGATGTGCTCGGCCGCATTCCGATCGAGAGGGCCGACAGCTACGGCACACTATCCCGTGCGGACGCGCGGGCGCGGGAGGAGGCGCGGCGTTTGATCGATGAATAACCTCATGAGCGTGTGGAGCACGATCGGCTCGGTCGCGCTCGCCATTCTGATCCTGCTCGTCATGATCACGATCCACGAGTTCGGACACTATCTCGCGGGGAAAATTTTAAAATTCAAGATTGACGAGTTCTCCATCGGCTTCGGCCCCCCGCTCGTCAAGCTCGAGTGGCAGGAGAAGGGGCAGGTGTTTGCGGTGCGTCTCATCCCCCTCGGCGGCTACTGCGCCTTTCACGGCGAGGACGGTTTGGAGGAGCCCCCTGCTAAGAGAGCCCCCTCAGACGATCCCGCCCCTATGGAAAAGGACGGGGAAGAGACAGAGGCGGATCCCTCTACGGAGCCGTTTGCACAGCCCGAAATCGCTCCCGAGACAAAAAATGAGGCACCCATGTCCGCGCCCTCGCCTCAGAAACGTAATTGGACGGACGACGGCGACTTTACCCATATGAAGCCGTGGAAGCGCATCATCGTGCTCGTTGCGGGCGCGGCGATGAACTACCTTCTCGCGCTTCTTCTCATCCTCATCGAGTTCTTTTCGTACGGGCAGAGCGTGATCGAGGTGCGCGGCGTGGAGCCCTCCGAGGAGTGGGCCGCAGAGCTCTCCTTCCGTGACGGCGACTACCTGCTCGGTGCGGAGGGGCGGGATTTTTACCTCTCCACCGACATCGCGGCCGCCATCAACCATAAGAAGGCGGGGGACAGGGTGGAGTTCGACGTTTCGCGCCTTCAGGAGGACGGCTCGAGAAAACGGGAGAAGGTGACGATCGTTCTGCGCACGGAGGTCAATGTCAAGAACAGCGCGGACTTTACGGGCGTTTGGGGTGCCCTCGGCGTGGGCGTAGAGACGCGGGAGGACGGCAAATATTACATGCTCGACACCGTTTCCTACCGCTTCGGATTCTTTGAAACGCTCGGAAGGACGTTCGTGTATTCCTTCCGTCTCGCGGGGTCCATCTTTAAGGTGCTCGGCGAGCTTCTGACGGGACAGCTCGGGCTCAAGGCTCTCGGCGGGCCCGTGACGACCATCACCATGACCTCGCAGATCGCATCGCAGGGCTTCAGGGATTTTCTGGAGATCTCCGCGCTCATCGGCGTGAATCTGGCCGTTTTCAACCTCCTGCCCATCCCCGCCCTCGACGGGAGCAAGGTCGTCTTTACCGCCATCGAATGGATCCGCGGAAAACCCATTTCCCGCAAGATCGAGGCGATCATCCACGCCGTGGGATTTGTCCTTCTCATCGGCTTTGCGATTCTCGTTGACGTCCTGCAATTTGTGTAAAAAATGCAACTTATCGCACAAAAAAAAGCACCCTATGCGGTGCTTTTTCGATTGTCTGAGGGATTATTCCTGCGGCGCGGCGTCTTCCCCGGTCTCGGGCGCGGGCTCCTTTTTTTCGGTGGGACGGCGTTTCCTTACCTCCTTCACAAAGGTCTTGGAGCTGAACACGACGACCCCGACGGCGATCGCAATGGCGATGTCGACGAACACAAAGGAGTTGTACGCGAGAGAGTAGACCCATGCCCCCATTCCCGCGTCGGCCGCATAGGCTGAGAAGGCAAACACGCCCGAGAGCACATGGGAGAGGTAGCGGAGGGCACTTGCGAGGATCGCTCCGAGCGCAAACTGGACTTGCGGGAGGCTGTCGAGCGATTTTACCCTGCAGAACGCTCCGGCGAGCCCGATCGCGGCAAAGGCGATGGGATAGTCGAGAAGGAACTGCGCGGGATGGATGATGTAGGGGTCCTGCACCGCCTGCAGAACGCCGTAGATGAGTCCCGCAAACACCCCCTTTCTCGTCCCGAACATGCAGGAGTAGATCATGAGGGGGAGAAGGGATGCGAGCGTCACCGACCCGCCCTGCGGGAGCTTGAAGAGGCGCACATAGGAGAGGGCAAAGCTCATTGCGATGCACACGCCCGCGTAGGCGATGGACTTACTGTCAAAGCCCTTCTTGTCCCCGAGCCCGAGGAGAACGGCGAGTGCGCCGACGAGTGCGATGAGAAGGCCCGCGCAGACGTAGAGCACGACCTGATCGACGGACGCGAGCTCGGAGTTGTAGTAGCCGTCCTCCGCGATGTTTCTCGCGTAAAAGACGCCGATGCAGGCGAGAAGCGCGATGAGGGCGGCGGCCATCCCGCAGATCGAGGCATAGAAGGTGATTTTTTGCGCCCGCCCGCCGTAAAGGGTGCCGAGGTAGATCGCGGCCGCACCGACGATCACAACGACCCCGAGGGCGATCGCGGGATAGAGGACGAGGTCGTAGACGAGCTCATTTTCGACCATATCCATGATCTCGACGGAGAACATCGTGACGATCACCGTGACCGCATAGCCGATCGCAAGGGAGATCGCGACCGTGAGATAGGCCTTGAACGCCTCGGACTTCTTCATTCTTACGATAAAGCCGACGATGAGCAGGATCGCCGCGATCGCAAGCGTTGCCCAGAGGAAGACGCTCCTCAGTCCGTCCTTTGCAAAGGACGTCCAGACATCGGGATAGTCGTAGTGCTTGACGGATGTACCGTCGGGGAGCTTGTCCTTCCAATAGTCCTGGTAAGAGACGAGCAGGGAATTGAGAAACATAAAAACGCCTCCGTAAAATTTGGTTTGAATTTCCGCGACGGAGAAAAAACCGCCCACAAAAAACGTGAGCGGCAGAATTTTCCCGAAGATTTTCCGTTCCTTTCGTGCAAGCATTACCTTGTCCGATTCAAATGGTATCATCTCAGCCCCGCGGGGCACCCACGACGGATATTCAAATTGTGACCCTATTATAGCACGCCCCCGCGGCAATGTAAACTGTTTTTTGGTTGAAATCATGATTTCACGGAAAAAGATGCCTGGATAAGGGAATGGGAATGACACCCCCTCAGTCGCCAAAGGCGACTGAGGGGTTCCGAAACCCCTTTGGCCTGAAGGCCACTTCCCCTACAGGGGCAGCGGAGGCCCCGTAAAAACATGGAGCCCCGTACTGAGGAATGAGATTCGCTCGCCCCTTTCAGGGGCTCGGAATGAGGAAGAATAATCTCACGGACGCCAACAAACTCGCCCGCCCCCTTAGAAAGGGGGCGGGCGAGAGGAAGGACGTCATTGGAATGGCCCGTAGACAACAAGTCTTTCTTTCCAATTACGCCCACCTCAATTTTTAATTTTTAATTTTTAATTTTCAATTCTCTCGCTGCCCTGCTATCGAAGCGGCCGATAGGCCAAAGGGGTTTTCGGGAGCGGGAGGGTGTAGTAAAACGCATATAAGTCGCATAAAATAAGCACATATGAGAGGAATTTTTGCAAACGCGCCCGACGGGACGGACAGGGTGCAGTACACGGTGCGGGACGGGAAAGGGGGATATTTCGAGAACGTCAGACGCATCGTCGAGTTTTCTCAGGAGCGGATCGTGCTTGCGGGGAAGCGGGGCACCGTCGCTGTCGAGGGAGAGGGGCTGTTTCTCGGCAAATGCTATCTCGGGGACGTCGAGGTCAGGGGAAGCATCCTCAGGGTGGAGCGCGAAGAATGATGCTTGCCTACGCGATCGAGGTGGAGGGACTTTCCGCATACAGGGCCGCAGACCGCCTCAGACGGGAGGGGATCCCCCTTCTCTCCGTCAAAAAATGCCCGAAAAATCGCATCGAAATCGTCATAAATGCAAAAGAGAGAAAAAAAGTCTTTACAATTTTGCGTCATTCGTGTTATAATATAAAAAAGTTCTGCCCTGTGGGACTTATGCGGATACTCCAAAGAGCGGTCCGCGCGGTCGGTCTGCTTTTCGGGGGGATCGTCGCGGCACTCTCCGTGCTCTTTTTGCAGGGAAGGGTGCTGAGAATACAGGTCACGGGCAGCGGCGCCTATCTTGAGCCGCAGATCGTGGCCCTCCTCGGCGAGCACGGCGTCGGCTTTCTTTCCCCCATGCCGGCGGGAAACGAGCTTATCCCCGCAGTGCTCTCCCTGCCGCGCGTGCACTTTGTCTCTTTTAAGGGGGAGAGCGGCGTCCTCACCGTGGATGTGGAGGTCGGAGAGGAGACGGAGCCGCTTGCCTTCGAACCGCTTCTTGCCCCGATCGCGGGGACGGTGGAGGAGCTTGTCGTCTTCGGCGGTACCCCGCTCGTTGAGGTGGGCGGGAGCGTGGAGAAGGGGCAAAAACTTGTCGCCCCCTATGTGCTTCTCGGTGAGGAGGAGCGGCCGAGCCTCGTCATTGCCCGCGTCGTCGTACGCTTCCCCGTCGCAAGGGAGTATGCCCTTTCGGAGGAGGGGGCAAGGCTGCAGGCCCTCTTGGATTTCGGAGAAATTTCAGAGCTACATACGACAAGGACAGCGCAGGGCTGGCTGGTCGAAGGAACGGGACATGCCGAAGCGGTCAAAAACTTCGGCTGAGGAGGAGCATGGAAAAAGCTACAACGGTCGATACGGGGAGCCTTCCCGCTTTGAGCGCGGTTCTCGGGGTGTTTGACGAAAATCTCACACTTATCGCGCGGGAATTGAAGCTCATGACGCATGTCGAGGGGACGGTGATCCGTCTCGAGGGCGAGGCGGCCGAGGTCGGCGCAGAGGTCATAAGAAGCCTGCTTGCAACAGTGGAGGCGGGCGGGACGATCGACAAGAGCAGCCTTCTCTACTGCATCTCTCTCGCCGAGGAGGGACATGCCTCCGACATTCTCGGCGTGATGCAGGGCGTTGTGGCCGTTTCCGCAAAGGGCAAGCCCGTCAAATGCAAGACGGTGGGGCAGAAGGAGTATGTGGAGGCGATCAAGAAGAACACGATCACCTTCGGCGTCGGCCCCGCGGGCACGGGGAAGACCTATCTTGCCGTGTGCCTTGCCGTCTCGGCCTATAAGGGAAAGCAGGTCGACAAGATCATTCTGACCCGTCCCGCCGTCGAGGCGGGGGAAAAGCTCGGCTTTCTTCCCGGGGACCTGCAGACAAAGGTGGACCCCTACCTTCGCCCGCTCTATGACGCCCTGCAGGAGATGTTCGGGCTTGAGACCTACCAGAAATTGATGGAAAAGGGCTCGATTGAGGTCGCGCCCCTTGCCTATATGCGCGGGAGAACGCTCTCAAACGCCTTTGTCATTCTCGACGAGGCGCAGAACGCCACTCGCGAGCAGATGAAGATGTTTTTGACCCGCCTCGGAGAGGGAAGCAAGATGGTCGTCACGGGCGACCTCACGCAGACCGACCTTCCCGAGGGCAAGACGAGCGGCCTTAAGCATGCCGTCACGATCCTAAAGGACGTTGAGGAGATCGCAGTTTGCCGCCTCAGCGACCGCGATGTCGTCAGGCACCCGCTCGTCACAAGGATCGTCCGCGCCTATGAAGCGTCGGAGACCAAGCGCAGGAAGGAGGACAGAGCATGAAAAAGCAAAGGAGAAAGGCCGAAGCGTCCGATCTCGAGCAAATGACGCCGCAGCAGAGGATGCAATATCTGCAGGAAAACGTCGATATCCGCAAGCCGCCGAAGAGGAGGATCGACCCGCAGGCGGTCCGCAGGATGGCCCTGTGCGTCTCCTGCTATATTCTCTGCTATATTCTTATCCTCGCCCTGATCTTCGGCATGGTCGTCTTGAACGACATACACAACTGGGTCGATTATTTCCGTACGGAATATTCCAACGTGCTCTTTTTGATCGTGAGCGTGTTCTTCCTCGTCGTCATTATCTTCTTCTACTTTTTCTTCGAGGACAGGGAGCTGCTCGTCAAGACCTCGAACACGCTGCTCATCTTCTCGCTCATCATCCTGTGCGCGTCGACGTGCTACCTTTTGGGCCGCTTTGTCTCCATCTACATCCGTCCGTTCGCCCTGTTTGCCCTGCTCGTTCTGTTCCTTTTGAATCGGCGGCAGGCGATCTTTTTGAACTTCATCTTCACCTTCCTCATCTTCGTCATAGACATGTACACCAACGCCTATGCGGGGAGGGAGCTCGTCGAGGAGGTGTATTCGACGCTGATGGTCGGCTTCGTGAGCGGGACGCTCGCAGTCTTTGTCGCGGGGAACGTCAAGACACGGGCGGGGCTCATCTTCACGGGCGTCGTGCTCGCCCTTCCCACCAGCCTTGTCGTCGCGCTTCTCAATTTGTCCTCCGTCGAAAACAACTGGTGGCTGTATCTCACGAACATCGGCTACCGCATGCTCGGCAGTATCATCTCCGCGATGCTCGCGCTCGCGTTTTTGCCCATCTTCGAGTCCATCTTCAACAAACTGACCGTTTTCCGTCTCAGGGAGCTGACGAGCACGAACGCGCCCCTTCTGAGCCGTCTCAAGAAGGAGGCGCCCGGTACCTTCAACCATTCCCTCATCGTCGCCCAGCTCTCGGAGGCCTGTGCGGTCGCGATCGGGGAAAATGCGGAGCTTGCCCGTGCGGCGGCCTATTACCATGACGTCGGCAAGCTCAAGGACCCGCAGTGCTTTACCGAGAATCAGGGGGATTACAATGTGCACAACGAGCTCACCCCCGACCTCTCCGCAGACATCATCCGCGCCCATGCCAAGGACGGGTACGACCTTCTCATCGCAAATCATCTGCCCAAGGCCATTGCGGACGTCGCGCTCGAGCACCACGGCACCCTGCCCATCAAATATTTCTTCAACAAGGCTTTCCGCATCTCTGCGGGCGAGGCAAATATCGTAAACTACTCCTACTTCGGCCCCACGCCGCAGACGAAGATCGCCGCAATCGTCATGATCGCAGACGGTGCGGAGGCGGCCACCCGCTCGCTCAAGGACCATTCCCCCGAGAACGTCGAAAAGACCGTCCGCGCGATCATCGAGGAGAGGATGGACCTCGGCCAGTTCGCGGATTGCAGCATTACGATGCGGGACCTCACCACCATCAAGCAGACGCTGGTCGAGACGCTCACGGGCGTCCATCATCACCGCGTCGAGTACCCGTCCATGCGCTTTAATCGGGACAAGTCCGTCGAAAAAGAGGAAAAAGAGAACGGGAAGAACGGCAAGGAGGAGACATGAGGCTGAAGATCGAGGGCGGGCTGCCCGCTACGGACAGAAGAAGGCTCGCCAAGGCCCTTTCCGAGGAATTCGAGACGGATATGCCCCTTATTTTGGAGCTTCTCATCCTCTCTGAGGAGGAGATCCACGCGCTCAACCTGCGCGAGAGAGGGGTGGACGCCGTCACCGACGTGCTCTCCTTTCCCGCTATGGAGTTGAAAAGGGGAGAAAAAATTCTCTCCTCCGAGCACGGCGAATGTGTGGAGACGGTGGAGCATATCCGCGGGGGCAAGGCGGTCCTCGAGGACAGGTTGTATCTTGGTTCCGTCGCCGTCTGCAGAAGAAGAGCGGAGGAGCAGGCGGAGGAGTACGGGCACTCCGTCGAACGGGAGATGTGCTACCTCATCGTGCACGGGGCCCTTCACTGCCTCGGCTACGACCATGAGACGGAGGAGGACAAGCGCGAGATGCGGACAAGAGAGGAGGCCGTCATGGCACGGCTGAATTTAAGGAGAGAGGGATGAGAAGCGGAACAGTCGCCGTGATCGGCAGGGCAAATGCGGGGAAGTCGACCCTCGTCAACGTCATGGTGGGGGAGAAGGTCGCCATCGTTTCCCCCAAGCCGCAGACGACAAGAGACAGGATCCTCGGCATTCTCAACCGCGAGAGCGTCCAGATCGTGTTCGTGGATACCCCCGGGCTTTACCGCCATCGGAACGAGCTCACCGACCGCATGATGCACACCACCGAGAATACCTCCAAGGAGGCGGACGTCATTCTGTTCGTGCATGACGGCCATGCGGGCGTCACGGAGGAGGATATTTCGCTCATGAAGAAGTATTCCTCGCTCGGCGTCCCAATGCTCATCGCCTATACCAAGACGGATATCATGCCCAAGGAGAACATCCCGCGGGACGCAAGGCTTCTCTACGAGGCGGGGATCGGGACGGACGTCGTGCCCGTTTCCGCAAGAAGGGGGAGAAATCTGCGCCTGCTCGAGCAGGAGCTTACCAAGCTTTTGCCCGAGCAGGACAGGCTTTATCCCGAGGACATCGTCTCGGACAAGAGCGAGAGATTCATGGTCGCAGAGCTCATGCGGGAAAAAATCCTATTAAAGTACGACAAGGAGATCCCCCACGGCGTTGCGATCGTCGTCAACACGTTCGAAAAGCAGGAAAACGGCACCTATGACGTCAATCTGGACATCGTCTGCGAGAAAAAGGGGCACAAGGCCATACTCATCGGCAAACAAGGGCAGGCCCTCAAGGAGACGGCGTCCTTTGCGAGAAAGGATATGGAAAAACTGCTCGGCGCGAAGGTATTTCTGACAGTATATGTCAAGGTCCGCGAGGACTGGCGCGACCGTGCCACCCTCCTCAAGGAATTCGGCTACAACGATGAGCAGAATTAAGATCCGCGGCGGGGCGTAATTTGGAATGACACCCCCCTCAGTCGCCCTTGGCGACAGCTTCTCATGCGGGTAGAGCCCCGCATTCGGTCAGCATTTGCCCGTGCATATGGGCAAATGCCAAGAAAATTTTGCGTCAAGAGTTATCAACTCTTGACAGAATTGCAAAATTTTCCCCTATGAGGGGAGCCAAGGATGAGGTGATGGTTCGACTACGCTCACCATGACCGATTAGGAATGAACCCCCACCCCTACCCCGCCCCCTTAGAAAGGGGGCAGGCAAGAGGAAGGACGTCATTGGAATGGCCCGTAGATAACAAGCCTTTATTCTCAATCACGCCCCACCACAATTTTTAATTTTTAATTTTTAATTTTGAATTCCCTTGCTGCCCTTGTAGGGGAAGTGGCCTTCAGACCAAAGGGGTTTCAGAACCCCTCAGTCGCTGAAGCGACAGCTTCTCATGCGGGTAGAGCCCCGCATTCGGTCAGCATTTGCCCGTGCATATGGGCAAATGCCAAGAAAATTTTGCGTCAAGAGTTATCAACTCTTGACAGAATTGCAAAATTTTCCCCTATGAGGGGAGCCAAGGATGAGGTGATGGTTCGACGGGGCTCACCATGACCGATTAGGAATGAACCCCCACCCCTACCCCGCCCCCTTAGAAAGGGGGCGGGCAAGAGGAAGGACGTCATTGGAATGGCCCGTAGATAACAAGCCTTTATTCTCAATCACGCC
>CANQWI010000044.1 GCA_947627515.1 uncultured Clostridia bacterium
AGGAGTTGGAGCCTCGGGATGAGGGGAAACCCCTTTGGCCTATAGGCCACTTCCCCTACAGGGGCAGCGAGAGAATTATAAATTTAAAATTAAAAATTAAAAATTGAGGTGATGGTTCGACGGAGCTCACCATGACGTGATTGGAATGGTCCGTAAATAGGTGCGGCGAGATGCTTCGGACCCTCCGTAGACCCTGTTCGGATGTCGCTGCTCAGCATGACGCCGCCACCCATGCCCTTCATCCTCAATTACTGCGCGTGGCGGGGTCGCCCCGCCTAAGCGCACCCTATTTGGTACCCTACGGGAACCTTACTGTCCGAATGAAACACGGAGCGCGTGGCTGACCAAGAAATTGTGAAATATGGGAACTAACCCCTCGATGATTTCTTTTTTGCCCTTAAAAAAGAAATCATCGAATTTCAATCTCACTGCGCGTGGCGGGGTCGCCCCGCCTAAGCGCACTCAATTTGCGCGATACTTCGCGCTTGTTGTTATTGCATATAACGCTTCCGCGGCCAACTTAATTGATGAACAAAGCCTATTCGCTCGAAGAATTTGTTTTTTTGTCCTTGAAAAAACAAATTCTTCGAATACTACACGCTATGTACATTCGTTGCCTTATCCGTATACAGGATGCCGTCAAGGTGGTCGTATTCATGGCAGATGGCGCGGGCGAAAAAGTCCTTGGCGACAAGAGAATAGCGGTCTCCCTTTCTGTCCGAAAAGACGATCTTCACCTTGCTCGGCCGCGTCACCGTGCCCGCCTTGTCGCGGACGGAGAGGCAGCCCTCATCCCCCGTCTGCTCCCCCTTTTGCCACACAAAGACGGGGTTGACGAATTCAAAATACCCCTCCTCGACATTGACGACAAAGACACGGAGCGGGATCCCTATCTGGGGCGCCGCAAGCCCTGCGCCGTCCTCCCTTATGACGGTATCCCTGAGATCGTCGAGAAGCGCGGAAAGCTCCTCGTCGAAGCGATCGACCTTTTCACATTTTTGACGGAGAACGGGGTCTCCGACCTGTACAACCCTACGGATCATATCTTACCTCAGCTCAGATTGCTTGGATTTTCTTCCACATAGACGAGCACGTCCCCATACTTCTCCTCCGAGACGGCCGCGTAAATTTCCTTGAGGGGCGCACTCTCCGTCATGCGCATGAGGACCTGATAGCGGAATCTGTCGCGGATGCGTTTGATGGGGGAATGCATGCGGTTGAAGAAGAGAAAATCCTCCTCGTGCGCCGCATAAATCTTCTGCAGTTTTTCATAGACGGTCTTGAGAGCCTCCAGCGTCTCCTTCTCGTCCTCCCCCGTCACCATGACGCGGACGACCTTGACGAAGGGCGGGTACATCATCGCCTCGCGCATGGCGATCTCATGCTCGTAAAAGCCCTCATAGTCATACTCCGTGGCAAAGCGGAGAATGTAATTTTCGGGGTCATAGGTCTGAAGGACGACCTCGCCCTCTGCGCCCGCCCTGCCGCTGCGGCCCGCGACCTGCGTGATGAGCTGGAAGGTGCGCTCCCCGCTCCGATAGTCGGGGAAATGCAGGCTCATATCCGCGTCGAGGATGCCGACGAGGGTGACGGAGGGAAAGTCATGTCCCTTCGCGACCATCTGCGTGCCGACGAGGATGTCTGCCTTTTTTTCGGCAAACTGCTTTAAAATTTTGTAGTGCCCCTCCTTCCCGCTCGTGGTATCGACGTCCATGCGCAGGATCCTCGCGTCGGGGAGAAGCTTTTTGAGCTCCCCCACCACGCGCTGGGTGCCCGTGCCCATATAGTGGATGTGCGTCCCTCCGCAGGCGGGGCAGGCGGGAAGCGGCCTGTATTTCGCGCCGCAATAGTGGCATTTGAGACAATTTTCGTCGCTGTGATAGGTAAGCGGAACGTCACAGCTCTCGCATTTGACGACATTTCCGCAGTCGCGGCACATGACCGTCTGCGCATAGCCGCGGCGGTTGAGGAAGAGGATGGCCTGATTCCCCCCGTCGAGGCAGGCGCGGAGCTTGTCCCTGAGTGCGCTTGAAAAGGGCGTCGCGTTCCCCCGCCTTACCTCCCTGCGCATGTCGACAATGTGCACCTTCGGCATGGGGCGGGCATTGATGCGGTCGGGAAGGGTGATGAGACCGAACTCCCCGCTCCTCGCCCTGCGGTAGGTCTCGACAGAGGGGGTCGCGCTGCCCAAAACGAGCTTGCAGCGATGATATTTTGCACGAAGATAGGCGATGTCAAACGTATTGTAGCGGGGCGCAGACTCCGAGCTGTAGCTCCCGTCATGCTCCTCGTCAATGACGATACAGCCGATGCTTTCGATGGGGGCAAAGACGGCAGAGCGTGCCCCGACAGCGATCCTTGCCTCGCCTAATCTTAGCCGCTCCCACTCGTCGAACCGCTCCCCTGCCGACAAGCCGCTGTGCAGAATGGCGACCTTGCGGCCGAACCGACCGCGCAGCTTCATGAACATCTGCGGCGTCAGGGAGATCTCGGGGACGAGGAAGAGGGCGGTCTTGCCCTTCTGAAGTGCCTCGGCGATGAGGGTGAGGTAGATCTCCGTCTTTCCGCTTCCCGTCACGCCGTGGATGAGAAAGACGGTCTCCTCTCCCTCCCTGACGGCTGAAACGGCCTGCTCCTGCGCCTTGGTCAGGATGTGCCTCTCCTCGCTCCCCTCCTCGCTCCTGTAGGGAACGCGGAGACTGCGGCGTTTTTCGACAATAATTGCATGATTTTTGAGAAGAGGGGCGACCGCGGAGGGAAACTGTGCCCTGAGCACGCTGAGCGGCGTCTCCCCGTGCTCCTCGAGATAGGCAAGAAGCAGTTGCTGCGTCCTTGCCCGCGGCGACGGGACAAAGGGCTCCCCGCTCAGACGGGCGAACTCCTTGAATGTCCTCCCCACCTGCCCTCTCCTGAGCTCGGCGGGCAGAAAGAGCCGCAGTGAAAGTGCCATGGGACAGCGGTAGCGGGCGGAGATTTTTTCGGCAAGGGAGAGACACTCCTCGTTGATGGCGGGAAGCTCGTCCTCGATACGGTAGATGCGCTTGAGTCTTTCGGCGGGAACGTCGCTGTGCTCCTTGACGCGCATAACAAAGCCCGTCGTCGTGCTTCTTCCGAAGGGGACGGCGACGCGCATGCCCGCTTTGATCTCCTCGCCGCAGGCGTAATCAAAGATCTTATCGACGTCGCTGTGCGCGATGTCCACAATGACTTCCGCGATCATAGGCTGCTGAACTGAAAGGAGTGGAATGAGGGTTTCCACTCGGCTCCCCTTGTAGGGGAAAATTTTGCAGTTCTGTCAAGAGTTGATAACTCTTGACGCAAAATTTTCTTGGCATTTGCCCATATGCACGGGCAAATGCTGACCGAATGCGGGGCTCTACCCGCATGAGAAGCTGTCACCGCAGGTGACTGAGGGGTTTTGAACCCCTTTGGCCTTACGGCCACTTCCCCTAAGAGGGGCAGCAAGGGTCGCCCCGCGTCATTCTGAGGGAGCGGACGAGGTGAAAAAACTCAAAAGCCCCGCGGTTGACGGGGCGTTTTCTCAGTCTCTTGCCATTTTCACCTTGCCGCTCATGACCTCCTGACAGGCGAGAACGATCTCCTTCTGCCGCCCGGGCAGCTCCGTCGCGCCCGTCGACTGCATCTGCTCGATGATCTGGCGGGTCCTTTTGGAGATAAGAACGCAGAGCTCATACCTGCTGGCGGGAGCCTCCTCCGCGCCCAGCTTACGGACAAGTGCGTCGACCGAGGGTTCGTTTATCATATCAGTCACCTTCCTTGTTTCTTTCTTTTTCGATGATGTCAAGGACCTCGTCCACCGCCCGATCGAGGTCGTCGTTGAGGACCTTGTAGTCATACTGCTCACGCATGTGCATCTCGTATTTCACGCGCTGGAGCCGCTCGCGCAGTGCCTGCTCGGACTCCGTGCCCCGCTTCTTGAGCCGCTCGACAAGCTCCTCCTGCGAGGGCGGGTCGATGAAGATGAGCAGGGTGTCCTTTAAAAGCTTCCGTGCGTTGAGGCCGCCGACGACGTCGATCTCGAGGATCACGGACGTCCTCTTGAGCTGGTCCTCGACAAAGGAGCGCGGGGTGCCGTAGAGGCCCGAAAAATGCTCGTCATACTCGAGGAGATCCCCCTCGCGGATGCGGCGTTCGAACTCCTCTCGCGAGACGTAGATGTACGTCTTGCCCGAGACCTCCCCGGGACGGGGTGCGCGGGTCGTCATGGAGACAGATTCCACGAGAGTAGGGTCCTTTTTTAAAAGCTCTTTGACGATGGTGCCCTTTCCGACGCCCGAGGGCCCGGAAATCACGATAGGGATGTTTCTCATTCGCTACTCCAGATTCTGTATCTGTTCTCGGATCTTTTCGATCTCGTTCTTCATGGCAAGGGCGTAGGAGGTGAGCTCGGCGTCACAGGATTTACTGCAGATCGTGTTGCACTCGCGGTTGAATTCCTGAATGAGAAAATCGAGCTGTCTTCCCACGGGCTCGGTATCGGCGATGCGGTAGAACTCCTCGATGTGCGATCTCAAGCGGGTGAGCTCCTCGTCGATGCTGCATTTGTCGGCAAAAACTGCGGCCTCGGTCAGGATCCTCGTCTCGTCCGCCTTACCGCCGAGATACTCCTCGACGCGGGCGGCGAGCCTTTCCCGATACTCCTCCGCGACAGAGGGTGCACGCGCCTCGATCTTGTCCCTGAGAGAAGCGATCGTCTCCATGCGGGAAAGGAGATCCTCCTTCAGCCGCGCTCCCTCCTCCCTCCGCATGTCCGTCAGGGCGTCGAGCGCAAGACGGATCGCACGGTCAAGGCAGGACAGGAGAAGCTCGTCGGCAGAGACCGTCTCATCCGAGCGGATGGCGTCGGGGAGGCGCAAGAAGAAGGAGACCGACCCGTCGTCCTCGAGCAGCGGATATGCCCGCTTGAGCTCGCCCGCCGCCTGCACGTAGGCATTGACGACCCCCCAATCGACATAGAGAGGCTTGGCACGTTCCCGTTTGTCCGAATAGCTGACAAAGACGTCGACATGGCCGCGGGAGAGATACTCCCTGACCGTTGCACGAAGCTTGTCCTCCGCACACAGAAGGATGCGCGGGCTCTTGACGGCGATGTCGAGATAGCGGTTGTTGACCGACCTTGCCTCGACGAGCACGGTGAGCCCGTCCTCGGAATATTCTCCCTTTCCGTAGCCTGTCATGCTGTACATAATGCTTACTGCTCCGATTTCGGTATATTATATCACGCGCACGCGCGAAGGTCAAGCAAATTATAAATTAAAAATTAAAAATTAAAAATTATGGTGATGGTTCGACGGAGCTCACCATGACGTGATTGGGAATGCTTCCGTAAACAGGTGCGGCGAGATGCTTCGGACCCTCCGTAGACCCTTTTCCTGCTCCTCGGCTCAGCATGACGCCGCCACCCACGGGCCTCCGTACTCAGGGATGAGATTCGCTCGCCCCCTTCGGGGGCTCGGAATGAGGGCAAACCCATTCTCAATTGCCCCGCCGCAATTTTTAATTTTTAATTTTAAATTTTAAATTTTTATTTGAGCATGTTGAGAAATTCTTCCTCGCCGATGATGGGAATGCCGAGCTTTTTCGCCTTGTCGAGCTTACTGCCCGCCTTTTCCCCCGCGATCACGAGGGTGGTCGCATTCGTGACGGAGCTTGCGGCGACCCCGCCGAGCGATTCGATGCGCTTTTGCGCCTCGGTGCGGGAGTAGGACGCAAGGCTCCCCGTAAGCACAACGGTCTGCCCCGCAAATACCCCCTCGGCCACCCGTTCTCTGCGCTTGGGTTCCACGCCCGCCGATTTCAGGCGTCTCAGCTCCTCCCTGTTCTCCTCGTCCGCAAAGTAGGCAAGGATTGCGCGTGCCGTGATCTCACCGATATTTTCAAGCGAAATGAGCTCCTCATAGGTGAGTGCCGCGATTGCCTCAAGGCTGCCGAATTCCGCAAGGTCCCGCGCGGCAACGCGGCCGATCTGCCCGATGCCGAGGGCATATAAAAGCCGCTCGAGCGTGATGTCCTTGCTCTTTTCGATGGCGGAGAGAAGGTTGGAAATTTTTTTATCCTTGAAGCCCTCGAGCCCCGAAAAGCTCTCCCTCGTCAGAGCGTAGAGGTCGGAGAATTTTCTCACCCCACGCTTTGCGTATAAAAGCCGCACGGTCGCCTCGCTCATCCCCTCGATATCGGCGGCGTTCTTGGTGCAGTAGTGGGTGAGCTGCTGAACGACGCGGGGCGGGCAGGTCCTGTTCGAGCAGAAAAGATTTGCCCCGAGCTCGGTGATCGCACTGCCACAGTAGGGGCAGACGGACGGCTTTTCGGGAGGGGGGGTCTCGGACATGGTACCGTCAATTGCGCCCAAAATCTCGGGAATGACCTCGTTGGAGCGGCGTATGAGCACCCTTGCCCCGACGCGGACATTTTTGCGCATGATATCCCCGTAATTGTTGAGCGTGGCCCGTCTTACGGTCGCGCCTGCGAGCTCGACGGCCTCCACGCTTGCAAGCGGGGTGAGCTTTCCCGTGCGGCCGACCTGCCAGAGGATCTCCCTGACCGTCGTCTCCGCCTCCTCCGCTTCAAACTTATAGGCGATGGCCCAGCGGGGGAATTTGTCGGTGTAGCCCATCTCCTCGCGGACGGAAACGCCGTTGACCTTGACGACCGCGCCGTCCGTGAGATAGTCGATGCTGCGCCGCCCGACTTCGATCTCGTCGACGGCATCCTGCACCTCCTCGAGCGTCCCGCAGAGTTTGAAGAAAGGAAAGGTCTTGAAGCCCTCCCGCTTGAGGAATTCCATCGCCGCCGCCTGTGAGGGCAGGGGCTGCTCGCTCATATAGTTGACGTCATAGAATAAGATCTCGACGCCCTTTTCCCTGGTCATTTTCGGGTCAAGATTCCTGACCGCCCCCGCCGCGGCATTGCGAGCGTTCTTGAGGCTGTCCGAGGGATGCTCGCGGTTGTATTTTTCGAGAACGGAGAGGCGAATGACGGCCTCCCCCCGCACCTCCAGCGTGCCGCGGTATGCGATTTTAAGAGGAAAGCTGCGGACGGTCAGCACCTGCGCCGTAACGTCCTCCCCCTCGACGCCATTCCCGCGGGTCGAGGCGCGGATAAACTCCCCGTTGTCATAGGTGAGGCAGACGGTGAGCCCGTCGTACTTGTATTCCACGGTAAACTCGGCGTCCCCGTCCGTCTTTTTGACACGGGTAAAAAAGGCCGCAAGCTCGTCCTCGGTGACCGCCTTGTCGAGCGAATACAGCCGCGCGATATGCGTGTGGCGTTCAAACCCCTTTACGGGCTCCCCGCCCACCCGCCGCGTCGGAGAATCGGGAGCGACAATGCCCGTCGTCCGCTCGAGCTCCTTAAGCTCATCGTACAGTCTGTCGTATTCCCTGTCCGAATGGCTGGGCGCGTCGAGCACATAGTACTCGTATGCCCAACGGTTGAGGGTATCGATGAGATAGCGTTGTCTGTCCATGGTCATTCCTCCACGATCTCAAGGGGCGCAAACGCCGCCGCAAGCTCCTTATTTCCCGCCGTCGCAAAGCGGACGGTGATAAACAGATTTCTCCCCTCCCCGCGCATGGAGACGATCTCCCCCGTGCCGAAGCGGGAATGGCTGACGGTCTGGCCGACGCGGAAGCGGGAGACGTCCCTCGTCTGCTCCTTGCCGAGCGGCAGGACGGTGACAGGACGGGAGGACTTTTTCTTCCCTGTGCCGAAGGTAAAGCCCTCGGGCTCTCGGTAGGTGCCCACCCTCTTGGGTGCGGAGCTCTTGTACGCGCTCTGTCCGTTCCCGCCGTAGCCTCTCCCATAACCGCTACCGTAGCCGCTGTTGTAGCCGTAGCTGCGGTTTGAATAGCCGTACCCCTCGCCGTCCGTAAAATCGCCGGAATATCGCACATATGTGCGCGTTTCGGGGATATCCAGCTCCCCCTTGAGCTCGTCGAGAAAGCGGGAGCGCACGGTGGGCTCCCTGCGCCCGTAGAGGTATCTCGATTTGGAGCGGGTGAGGTAGAGCATGCGCTTTGCCCGCGTGATGGCGACGTACATGAGCCGCCGCTCCTCCTCGAGCGCGACGGGATCCCCCACCGCCCGCGAGGTCGGCATGATGTTCTCCTCGAGGCCCACCAAAAAGACGGTGTCGAACTCCAACCCCTTGACGGAGTGAATAGTCGCGATGGAGACATAGTTTCCGTCGTCCATCTCGTCGGTGTCCGAATACAGCGTGATCTGCTGAAGATAATCTGAAAGCGTCGCGTCCGCGTTCATGCGCACAAACTCGTCGACGGAGTTCTGAAATTCGTCGATATTTGCACGCTTTGTGACCGATTCGTCCGAATCGTCGGCGTACTGCTCCCGCATCCCCGACCGCGCGATGAGCTCACGGGTGAGGTCGGACACGCTCGCCTCCTGCGAGGAAATGACGAGCTCTTTTATAAAGCTCCCGAACTCGAGCAGCTTTTCCCACATCCCCTGAGAGAGCGGAAGCTGTCTGCAGTCGGTCACGGCGTCGTAGAGGGAGAGCTCCTCCGCATCCGCATAGTCCTGAAGGAGCTGCATAGTCCTGTCGCCGATGCCGCGCTTGGGGACATTGATGATGCGCTGCAACGCCTCGTCGTCATAGGGGTTGGCGATGAGACGCAGATATGCCAGAATATCCTTGATCTCCTTGCGCTCAAAGAACTTGAACCCGCCGAACACCTTATAATTGATGCCGTATTTGGTAAATTCCTGCTCGTAGGCGCGGGTGAGGGCGTTGATGCGCATGAGCACGGCAAAGTCGGAGAGCTTTTTCCCGTTTCTCGACGCCTCTGCGATGATGCGGGCGCAGTACAGGGCCTCCCCCGCCTCCTCATCGGCCTCATAGCAGACGGGTCTTTCTCCCTCCTCCGCGGCCGTCCAAAGCTGCTTGCCCCGCCGCTGGTGGTTGTTGGCGATCGAGGCGTTCGCAAGAGAGAGAATGGACGCCGTGGAGCGGTAGTTGCGCTGGAGCTTGTACAGCTTTGCGTTGGGAAAGCTCTGCTCGAAGTTTAAAATATTTTCAATTTTCGCCCCGCGCCAGCCGTAGATGGACTGGTCGTCGTCGCCCACGACAAAGAGATTTCCGTGCACCGACGAGAGGAGCCTGATGATCTTGAACTGCACCTCGTTGGTGTCCTGAAACTCGTCGACATGGATGTAGCGGAAGCGTCCCGCGAGGTATTCCCGTGCGTCCCTGTCCCTTGCAAGAAGGGAGAGTGCCTCGGAGAGCAGGTCGTCAAAATCGAGCGCGTTGTTCTGCCTGAGATGGGTCTCATAGCGTGCATACACCTTGGCCGCGGCCTCGATATTTCGCTCATAGCTGTACTTTTTTTTGTATTCGTCGGGCTTGAGGCCGAGCATCTTGGCATTGGTGATGTGGAAGCGGACGGATTTCAAAAGCCCCTCCTCGTCCTGATAGCCGCACTCGCGGAAGGCCTGCTTGACGACCGCGTTGCGCTCCTGCTCCGAATAGATGGAAAAATTCTCATCGAGGCCGCATTTTCCCGCATACAGCCTGAGGATCTTGACGCACATGGAGTGGATGGTGCACACCCACATGCTGCGGACGTCGGTATAGCGTTCAAGCCGCTCTCGCATCTCACGGGCGGCTTTGTTGGTAAAGGTGATGGCGAGGACGGAGGCAGGGTCCACGTCCATGTCCTCGATCAGGTGTGCGATGCGGGCAGTCAGCACCCGCGTCTTTCCGCTCCCCGCCCCTGCAAGCACGAGCACCGCGCCCTCGGTATCGAACACGGGAAGCCGTTGTTCCTCGTTCAGCTCCTGTAACTCTTCCATATGAAGAGATTATATCAAATCAAGCGAAAAAACGCAAGCGTTTGACCGCCGTCCAAACGGAAAGCGCACGGAATAAGGGCCTTGCCCCAAACTACTCCGTCTCCTCATCCTGCCCCCGTCCTCATCCCGCCCCAACTCCTCATACAACTACAACTCCTCATCCCGCCCCGCGCGCATTCTATTTGTGACTAAGCGCGGGGCAGAATGATGGAAAGAGCCGTTCAGCTGTCTCGCTTCCCCTTCAGCTCGAACTCATATTCCCGCTTGAAGCGTTCGAGGGCGCAGAGGTACTTCTCGGACAGCTCCAGCGTGTAGCGTTGCCGCTCGGAGTAGCCGAGAGAGTTGTAATATTCCGTATCGGTGAGCCGTCCGATCGCGTCCGAAACCTCGCCCTCGGAGAGCAGAAGGCTACGGACCTTGAGATAAAACTCGTCGGGCACCTCTCCCTGAATGGTCTTGCCGACCTTTTCCTGAAAGTACCGCTCCATCCTGCTCTCGCTCATCCCCATATCGCGGGCCTCGCCGCGCTTGATGTCGAGCTCCTCCTCGCATTTCTGCCAAAATCCCCGCTTCATGCGCAGCTTGGCCTCTTTTGCAAGCGTCTTTAACGATTTTTCCATAAGGCCCTTCCCTTCGACATTTTTCGCAAAAAAGAAAACCCGCAATTTCTTGCGGATCCCTCTTAGCTTCTGCTTCTCTTTCTTGCTGCTTCCGACTTCTTTCTCTTCTTGACGGAAGGCTTTTCGTAAAATTCCTTCTTGCGAAGGTCGCCGATGATGCCGTCGCGTGAGCACTTTCTCTTGAAACGCCGAAGCGCACTCTCGAGATTCTCGTTTTCTCCGACTCTGATCGTGGACATTTCCTCTACCCTCCTTCGCCTACGCACTTATTTTTACGTCCCCATTATACCATCCGCGCATGCGTTTGTCAATGTATTTATGACCGATTTTGGAAATTTCCCCCACTTTTTGGTCTTTTTCCGTCATTGATAGAGGAAACGGGCGACGATGCCCTCGTCATAATCCCCGAAGCCTCTCCCGAAGAGGGTGAACCCTCCGCGGTTTGCTGCGTCCTCCCCGACAAAGATGCGGAAGCGGATCTGCGCCGCGGGGCGAAGCCTCAGTTCCTTGAGCGTGACGTCCGAGACCCGCGTCCCGCCGATCGAGGTCCCGTCCTCGCCGACGGTGATGTTGATCTTTTTACCGTACTGGCCGAGATTGCCGTACCACCAGGAGGGGTTGCAGGTGCCCGCGCGGTCGTTGTATTCCCCCTTGCTCCTGTAGCTTCCGAGCGTCACGCCGTTGACGGAGAAGGAGATGTCGCTCGGGTAATAGGCCGCATACCCGGGTGCCTCCGAGGCGATCTCGAGCGAGAAGCACAGCTCCCGCAGGGCGTCCTCCCCGCGCAGATAGTTGGGAATGAGGTATTCGACATACCCCCAGCCCAGCCAAAGGATGCCCGCCTTAATGCGCTCGGGAAAGGAAAAGCAGGCGGGGTCGTCAAAGGAGCCTATGACATGCTCTGTCGTCGCGATGCCGCAGGTCCCGTGCACCTCGTAATCGCTGTAGCAGCCGACGTCGATGCGCGCGACCTCCCCTCTTCCCTCTGCCTGCGGGCGGGGCTGAAGGTCGACGATGACCTTATCCGTCGCGAGCGTACAGATCTTCTGGGTGCCCCGCACGCCCGAGGAGGTGGAGATCTCGATGAGCCCGGCCGCGTGCAGCTTTTTGACATGCGCCGTGATCGCCCCGTTGGAGACGCCGAAGCGTTTTGCGAAATAGGCAAGATTCTGCTCGCCGTGCGTTAAAAGCTCCTCGAGAATGCCGAGCCGCACCTCCGAATCGAGTGCCTCGTACAGGAGCTTCCCCTGACGAAAATCCTTCAGATAAATCATAAGCCGATTGTACCAAAAAAGCGGAAAAATGTCAACTTTTCCGCATGTTTTCTGTGAATATTTTATTCAAAAGTGAACTTTTTCGCAATATGGACGGCTACAGGCGCACGATCGTCGGGGTCGCCTTGCCCTGATGGACGGCCATGAAGGCGTAGCTAGGCTCCGCATACGACCCGAGCGACCCGGGGTTGACGCAGAGCACCCCGTCCTCCGTCGAGATACCCGCCTCATGCGTGTGGCCGTAGAGGGCGACCGTGCAGCCGAGCTCCCTCGCCCGCGCCGCAAGGAGAGACAGGCCGTGCTTGACGCCGTATTTGTGGCCGTGACAGCAGAGGATCCTGACCCCCTCCGTCTCGATCACCCGCTCGTTTTCGCCGTAGGAAAAGTCGCAGTTCCCCTTCATGACATATGTCTTTTCGGGGAAAAGGCTGACCGTCATGCGCATGTCGCCCGACCCGTCGCCGAGATGGACGATGAAGTCGTTTTCCTCAAAGAGCGGCCGTAGCCTTCCGAGTGCGCCCAGTGCAGACGAGCGCGAGTGGCTGTCCGAAACGATCAAAAAAGTCCTCATAATTTCTCCCTGAGCAGGGAAAGAGCCCTGCCCCTGTGCGAGACGGCGTTTTTCTCCCCCTCCTCTGCCTCGCCGAAGCTCTTGTGAAGGTCGTCCGAGAAAAAGAGCGGGTCATAGCCGAAGCCGCACGTGCCCTGCTCCCTCTCGAGAATGCGGCCGAACGTCCTGCCCTCGGCCTCGAGCTCCCGTCCGTCGGGGAAGCAGAGCACGACCGCACAGCAGAAATGCGCAGACCGATCGTTTACCCCCCTCAGCCGCGTGAGGAGAAAGGCGCGGTTGCGGGCGTCCCTATCCCCGCAGAGCGCGGAATGCGCCGCGAGCCAGTCCCTTGGCGCAAGCAGCGCGGAATATCTTGCGCTGTACACCCCGGGCTCTCCCCCGAGCGCGTCCACGCAGAGGCCGCTGTCGTCCGCGAGTGCAGGCAGCCCCGTCGCCCGCATGACCGCCCTTGCCTTCAGCCGCGCATTGCCGAGAAAGCTGTCCTCCGTCTCCTCGACGTCCTCGAAAAATCCCGCCTCCTCCGCGGAGAGGAACTCGAAATCGGGAAAGATCTCCCGCATCTCCCTGAGCTTATGCTGATTTCCCGTCGCCGCTACCAGCTTCATATGCCCTCCATGAAAATTGGAAATTAAAAATTTAAAATTAAAAATTAAAAATTGCGGTGGAGCGTGATTGAGAATAAAAGCCTGTTGTCTACGGGCCATTCCAATGACGTCCTTCCTCTCGCCTGCCCCCTTTCTAAGGGGGCGGGGTAGGGGTGGGG
>CANQWI010000045.1 GCA_947627515.1 uncultured Clostridia bacterium
CCGTCGTTATGTTCCATGCGACCTCCCAGTCATAATAGTTTTCATCGACAAGGATGCGCATCAGCTCGGGGATGGCGAGCGCGGGATGCGTATCGTTGATATGAATGGCGGCCATCTGCGGCAAAAGATTCAGCGACCCGTAGCGACGCTTGTGGTCGGCGACAATGCACTGCAACGAGGCAGATACGAGGAAATATTGCTGCTTGAGCCTGAGAGATTTTCCCTCATAGTGATTGTCGGACGGATAAAGCACCTTAGAGATGAGCTGTGCGTCCGTGTCGTCCCGCATGACGGCCTCGTAGTTCCCCTGCGAGAAGAGTTGCATGTCAAATTTCTGGACGGCTCTCGAACGCCACAGACGGAGTACGCTGACCGCCTCGGAATCGGCCCCTGAGACCATCATGTCGCATGCGATCGCCTCGACCTCCTTGGCGTTATGGTAGACAGTCTCCATGCCGTGGTCCGTCCATTTTTCCTCAAGGGTGCCGTCAAAACGAACGATAAACTGCTTATCCGATCGCTGGGTGAGCCATGCCTCGCCCCCGGGAAGCCAGACATCGGGCAGCTCCATCTGCCAGCCGTCGACGATCTTCTGCTTGAAGAGCCCGTATTGGTAGCAGATCGAAAAGCCCATCGCGGGATAATTCTGCGTTGCAAGCCCGTCGAGGAAGCATGCGGCAAGACGGCCGAGCCCCCCATTCCCGAGCCCCGCATCGGGCTCCTCCTCATAGAGGTCGTCAAGGCTCAGATCAAGCTCCTTTAACGCCCCTGCGAGCGGCTTCTCGATGCCGAGATTGTAGATGCTGTTCTTGAGCGATCTGCCCATCAGAAATTCCATGCAGAGGTAATAGACGCGTTTTGCCTTCGCCGCCTTGATCTTCAGATGAAATTTCTGCCGCTTCTCGAGCATGATGTCCCTCACGCTCATGACGACGGCCTTGTAGATCTGCTCTCTTGAGGCCTCCTGCGGGCTGACGCCGAAATAGCGTGTGAGCTTGCCCGCAATGAGCTTTTCTGCCTCCTGTTCTGTTAATTTTGCCATGGAATGTAGCCTCTCCTGTATTAGTAATTAGTTGAATAGCCTGAGATACATCTCTTCGTAGGAATGCGCCGACGAGGCCCAGCTGAAGTCCGTCGTCATAGCCTTATGGACCAAATCACTCCAAATCACCTTGTTGCGGTAAACGCCTAACGCCTCATTGATCACATAGAGCATGTCGTAGGCATTGTAATCGCGGAAGGTAAAGCCGTTCCCGCCCGCGCCGAAGGGCGTGATGCTGTCGCGCAGACCCCCCGTTTCCCGCACGATCGCGACAGTACCATAGCGGGAGGCGATCATCTGCGAGAGACCGCAAGGCTCGCTCTTGGAGGGCATCAGGAAGAGATCTGCGCCCGAATAGATCTTCCGTGAAAGGTCTGAGTTGAAGGAAATGATGGAGACGACCTTCCCGGGATATCTTCTTGCAAGGTCCGAGAAATAGGTCTCGTACGAGGAATCCCCCGTCCCGAGAAGCACAAACTGCATATCCTGCCGAAGGGCCTGCTCAATGACCTCTTTTACAAGGTCGAGGCCCTTATGCGTCACAAGGCGGGTAATCATCGCAAGAATGGGCGTGTCGGGCTTGACGGGAAGATTGAGCATCCTCTGTAGCTCCTCCTTGCAGACTGCCTTGCCCGCCATATCGTCCGCGCTGTAATTTTGGAAAAGGGACACATCCGTCGCGGGATCGTAATATTCGGGGTCGATCCCGTTAAGAATGCCGCGAAGCTTGAATTCGTTTCTGCGGATAATGGGGTCGAGGCCGTGCGAATAGTAGGGATCCTTAATCTCCTGCGCATAGGTCGGGGAGACCGTTGAGAAGCATTCACAGCACTCGATCGCCCCCTTCATCAGATTGATGCAGCGGTTGTATTCCAAAAGATATTGATATTGGTTTGAGATCCCGAAGAGGTCCTCGAGAATATCGAGGGAATACTGCCCCTGATACTCGATATTATGGATGGTAAAGACGGCACGGATGAACTGATACTCGGGACGGAAGCAGTAAATGGTCTTGAGATAGAGTGCCGCGAGAGCCGCCTGCCAGTCGTGGCAGTGCATGACATCGGGATAAAATCCGAGGAAGCTCATTGTCTCGAGGACGCCGCGGCAGAAGAAGGCAAACCGTTCGCCGTCGTCATAGTAGCCGTAGCACCCGGGACGCTTGAAATAGTATTCGTTGTCGAGGAAGTAGAAGGTCACATTGTTCTGTCTGTACTCAAAGATGCCGCAGTACTGATTTCTCCACGACAGTGCAACATAAGTATTGCCGAGAAATTTAAAATCCTTGCGGTATTCCTTTTTGATATCCTGATAGAGCGGGACCATGACGCGGACGTCGTATCTATCGTCCCGCGCCAGAGCCTTTGAGAGCGAGCCTATGACCTCTGCAAGCCCGCCTGTTGCGATAAAGGGCGCGGCCTCGGAGGCGACAAAGAGGATTTTCTTCTTTGCCTCCACGCTTACCTCAGCGGGTGCCGATGAAAAAACAGTCTCCCGCGTCTCCTCCACTGCCTCTACAGCGGGCGTGCTTTGCTTTTTTTCCTTCCTTTTGGATGCTTCACTCATGATATTCCCCTCTTTTCAATATTCTCGCTCAGAGCATTCTTCCCTTGGCGATGAAATACGGCAGTGCGTCGCAGCCTGCAAGATGCCTTCTGTCACGAATGACGACGTTCTTATCCGTAATGACCGCCTCGAGGCTGACATTTGTCCCGATCACGGTATCCTGCATGATGATGGAATCCTTAATGACGCTCCCCTTTCCGACCTTGACGCCACGGAAGAGGATGCAGTTTTCGACTGTACCCTCTATGACGCAGCCGTCGGAGATGAGAGAGTTCTTCACGACCGCGCCCTCGTTATATTTGCTCGGAGCGGAGTCGCGCACTTTTGTATAGACGTCGCGGGCGCCGAACAGCTCGTCGCGGACCTCCCTCTGAAGGAGCTCCATGCTATGGCTGTAGTAGTTCCTGAGAGAGCTGATCGTCGCATAATACCCGCCGAATTTATAGCCATAAATGCGGAGTGTGTCGACATTCTTTGTTAAAATGTCCCTGCCGAAGCTGGAGAGCCCACGAGTGACGGCGTCCTGGATCGTGTTGATGAGGAATTCTCTGCTCATCACCATGATATTGACGTAGAGGTCATATTTGCCCCCCTTCAGCTTGGGGTTGATCTTGAGACCCTTTACTCTGCCGCTCTCCGCGTCTGTTTGGAGCGTGATATAATAGGAGGATTGCACGGGCTCCGTCTCCTCATGATAGACCATTGTGATATCGGCGTTATGCTCTTCATGGAAATGCAGAATGGCCTGAAGATCCACCCTTGCGATCCCGTCGCAGTCCGTGATAATGACATAGTCCTCGTTGCGGTGCGTTAAAAAGCCCGTGATGCCCATGAGGGCCTCGAGGCGCGTCGTATAGGGCGCGTCCGTGTCGTCCGAATAGGGCGGAAGAAGGATGATGCCTCCGTCCTTTCTCGCAAGATCCCAATCCTTGCCGCTGCCGAGGTGGTCGATGAGAGACTGATAATTGTTCTTTGTGACGATCCCAACCGTCGTGATGCCCGAATTCACCATGTTGGAGAGGGTGAAGTCGATGAGACGGTATCTCCCCCCGTAAGGGATGGAAGCCATCGTCCTGTGACGGGAGAGCTCGGGAATGTTTTCATCGTGAATATTCGAAAAAATGACGCCGACTGCAGAATGTGCCATGCTCTTATTCCCCCCTGTAATCCTTATCGATGATCTTGCCGCCTGCAACGCTGCCTGCGACGGAAATGTTCCTGCCGAGTACTGCTATGCCGTTCCCGCTCTCCTTGGGCTCCCCGACGGTGGCCCCCTCCTCAATGACATCGTTCTCGTCGATGATGGAATAGTGGACCCTTGCCCCCTTTCTTATGACTGTGCCCGCCATAATGACGCTGTCTGTCACCTCTGCCCCCTCCTCAACGGTGACATTGGAGGAAAGAACGGAGTTCTTGACATAGCCGTCCACCTCACAGCCGAGCGCGATGAGAGAATTGCTCACCACGGCCTCGTCGCCGATGTGCTCGGGCGGTGCGAGTGGGTTGCGGGAATGGATCTTCCAGTCGGGATCGCTGACGTCGAACACGGGATCCTCGCCGAGTAGATCCATGTTGGATTCCCAAAGAGAGGAGATCGTCCCGACATCCTTCCAATACCCATGGAAGCGGTAGGAGAACATCCTCTCCCCCGCATTAAGCATCGCGGGAAGGACATCCTTGCCGAAATCCTTGGAGGAATTCGGGTCCTTATCGTCCATTTCAAGATATTTAAAGAGCTTATCTGCCGAGAAGATGTAGATGCCCATGGAGGCGAGATTGCTCTTGGGTTGCTTCGGCTTCTCCTCGAATTCATAGATGGAGCCGTCCTCACGGGTATTGAGGATGCCGAAGCGGGAGGCCTCCTTCATCGGAACCTCGATCGCTGCGATCGTGCAGTCTGCCCCCGTCGCCTTGTGAGCACGGAGCATCTCGGCATAGTTCATCTTGTAGATATGGTCGCCCGAGAGGATGAGAACGTAGTCGGGGTTGTATTTTTTCATGAAGGAAATATTCTGGTAAATGGCGTTGGCAGTTCCCTCAAACCACGACTGTTTCTTCTTCGCCTGATAGGGCGAAAGGATGTGCACGCCGCCGAACGCACGGTCCAAATCCCAAGGCTGTCCGTTGCCGATGTACTCGTTGAGCTCGAGCGGTTCGTATTGGGTGAGCACGCCGACGGTGTCGATCCCGGAATTGATGCAGTTGGAGAGCGGGAAGTCGATGATGCGATACTTCGCGCCAAACGCAACTGCGGGCTTTGCAATGTTATTTGTGAGCGCGTAGAGCCTTGAGCCCTGCCCGCCCGCAAGGAGCATTGCAACACATTCCTTTTTTCTCAACATATATTTAACCCCCATGGTTATTTCCTGAATTTAGACTCCGCTCTTCTTTGCGGAGGGTTCAAAAACGAGATAGAGCGTCGTGAGCTTTGGCATCGGAATGGCAAGAGAATACTGCTTTCCGTGGCTCGGCCGCTTGACGGTAGTGAATGTCTTTTTTAATAGCTTGCCCTCGCCGCCGTACTTTTTCTCATCGGAATTGAAAATAATTTTATACCTTCCGCGGCGGTTTACACCGAGCAGATAGTCCTCCGCGTCGATGCCCGAGAAAGACGTCAGGCATATCACTTCGTTCCCCTCCTTGTCCCGTCGGATGAAGGAGACGATGTTGCGGTCCGCATCGTCGGGCGCAAGCCATTCAAACCCGTCCCAGCTGTCCTCGATCTCATAGAGCGCGGGCGTTGCAAGGTAAAAGCGGTTGAGCGTCCTGACGTACTCCGACAGCCTCCCGTGCTGTTCATATTTGTCACGGAGGAAGAACTCGATCCCCTCCTTGTAGTCCCATTCCTTGAACTGCCCGAATTCATATCCCATGAAATTGAGCTTTTTCCCGGGATGCGCCATCATGTAGCCGAGAAAGGCGCGGACGCCCGCAAATTTCTCCTCATATGTCCCCGGCATCTTATTGATGAGCGAGCATTTTCCATGGACGACCTCGTCATGCGAAATGGGCAGGACATAGTTCTCCGAGAAGGCATACATCATGGAGAAGGTCAGCTTGTTGTGGTTGTACATGCGGAAGTACGGGTCGAGACAGAGATAGCTGAGCATGTCGTTCATCCAGCCCATGTTCCACTTGAAGTTGAAGCCGAGCCCGCCGACCGAGCCGGGCTTTGTCACGAGCCCCCATGCCGTGCTCTCCTCTGCGATCATCATCGCATACGGGAAGCGCAGGAAGACTGCTTCGTTGAGACGGCGTAAAAAAGCGATCGCCTCGAGATTTTTATTCTCTCCGTAGATATTGGGGACCCACTCCCCCGGCCGTTTGTCATAATCGAGATAGAGCATGGACGCAACGGCGTCCACCCTGAGGCCGTCCACATGGAATTTGTCAAAGAAGAAGCATGCGCCCGAAATAAGGAAGGACAGGACCTCTTCCCTGCCGTAGTCAAAGCGGCGGGTCCCCCAGCTCTTGTGCTCCATACGGTCCCACTGACTGCTCTCATAGAGTGCCTGTCCGTCAAACTCGTACAGTCCGTGCGCATCCTTGGGAAAGTGTGCTGGCACCCAGTCGACAATGACGCCGATCCCCGCCCTGTGAAATTCATCCACAAGATACATAAAGTCCTGCGGCGTTCCCAATCTTGACGTGACTGCAAAATATCCCGTCACCTGATATCCCCACGACCCGTCGAAGGGATATTCCGTCACGGGCATAAATTCGACGTGTGTGTAGCCCATCTCCTTGACATAGGGAACGAGCTCACGGGCAAGATCGCGGTAGGAGAGATAGTTTCCGTCCTCGTACTTTTTCCACGAGAGGAGGTTGACCTCATAGATGTTGACCGCAGAGGAATAGATGCTCCTTTTCCCGAGCCTCTCGAGATATTCGCCGTCGCTCCACCTATAGCCCTCCAGATCGTAGAGCTTGGAGGCCGTCTGAGGGGGCGTTTCCGTGTGAAAGCCGACGGGGTCTGCCTTGAAGAGCTGCCATCCGTCTGCGGCGGTAATGCAATATTTATAGACGTCAAACTGCTTCAGGTCTGGAATGAAGAGCTCAAAGGATTCCCCGTCGACCATCCGCTCCATGACATGCTGCAAGGGATCCCAGCCGTTGAAGTCCCCCACGACGGAGACAGAACGCGCATGCGGCGCCCAGACGCGGAACACATACCCCTCCGCATCCCCTCTTTTTTCCCTATGTGCCCCGAAGAGCTCATAGATCCGATCGTTCCTGCCGTGGTGGTAAAGATAGAGCGGGAAGTCCGTCTCTCTCATCGTTTTGTCCATTTCCTTCTCCCAACCTTTCTTCCGCGTGAAGCCCGACAGGGCATTCCGTGTGAACCTATCCTATTATACTATATTTTGTGCGGAGTTTCAATACCAAATTTCAAATTTTCTCTTTTTTTTAAAAAAAGAAAAGCCCTCCCGAGGGAGGACGGAGCAAGGGTCGGGCCTCAGCCGTCGTTGAGCTCGTCGAGGATGCTTTTTGCGATGTCGTAGATATTCCCCGCCCCCAGGACGAGGACGGTGTCCTTTGGCCGCACGGTGCGCTCAAGGTAGAGTCTCAGACGATCGGGGGAGGAGACATAGACGGCGGAGGGAAGCCTGCCCGCAAGACGCACGGCACTGCCTTCGAAATCATACGGCTCCCTTGCCGCATAGGTCGCGTAGATCACGGGCGCGGAAGCATCCTTCAGGGCCTCGACAAATTCGTCCATAAGGTCCCTCGTCCGCGTGTAGGTATGCGGTTGAAAGACGACGCGCACCCTCCCCTCTGTAATGCGCCTTGCGGTATACAGCGTTGCGGCGATCTCACGTGGATGATGGGCATAGTCGCAGATGAGCGGCACTCCCGCGAACGTCCCCACTCTTTCAAACCGACGCTTGACGCCATGAAAGTCCTCGATCCCCCGCTTGATCTCCTCTGCGGAGAGCCCGAGAAGCCTCGCGCAGGCATAGGCCGCAAGCGCGTTCATGACATTGTAAACGCCGATCGCATTCAGTCTGATCCTAACGACGGGGATCCCCTTTTCCTCGACTGTAAAGGAGTAGACCTCTCTGTCACTGCGGAGGGAGGTCGCACGGATATCCCCGTTGTGCACGCCAAAGGAGAGCACATGTGGGATCGCGCGGGCCCCGACGTCGTCCGCATTGACGACCGCCCTCTGCGATTTTCCCGCAAATTCCCGATAAGCTTCAAGTAACTCCTCCTTCGTCCGATAGCAGTCTGTGTGGTCGCGGTCACAGTTCAGAACGACCGCGATCTCGCTCTCAAGTGCCAAAAAGCTGCGTTTGAATTCACAGGCCTCCGTGACAAAAAACTCCTCCCCCTCGCTGTCATAGTTCCCAAGGTCAAGATCCTCGCCGCCGATATGGCAGGTGAATTTCCTTGCGTTTGACTTGAGAATATGCGCAAGCATGCAGCTCGTGGTCGTCTTTCCGTGACAGCCCGCTACCGAGACGACGTGCCCGAATTCCCCCGCGACCGCCCCGAGAAGCTCCGCACGGGACAGGACGGTCTTCCCCTGCCTCCGCGCCTCGGAAAGCTGTCTGTGTTCTGGCAGGATCGCCCCCGTCACGACCACAAGCTCCTCCGATACCGTCTCGTCCTCCCCGATATGAACGGGAATTCCTCTTTGGCGTAATTTTCGGGTAAAGACGCTCTCCTGCGCATCGCTTCCCCGCACCCTGATCCCGCGATCCGAAAGGCAAAGGGCGAGCGCACTCATGCTGACGCCCCCGATCCCGATAAAGTAAACGCCTGAAAAAACGGCAATTTCGGAAAATTTCATACCGCATTCTATGAAATCAAAAAAAAATTTGTTATTTTTTGCAAAAATTAACTAAATTTTTTCGATAACTCTTGATGTTTTCTCTAAAATGTGATAACATAATGAATAGAAGAACATGAGGAGGAAACAACCATGATGCAAATTAGCGATGTTAGGATCCGTCAGGTCCGCCACTCAGACGGACGGCTCAGAGCAGTTGCCTCGATCACGATCGACGATTGCTTTGTGGTACACGACATCAGGATCTTCGAGCGTGACGGTGCATATTTCGTCGCCATGCCCAGCCGCAAAGCTTCAGACGGCACCTATAAGGATATTGCACATCCGCTGAATACCGAGACCCGAGAATATATCCAGGCGACAATTCTGGAAAGCTTTCAAAGTTTCCTGAAGGAGTCCGAAGCACCCGAACCCGTAGCCGACGAGTCGGAGGAGTAACGCCTTTTTCCCCTATTGGGGCAAAACAAAAGACGGTACAGTCTTTTACTGTGCCGTCTTTTTGCATATTTCGGGGTCTGAAGGCCGATTTTCGCCTATAAATCACTTCATAATGGAAACAAGCGCGTCAAGGTCTGAGGACGGAATGCCGTTTGCGATGAGACAGCTACGGATCTTTTCGGAAAGCGTCTCTCCCTCTGCCGCACGCACAGTCTTGAGATATCCGTTTTCGATGCCGCTGAGCTCCCTTCTCCCGCCGATATCGGCAAAATTGGAGAAGAGATAATCACGAAAGAGGTCCTCCTCGCTCACGCCGAGTAGCCCGTTGATGAGGAAGGCAAACATCCCCGTCCTGTCCGTGCCGATATTGCAGTGGAAGATAAAGGGATAATTTTCCTCATCTGCCGCAAGGTGGAAGAACTCCCTGACCGAGGAAATGTTGTCGAGAAGGGTGTTGCCTGTGTCCCATTCGAGAGGAATGTTAAAATACTGCACGGAATCGCCGAGCGGGCTCGAGGTGACGCCGCCTGCCTCATGGTTGTGCGCCTCCTTCATGCGGAGATCGATCTCCGTGCGGATGCCGAGGTCGGAGATCATGGTAGCAATGCCGTCTGCCGTGATCTCGATCTTTGGCGTCTCGCGCTCGCTCTCGTTGAGCCGTCCACCCCGAAAGATCATGCCCTGACGGACTCTCCCGCCGTCCGCGGTTTTCCATCCGCCGAGGTCCCTGACATTCTTCACGCCATCAACATAGAGGTTGCGGGGGCCGACATCTGCGGTCTCAAAGCTCTGTACGAGCGAGACGGACCTGCTCCCGTCCGTGAACTTTGCCGTAACGCGCCAGAAATACTTTGTGGCGATGCAGAGATTCGTGATCTCAAGCTCGCTCTCCTGCGTCGTATAGCGGAATGCATCGCTGAAGTCCTCGCTCGTCGCATATTCGACGGTGTAGCCCTGAATGACGCTTCCCGCATTGATCGGCGTCGCTGTCCACGAGAGCGTCAGCTCTTCGGGACGGCTGAGCTCCTCTACGCCCTGCGCATAATCCAGGATGCTGTTGTAATCATCCGAGAGGTAGCTTTTCTGCAGTGCGGTATGCAGATCGACCTTTTCCGTAATCTCCGAAAGCTCCCATGTGGCCGTCTCCTTCTCCCCCGCCCCGCATCCGCAGAGCACAAGAAGCAGAGACAGCATGAGCGATAAAACGGTAAATAACTTCCTTTTCATGATAAAATCCTCATTTTCTTCATTATAAGGGAAAACAGCATGCCTTGTCAATGTACATTTTTCAACTTCGTCCGTTCTTGAAAAAAATCCCGCCGATCGGCGGGATAAATTTTATGCTTCCTTGTCATAGAGATGGCAGGCGACCTTGTGCGTCGGGCTGACATAGGTGAACTCGGGATATTTCCCCGCGCACTTCTCCTTACACATGTCGCATCTGTCGCGGAAATAGCAGTAGTCGGGCAGATCCACCGCACTCGGGACCCTGCCCCTGATGCAGTAGAGCTCATCGACCTTCTTGTTAATGACGGGCTTGCTCTTCAAAAGGCCGATCGTGTACGGATGGCAGGGATTGTCGAAGATCTCAAAGACATTTCCCGCCTCAATGACCTTCCCCGCATACATGACGACGACATAGTCGGCCATCTCGGCAATGACACCGAGGTCATGCGTGATGAGCATGATGGAGCTGTCGAGCTTCTCCTTGAGCTCACGCAAGAGGTCGAGGATCTGCGCCTGTATCGTGACGTCAAGAGCCGTGGTCGGTTCGTCCGCAATGATGAGATTTGGCTGGCAGCAGAGTGCCATAGCGATCATGACGCGCTGCCGCATACCGCCCGAGAGCTCATGCGGATAGCTCTTGTAGACGCCCTCGGCATTTGCGATGCCGACGAGCTCAAGCATCTCGATGGATTTTTCCCTCGCACTCTGCTTTGTCGCCCCCTCGATGTGGAGCAGGGAGACCTCGTCGAGCTGGTATCCGATCGTAAAGACGGGATTGAGGCTCGTCATAGGCTCCTGAAAGATCATGGAGATCTCCTTACCGCTGATCGATTCCATGATGCTCGAGGGGACCCTGGCGATGTCGTAGCACTGTCCGTTTTTTGCCTTGTAGCGGATACTGCCCGAGACGATCTGCCCCTGCGGAGCCTGCACAAGACGGAGAAGGGACAGGGAGGTGACGGATTTTCCGCAGCCACTCTCCCCCACGACGCCGACGGTGGAATGGGCAGGGATGTCAAAGCTGACGCCGTTGACCGCCTTGACCGTACCCGTATCCGTGAAAAAGTAGGTGCAGAGGTCCTCAAACTCCACGACATTGTTCTCGTCTCGCATGGTCGTGAGGTACTCCGACTCGGGAATATGCTTGCGTTTTTTCAGCTTTTCATAATAGCGGATCTGCTGCTTGTTGTATTTGACGATCTCGCGGGATTCCTTAAAGCTGATATAGCCTTGTTTCTTTTCTTTCATGATGTTACTCCTGCGGATAGAGGTGGCAGGCGCATGAATGGCCCTTTTCGTACTCTCTGAATGCGGGCGCCTTCTCCTTGCAGATCTCCATGCATTCGGGGCAGCGCGTGTGGAAGCGGCAGCCCGCGGGCGGGTTTGCGGGGCTCGGGATGGAGCCCTGCAGAATGATCCTGTCCTTCTTGCGGCGCGGATCGGGAACGGGGACGGCTGAGAGGAGAGATCGCGTATAGGGATGCATCGGGTTATCAAAGATACGGTCCGTGGGGCCGCATTCCACCATGCTTCCGAGATACATCACGCCGACACTGTCCGAAACGTGCTGGACAACGGAGAGATCGTGGGAAATGAACATGTAGGCAAGATTCATTTCCTTCTGCAGCTCGCGCAAAAGATTTAAGATTTGCGCCTGAATGGAGACGTCGAGCGCAGAAACGGGCTCGTCGCAAACGACAAACTTGGGCTTCACCGCAAGAGCGCGGGCGATGCAGATACGCTGACGCTGGCCGCCCGAGAACTCATAGGGATACCGCTCATAATGCTGGGGCTGCAGGCCGCACCGCTCCATCAGTGAAATGACGTAGTCCTTGATGTCCTTTTTGGGGACGATCTTGTGGACGGCCACC
>CANQWI010000046.1 GCA_947627515.1 uncultured Clostridia bacterium
CGTATCGATATCGACGCCCGCCTGTATCGCCATGAGATTGACCATATCCCCCGTGCCCGTCGTGTTGTGGGTGTGGAGATGAAGCTTTGTCTCGGGACGGAGAGCCTTTTTGAGCGCGGTGACGAGCTCAAATGCGTCAAAGGGCAGCAGCAGATTCGCCATATCCTTGATGCAGATGTTGTCAGCCCCCATGTCCTCGTAGGTCTTGGCGAGCTTTACGAAATAATCAAGGGTGTGGACTGGGCTCGTCGTATAGGAGATCGCCGCCTCTGCAATGCCGCGGGCGGGGTCGCTCCCATGAAGCTGGCCGCCGTATTTCTTGATCGCCCTCATCGAGGCCTCGATGTTGCGGGGGTCGTTGAGCGCATCAAACACGCGGATGATGCCGATGCCGTTCTCAAAGCACTTCTCGACAAGCTTATCGACAAGATCGTCCGCATAATTTCTGTAGCCGAGCAGATTTTGCCCTCTTAAAAGCATCTGGATGGGCGTTTTTTTGAGGTACATGCGGAGGGTGCGAAGCCTCTCCCACGGGTCCTCGTTCAAAAAGCGCATGCAGGTGTCAAAGGTTGCACCGCCCCATCCCTCGAGCGCGTAGTAGCCGACCTCGTCCAGAAGCGCAAGCACGGGGATCATCTGTTCCGTTCTCATGCGCGTTGCGGCGTGCGATTGATGCGCATCCCGCAGAATGGTATCCATGATCAAAACCTTTTTTGACATATTCAAACTCCTTTGGGGTCCCCGGCCTTAACCGAAGCTGGCGAGCAAAATACCTGCGGCAAGCGCAGACCCTATGACGCCCGCGACATTCGGCCCCATCGCATGCATGAGAAGATGGTTGGAGGGATCGTACTCCCGCCCGACGTCCTCAGAGATCCTCGCCGCCATGGGCACGGCCGAGACCCCCGCGGAGCCGATGAGGGGATTGATCTGCCCCTTTGTCAGCTTACACATGACCTTTGCGGTCAAAAGGCCGCCGATCGTACCGCAATAGAAGGCGACAACGCCGATGAGGATGATCTCGAGCGTCTCAACCGTGAGGAAGATATCCCCCCTTGCCTTGCAGCCGACGGCGATGCCGAGAAAAATAGTGACTGTATTCATGAGACCGTTCTGCGCCTGTGAAGAGAGCCGTTCGACGACCCCCGATTCACGGAACAGATTGCCGAGCATGAGCATCCCGAGGAGCGGGATCGCATCGGGCAAAATAATACCGACAACGAGCGTGATCGCGATCGGAAAAATGATCTTCTCGACCTTTGTGACCTGACGAAGCGGCTTCATGCGGATCATCCGCTCCTTTTTCGTCGTCAAAAGGCGCATGATAGGCTTCTGTATGACGGGAATAAGGGCCATATACGAATAGGCCGCAATGGCGATCATGGGGAGCAGGTGCTCTGCAAGCTTTTTGGCGACATAGATCGCAGTCGGGCCGTCCGCACCGCCGATGATGGCGATCGCCGCCGCTTCCGCCCCGTTGAAACCGAGAAGCATTGCCCCGAAGAGTGCGATAAAGATGCCGAGCTGGGCACCTGCGCCGATGAGCATGCTCTTGGGATTTGCGATGAGCGGGCCGAAGTCCGTCATGGCACCGATGCCGAGGAAGATGAGGGGCGGGTAAATGACCTTATCGACGCCGTAGTAGAGATACCACAATAGGCCGCGGTTTTCAACGAGGTCATAGGTGTGCGCCTCGTCGGTATACGTCCCCCACAGCACCTTCTCCGCGCCGGGGATATTGATGAGGAACATGCCGAACGCGATCGGAAGCAGGAGCATGGGCTCGAACCTCTTGACGATCGCAAGGAACATCAGCACAAAGGAGATGGCGAGCATGACATAGTTCTGCCACGTCCCCTGTGAAAGTCCCATGGAGCTCCACAGGTCGGAAAACGTCCTTCCGACATCGAGTGCAAGTAGATTCTGCATGACCCTCTCCGTTTATCCGATGAGTGCGAGAAGGGCGTCCGATTCGACATTTGCCCCCTTCTGCACGTTGAAAGAGACCGTCCCGTCGCAGGGAGCGGTGATATCGTTGTCCATCTTCATGGCCTCGAGAACGAGAATAGGCTGATCCTTCTTGACGGATGCGCCGTTTTCGACGAGCAGGCTCTTGATGAGTCCGGGGAAGGGGGAAAGCACTTTTGTCCCTTTTCCCGTCACCGCAGGAGCTACAGAGGCCTGCGGCACAGGCGAGGAGAGCGGCACAGCCTTGGGCGCGGACGCCTCGCCGAGCTCCTCGACCCCCACCTCATATTGTTTTCCGTTGACAGTGATCAAAAAATTACGCATGACTTATCTGACTCCTTCTATACGCTTGATACGTCTTACGACAAAGTCGCACCTTACATTTTCCTTCTGATAATAGCTCATGAGTGCCGCCATGATCGCGGCGACGACCTCATCGGGGATTTCGTCCCCATTTTCCTCCCCCACCGGCTGCGCGACGGGGATGCGGGATGGCTCCGATTTGACTGCATTTGCCCTTCTCTCGTTGATTTTTTTCATGATAAATCCGAAAAGGGTAAAGATACAGACAAGGATGAGGATGCCCGCAAAGACGAAAGCGAGGCCAAGCAGTGCCTGAAAGGCCCCCTCTCCGAGATCCACCTTAAGCCACGGTTCAAGAAGCTCGTTCATACCTGCCTCACTTTATCAATGTCTGAAGAGACGCGATGAGATATTGCCTGAGAAATTGCGGCTCAATGATGTTATCGAGATAGCCTCCCTCTGCCGCATGGATGGGATCGGCGAGCTCGGAGGCATACCGCTCTGCAGCCTCTCCGCTCAGCTCCCCGAGCTCGATCTGAGCACCCTCCGCACTCTCAAAGAGAGAAATTTGTGCCGTCGCCAAGGCATAGGTGTAGTCGAACCCGACCGATTTTGCCGCAAAGAGAGAGTATGCGATCCCGATCGCCCTCCCTGTGACAACGGAAATTTTCGCCGCTTCCATCCCGTCAAGGACGGAGAGATACTCGCCCATCTCCTTCAAAAATCCGCTATCGCTCACGGCAAGAGTCTGCTCTGCGCCGAGGCAGTCGACAAGGGTCACAAACGGGATGCCGTGATCACGGGCGAGCTCGGCAAAATTTCTGACCTTCCTCATGCCCTCGGCATTGAGACGAGCATTGTCAAATAGAACAGCCGCCACCGAAATGCCGCCGATGCGCCCGAGCACCGTCCTGACCTCAGTGCAGGAATTTGCGCCAAGTTCGACGCCCCCCTCGATGAGCGAAAGAATGCCCTCTGCGGTCACGCCCGAATTGAGCGCGGGAGTGGGCTCATTGAGCTCGGCATTGAGGACGGGAAGATCGATAAGCTCGGTAAATTGCAAAATTTTGGAGGCTGCCTCCTTCATATCACTCACCTTGAGCGCGGGAAGAAGCGCGTGCCTTAAGGCCTCGTATCCCCCCACCTCGACAGGCTTCAGGTTCTTTTTCTCCCTTGCGGAGAGCACGAGCGGGGAGGTGAGGCAGAGGCTTGCGTCATTCATAAAGAGGACGCAGTCGCAGACAGACGCCAAAGCGGCCGCGGAGCCGTACACCTCGCCGAGAAGCACCGCATACTGCAGGACGCAGCCCTTTAACTGCGTCGCCTTCAAAAGAAGTGAGGAAAGTCCCTCGAGCACGGCGACCCCCTCTCCGACGCGGATCCCCCTGGAGCGCAGAAGATATATGACAGGCGTCTCATTCCTTTGAGCCGCGGAGAGGGTCTTTGCAATCTTCTCACATCCGCCCTTGGAAAGGCCGCCGAAGTAGACGTCAAAATTGAGCGCGACAATATAAAAAGGATACCCGTCGATGGCGGCAAACCCTGTTATCACCCCCTCGCCGAGCGCATCCCCGTCTAAAGTCTTGGAAAAACTGAATGCAGAGAGCTCCACAAAGCTGTCGTCGTCGACAAGCGCGGCGATCTCGGCACGGATGCCCTTGCCCGCCTCGGTGACGGCCGTCTTCCGCTCCCGCAATAAAGAAATTTTGTCCATGTATGACCTCATGATCTCTGAAAAAATCCCAACTTCTACCAAATATCATTATACACAACGGCTGCCGAAAAAGCAAGCCCTGCGAAAGAACTTTTTACGGAATTTTTTCCTGAAAAAATAAGTACAAATATGTAAAAAAATAACAGCAAGGACTGCTGCAAAGGCTTCTTTTGTATGGGAGGCTTTGCGGGACGTCCTCATGCGATGCCCGACGGCAAAAAAGGTCAACCCTCCCGCTTCTCTGTGGACTTCGACGGGCTATTTTTCCCATCGCCCTCCTTTTTTACCCCCTTCGACACGATCGTCCCGTCGGGGCCGACGACCTCAAGCGTAAAATCCCCCTTCTCCGTCCTCTCCTTGACCCGCGTCTCGCGGTGGAATTTTCTCTCGAACCAGCCGAGAATGGCGTCCGATTTCTTATAGAGGAACACAAAAAGTACGATAACGAGGACGATGAGCACGGCCCAGATGAGGAGCCCCCACCATGTGTTGAAGGGAATGAGCGTGATGGAGTAGCTCGTCGTGAAGATCGCAAGCACCCTTGAGATCAGGATCACGGCGAGAAAATACCAGATTGACATCGACGAAAATCCTGCGACAAAGCACAGCACATCGTCGGGAAATACGGGGAGAAGGAACATTGCCGTGAGGAGCAACTTATCCTTGCCCTTGATCTTTTTAAGCCATTTTTCAAGCGTCTCCCTTCCCACCATCCACGAAACGACCCTGATGCCCGCATAGCGTCCGACAAGAAAGGCGACGACGGACCCCAGCACGATGCCGATGAGGCTGTAGACGCTCCCGAGGAACGCTCCGAAGAGCGCGGCCCCCGCGACAACGGTGACGGTGCTTGGAATAGGTAGGATCACGACCTGCAGGAACTGGAGTGTGATAAAGAGCGCGGTCATCCATACGCCCGCACGCTCGATATATTCCTGAAAGCTCCCCTCGTCGCGCATGATCTCGAGAAAGCCCGTTTTCAGAAGCACAAATAGCCCGATGAGAAAGAAATCGAAGAGAATATAGGCGATGATACAGCACTTGTAGATGACTTGCTTCCCCAAAAAATAAAAGACGAGGTCGACGGTAAGAAGCACGGCGTTCAAAAGCGAGGACAAACAAAATACGGTCCACCACACTGCGGGCAGCCATTCCAAAAAATAATAGAGAGACAGCACGAGAAAAAGCTCGAAAAGCACCGCGCCGAGCACGATGCCGAGCACATGACAGATCTCGTATACGACAGCTGTTTGCCCTTCCCTTCTCGTCTTTCCCATAATATATAGTATATCAATCGGGATCGTCTTTTATAAGCCGTTCCCTGATTTCATCAATCGCGGCCCGCGCCAAGAAATCACAGCGGTTGTTGAGCTCATTATCCGCATGCCCCTTTACCTTGTGAAGGGTCACGCTGTGGATGTGCGTCAAAGAGAGGAGCTCCCGCCACAGATCATCGTTGAGAACAGGCTTTTTGTCTGCCTTTTTCCACCCGTTTTGCTCCCATGAGGAGACCCAGCCCTGCACAAAGGCATTGACGGTGTAGGCAGAATCCGAATAAACGTCGACCTCGCAGGGATATTTGAGCCTGCGAAGGCCCTCAATGACGGCCAAAAGCTCCATGCGGTTGTTGGTTGTCTCAGGCTCCCCGCCCGAAAGCTCAAGGCGATGCTCCCCGTAAAGAAGGACCGCCCCCCAGCCACCGGGACCGGGATTGCCCGAGCATGCACCGTCTGTGTATAGCGTCACCTTCTTCATGGAACAGCAACACTCCTCCTGCTATCATTATAACGTTCCGCGAGGATTTTTGTCCCCGCCTATGGATATTTTAAAGCATTTGAGAGAAGAAGTCAAGAGTAGATACAAAAAAACAGCCCGCACATGCAGACTGTTTTGGCAGGGGAGACGCGACTCGAACACGCAACAGACGGTTTTGGAGACCGTTGCTCTACCATTGAACTACTCCCCTAACGACATGACATATTATAGCACGCTTCGCCCGTCTCCGTCAAGATATTTTTCGGTAAAATCGAAAAATCTTTCAAGGGAAATCCGCAAGCCCTATAGGAGACCCTGCCAAATCGCAAATAGTATGTCACACATAGTACTATTCAAAAACCCGAAAAACTAAGTCTCGTACCCGTTGGGATTGTTTTTCTGCCAATTCCATTGGTCGCGGCACATTCTTTCAAGATCATACTCCGCTCTCCAGCCAAGCTCCCTTTCGGCCTTTTCGGCAGAGGCGAAGCACATCGCGATGTCCCCCGCTCTTCTCGGCTTGATTACATAGGGAAGCTCTCTCCCGCAGGCCTTGGAAAACGCCTTGATCATGTCAAGGACGCTATAGCCCTTGCCTGTCCCAAGATTATAGATGTAGACGCCTGTTTCCCCGATCCTTTCAATTGCGGAAACATGCCCTCTCGCAAGATCGACAACGTGGATGTAATCACGGACTCCCGTTCCGTCGGGCGTCGGATAATCGTCGCCGAACACGCCGATCTCCTTCAGCCTTCCGCTGGCCACCTGTGCGACATACGGCATCAGATTGTTCGGGATGCCCTTGGGGTCCTCACCGATAAGGCCGCTCTCATGCGCGCCGACGGGATTGAAATAGCGAAGCAGGACCACCGTCCACTCCTTGTCCGAAGCGTACAGGTCTCTTAATATATTTTCCTGCATGACCTTGGTCGCTCCATAGGGATTTGTCGTAGGCTTAAGCGGGCTCGTCTCACGGAGCGGAAGCTCGGCAGGGTCTCCGTAAACGGTCGCAGATGAGGAGAACACAAGCTTTTTCACGCCGAATTTTTGCATTGTCTCAATCAAAACAAGGGTGGAAAGCAGGTTGTTGTCGTAATATTCGATGGGCTTTTGTACACTCTCGCCGACCGCCTTGAGCCCTGCAAAGTGAATGACCCAGTCAATATCGAACGCTGTAAAGATGAGCTCGAGTGCGGCACGGTCACGGACATCATTTTCATAAAAGTAAACATTTCTTCCCGTGATCCTCTCGATACGGGCGATTGCCTCCCGACTCGAATTGCAGAGATTGTCGACAACGACGACGTCATACCCCGCATTCAGGAGCTCCACAACTGTATGGGAGCCGATAAACCCGGCCCCGCCTGTCACCAAAACCGTCATATTTTCACCTCAGATATCGACGTTTCCTGTTACGCCGAGTAAATTTTTATGTCTTTCGAGAATGGGCGTGATCTCGTTTGCGATGAACTCCTCCGTCTGTGCGGGAGCCCTTCCGACAAATTTTTTCGCGTCAACGATCTCGTCGAGCCTGTCCCTTACCGCTTCAAAGAGCGGATCGGTGGAGAGCCTCGCAAGAAGGTCATTCTCACCGCCCTCTCTCTTCACCCTGTCGCCCGCGGCCTGCGAATGGATGCGGATACGCTCGTGAAGCTCCTGCCTGTCACCCCCCGCCTTGACGCATTCCATGAGAATATTCTCGGTCGCCATAAAGGGAAGCTCGGCCTTTACGTGCTTTTCAATGACCCGCTCGTACACGACAAGTCCGTCTGCGATATTGAGATAGAGCTCAAGCACGGCATCCACGGTCAAAAAGGCCTGCGCGTTGACGATACGGCGGTTTGCAGAATCGTCGAGCGTGCGTTCAAACCATTGCGTCGAGGCCGTGATCGCGCTGTTGACGGGAAGGGAAAGCATGTAGCGGCAGAGGCTCCCCATCCTTTCGCAGCGCATGGGATTGCGCTTGTATGCCATTGCGGAGGACCCGACCTGCGCACTCTCAAAGGGCTCCTCAACCTCCTTCATGGATTGCAGAAGCCGAATGTCATTGCTGAATTTATAGGCACTCTGAGCGATCTGAGAGAGCACGCAGAGCACATTATAGTCAAATTTTCGGGGATAGGTCTGCCCCGTCACGCCATAGACGCGCACGTAGCCGAGCTTGGAGCAAACACGCCTCTCAAGCTCCCTCACCTTCTCCTCGTCCCCGTCAAAGAGATCAAGAAAGCTCGCCTGAGTACCCGTCGTCCCCTTGACGCCGCGGAGACGGAAATGAGAATAGAGCGAAATAAGATTTTCGTAATCAAGCAGCAAATCCTGCAGCCAGAGTGCGGCGCGCTTCCCCACCGTCGTGAGCTGAGCGGGCTGAAGATGGGTAAAGCCCAGCGTCGGCACATCCTTATAGCGCAGTGCAAAGCCCCGGAGCTTGTCCATGACATTGACAAGCTTTTTGAGCAGAATATCCAGCCCGTCGCGAAGGATGATGAGCTCGGAATTGCAGTCAACAAAGCAGCTCGTCGCACCGAGATGGAGGATCCCTCTTGCTTCGGGTGCGACGTCTCCGTAAGCCTTGATATGCGCCATCACGTCATGCCTGAGCGCGTGCTCATACTCATCTGCCTTCTCGAAATCGATTTCGTCCGCATGCGCCCTCAGAGCGTCGATCTGCGCCTTGGAGATGGGTAGGCCGAGCTCCATTTCACTCTCGGCAAGCGCGATCCAAAGCCTTCTCCAAAGACGGATACGCTTCCTGTCTCCGAAGTTCTCCTGCATCTCCTTGCTCGAATATCGCGTGCATAATGGGTTTTTGTAGAGTATTCTGTCTGACATAGTACTATGCTCCGATGCAAATTCAGGCCTTAATTGGGTCGGGATAAACGACTCCGAAGGTCTCGGCAGTCACGCTCTGCATCCTCTGCTCCGTGTAGGGGCGGTCGCTGCGGTCCACCCGCGTCGTTGCGATCTCGTCCACGACGTCCATCCCCTCGATCACTTTTCCGAATGCGGCATACTGCCCGTCGAGATAGTCTGCATCCGCATGCATGATAAAGAACTGCGAGCCCGCGGAGTCATAATCCTGCGCCCGCGCCATCGAAAGGACGCCGCGCTCATGTCTGAGCGGATTACGGAAGCCGTTGCGGTCGAATTCCCCCTTGATGCGATACCCGGGGCCGCCCGTTCCGCGCCCGAGGGGATCTCCTCCCTGTATCATGAAGCCCTCGATCACGCGGTGGAAGATCGTGCCGTTATAAAACCCCCTTCCGACGAGTGAGAGAAAATTGTTGACGGTGTTGGGAGCGATTTCGGGGTAAAGCTCTGCACGGAAGCTTCTCCCGTTTGTCATTTGGAAGGTTACGATCGGATCCTTTGCCATAAATTGCGGTTACTCCTCAAATTTTTCAATATCCGTCCCCGCTTCCTTAAAAAGCTGCAGGGAAAATTCATCGGGATAGCCCTCTCTGTAGACCACTCTCTTGATGCCTGCGTTGATGATCATCTTTGCGCAGATCACGCAGGGCTGATGGGTGCAGTAGAGCGTCGAGCCGTCGATGCTGATGCCGTATCTTGCGGCCTGAATGAGTGCGTTCTGCTCCGCATGAGCCGCATAGCAAAGCTCTGCACGCGTTCCGCTCTCGATGTTGTATTTCTGCCGCAGACATTCCCCCCGTTCGACACAGTTCTGAATGCCCGCGGGGGCACCGTTGTAGCCCGTTGCCATAACGCGGTTATCCCGCACGATGACTGCTCCGACCTTGCGACGGAGACAGCTTGCCCAAGTGCCCACTTTCTCGGTGAGCTCCATAAACCTTTTATCCCACTTATCCATACGCTCATTATACCATTCAAAAGCCGTTATGTCAATCATTCCCCTTTTTTTCCCAAAAAAACAGGGAAAATTTTTCCATTTCTGTTTGACTTATCGCCATGATAGTTTATAATAGAGGAAGAAAAGAACGGCCCGCACAAGCGGGACCATCAGGAGGTTTTTGAATGAACATCAAACCATTATTCGACAAGGTCGTCGTTGAGGCGGTCTCAGTCGAGGAAAAGACCAAGAGCGGGTTTATTCTCCCCTCATCCGCACAGGAAAAGCCCCAGACATGCATCGTCGTCGCGGTCGGCCCCGGCGGGATCGTGGACGGGAAAGAGACAGTGATGCAGGTAAAGGTCGGCGATAAGGTCCTCTGCTCAAAGTATGCAGGCTCGGACTTCAAGGTGGACGGCAAGGAATTCACCATCATCAAACAGAGCGATATTTTAGCAATCGTAGAATAAATAAGGAGAATTATTATGGCGAAACAGATCAAATACGGCGAAGATGCAAGAAAAGCCCTTGAGACGGGCGTCAATGTGCTCGCGGACACCGTGAAAATCACCCTCGGCCCCAAGGGCAGGAATGTCGTACTCGACAAAAAATTCGGCGCACCCCTCATCACTAACGACGGCGTGACAATCGCAAAGGAGATCGAGCTTCCCGATCCCTTCGAGAACATGGGCGCACAGCTCGTGAAGGAGGTTTCCACCAAAACAAACGACGTCGCGGGCGACGGGACGACGACAGCCGTTCTCCTCGCGCAGGCGATTATCCGCGAAGGGCTCAAGAACCTCGCCGCAGGCGCAAATCCCATCATTTTAAAGAAGGGCATCGACAAGGCTGTTGAAACGGCTGTTGCACATCTCAAGGAGATCTCCAAGCAGGTCGAGGGCAAAAAGGCCATCTCGCAGGTCGCCTCCATTTCTGCGGGCGATGAAACGGTCGGCGAGCTCATCGCAAAGGCCATGGAGATCGTCGGTACCGACGGTGTCATCACCGTGGAAGAGGGCAAGTCCATGACGACCGAACTCACCACCGTCGAGGGCATGCAGTTCGACCGCGGCTACGCATCCGCTTACATGGTCACGGACACCGAAAAGATGGAAGCCGTGCTCGACAATCCCTACATCCTCATCACCGACAAGAAAATCTCCAATCTTCAGGAGATCCTTCCCATCATCGAGCCTCTCGCACAGCAGGGCGCAAGGCTGCTCATCATTGCCGAGGACGTCGAAGGAGATGCACTTGCCGCCCTCATCGTCAACAAGCTCAAGGGCGTTTTCAACAGCGTGGCCGTCAAGGCCCCCGGCTTCGGCGACAGAAGGAAGGCCATGCTCGAGGACATCGCAATCCTCACGGGCGGCACGGTCGTCAGCTCCGATCTCGGATATGAATTCAAGGACGTCACTCCCGACATGCTCGGCAGAGCCGTTCAAGTCAAGATCGACAAGGACAACACGACGATCATCGACGGCGCAGGCGACAAGCAGGCCATCAAGGACCGCGTCGCCTCCATCAAGGCGCAGATCGAGGTCACGACCTCCGATTATGACAAAGAAAAGCTTCAGGAGCGTCTTGCAAAGCTTGCGGGCGGCGTGGCAGTCATCAACGTCGGCGCGGCGACGGAAGTCGAGATGAAGGAGAAAAAGCTCCGCATCGACGATGCTTTGGCGGCGACCCGTGCGGCGGTCGAGGAAGGTTATGTCCCCGGCGGTGGCTCTGCTCTTCTCAGCTGCATCCCCTCCGTCAAAAAGCTCGTTGCGAGCCTCGACGGCGACGAAAAGACAGGCGCAAGCATCATTCTGAAGGCCTGCGAGGAACCTGTACGCCAAATTGCGAAGAATGCAGGCGTGGACGGCTCCGTCGTTGTCGACAAGATCCTGACGAAGAAGGTCACCAATTACGGCTTTGATGCGCTCAAGAATGTCTACACCGATATGGTTGAAGCGGGCATCATCGACCCGACCAAGGTCACGCGCTCCGTCTTGCAGAATGCGGCATCCGTTGCGTCCACCCTTTTGACGACGGAATCCATCGTCACGGACATCCCCACCCCTCCCGCTCCCCCTGCACCCGCAGGCGGCGGCATGGACGGAATGTATTGATAAAAAATATCGGGGCTTCGGCTCCGATTTTTTACGCATAAATAATAATCCACCCGCATAGCGGGTGGTATTTCATTTTCGGGCATAGCCCTAA
>CANQWI010000047.1 GCA_947627515.1 uncultured Clostridia bacterium
CGTCCGCAAAAATTCGCCAAATCGCCACTTTTCATTAGAATCTCACTAAATACGGAACTTATCTTTGCTATTGAGCATTTTATTTAATTTCATTCCACGTTGAGGGATATGATGAGAAAATGTTTGACAAACGGATGGAAACGTGATAGCATAGAGCGCGGTTTTATGGTCAACATCATCATCTGCGCGGCGACGTGCCTTGTCATGATCTTCGGCGTGCTCTTCCTCCCGAAACTCAGGCTCGGGAAAATCAAGATCGACAGCTACTGGGTGGTCGTCCTTCTCGGGACGGCCGTCCTTTTACTGTACAACGGCATCAGCGGAAAAACAGACCTCGCGGCGATCGGGGGAAAGCTCATCGAGAATACCGCCGTCAACCCCCTCAAGATCCTTGTTCTCTTCCTTTGCATGACAATGCTCTCCGTCTTTTTGGATGAGCTTGGCTTCTTCCGCTCCCTTGCGGGGTTTGCCCTGCGCCATGCCCACAGCGGGCAAAAGCGACTGTTCTTCTCCCTCTATCTCATGGTGGCGGTGCTGACGGTCTTCACGTCAAACGACATCATCGTGCTCTCCTTTACCCCCTTCATCTGCTACTTTGCGCGGGAGGCAAAAATCGACCCCATGCCCTATCTCGCGACGGAATTTGTGGCCGCAAACACGTGGAGCATGGCGCTTATGATCGGCAACCCGACGAACATCTACCTCGCCACTGCCTTCGGGATCGACTTTTTTTCCTACTTCCTCGTCTCCGCACTGCCGACGCTTGCCGCGGGGCTTGTCTCCCTGCTCCTTCTCTATCTTCTCTTTCGTAAAAAGCTCTCCGAGCCGATTTCGGGAACGGCGGAGCGGGACTGTGTCGAGGACAAGCCCGCCCTCATTCTCGGCCTTGTCCATCTCGGCGTCTGCACGGTGTTGCTCGCGATCAGCTCGTATATCCATGTTGAAATGTGGCTCGTGGCTCTTTGCAGCGCGGGGAGCCTCTTCCTCTTCGAGCTTGTCCTCTCCCTCATTCGCAGAAGGCGGCCGCGGGCACTTCTCGGCTGTCTGAAGCGGGCGCCATGGCAGCTTGTGCCCTTTCTTCTGTCGATGTTCATCATGACGGAGGTGCTTGCGATGCAGGGCACGACGCAGACGCTCGGGAGATTTCTCCAAACCGACTTCCCCGTGCCCGTCTACGGGGTCCTGTCCTTTTTCGCGTCCAATCTCATCAACAACATCCCGATGAGCGTGTTCTTCTCGTCGATGATCTCCTCGTCGGGCGCGGGGCTCGGCGCAGTATATGCGACGGCGGTGGGGTCAAACCTCGGGGCCTTCTTCACGCCGATCGGGGCACTGGCGGGGCTGATGTTCAGCTCCATCCTTGCACAGCATGATGTCAAATTCGGCTATGGGGATTTTCTCAAGCTCGGCGTTTTGGTCGCCCTGCCCACCCTGCTCGCCGCCCTCGGCGTCCTGTGGCTGATGCTTTTATGACTGAAATGGCCCGCGGTACTGCACGCGGGGCGGGTCGCTACCGATGAGCGTGATCGCCCGCTTGGGGCAGAGATTGACGCAGCGGTAGCAAAGGACGCACTCTCCGTGCGGGACAGCCCTGCCGTCTGATGCGGTCAGGTTGGAAACGGGGCAGTTTTTTACGCAGAGACGGCACCCGACGCAGAGGCTCGGGTCGATCCTGAGCCGCCCGCGCTTGTCTTGCTCCCCCCTGCGCCAATATTTTCTCTGGCAATAGTACCCGACGGCATGCGAGACGGGTGAAAAGCCCCGCCTGTGCCCCTTGCCCTTGAGGAGTGCGTCTGCAAACCGCTCGGCCCTTTTTTGCGCGATAAGTAGCGTTTTTCGGAGTTCCCTCCCGTTTTTGACGGGGAATGCTTTGCAATCGGAGAGGTTGTTCGGCATGTTGAAGTGCTCGGCCGCGATCACTTTGCCGCCGAATTTTTCCACCGTCCGACCGAGGCTCGCCGCCCCGTCCCCCGAAAAGAAGAGCTGCGTCTCTGCGATGGCGACCTTTTTACCGCGAAGCTGCTCCGCATATCTGTACAAGAACTGCCGCATCGGAATGGGCGGTGCCCCGCCGTAGATGGGAAAGGCGAGAAGGATGAGATCCGCCTCCTCCATCGCCCGCACAGGGTCTGCCCCCGCAAGGGTAATATCGAGCATTTCCGTCCTGCAGGACCTGCTGAGCGTCCCGCAGATTTTTTGTACGATAAATTTTGTATTCCCCGTTCCCGAAAAATAAAACGCCGATACCTTCATGCTCTCAGTATATGCATTCCCGCCCCCGTTTGCCCGCCGCATGCGAGAGGCTTTAAAATTTTAAATAAATTACGCCCCGTATGTCTCCACCCCCTCCCCTACCCCTCCCCCTCAAAAAGGGGGAGGGCGAGAATGTTGAAGTCCGTGGAATTTGATGGGATCCCCTCGGCTTCGCCTACTTCGCACCAAGGGCGGTGCTCGTGCCGCGCTTAGTCACAAATAGAATGCGCACGGGGCGGGATGAAGGTTGGGGGTGGAGTCAAGCCCTCATTCCGAGCCCCCGAAGGGGGCGAGCGAATCTCATCTCCAAGTACAGAGCTCCGTGGGTATATGGTCCCCTCGCTGCACCACTTCGCGCTATACGCCCGAGCCGTACGCGACTATGAATACACACGGGGGAATGAGTGCGCATGCGTACATTCATCAGGCCTTCTCTGTCATTTGCATGGAAGGGCTGCGCTGAAAAATGCTACTTGACACAGGCCTGCCCGCGTGTTACAATCATAGTAACCAAAGCAAAGGAAAGGGAGGCTCGCCATGCTTTTTATCTTATACGGAATGGCCGCCGAGATGAGCAGCATTTCCAGAAAATATTTCGAAAAAGAGGGCTTTGAATACATTGTAAAAGCCGTCTACACGCCTGAGGAGCTGCAATGGTATACCCGCGCCGACAAGCTTGATGTTTCGGAGGAGGAAATCAAGCATTTTGATTTCACCTATCACAATCAGGGCAGATCGATCGGATTCAACAAGCAGGACATTCTTGCAGCCGTTCGCGGCGAAAAAAATGCGATCCTGACAATTGCGACAGAGGATGTTTCCTTTATCCGTGAAATTAAGGTCGCCTACGGGCAATACGTTACTGTGATCTATACCTATATCGAACAGAGCCTGCTCGATTCACTGTACCGCGCATACGGTACGCTCAATGAGGAGGAAATACAAAAACGCCTTTCGTTGGGACACGCCCTCAAGCAGACCTTCCTCCGTGAACGGTCGCTCTTTGATGAGATCGTGATCGTTGACTGCAAGGACGGCGACTTTGACTATCGTGCGATGGAGCTTCAATATGCGGATATCCTTGCAAGGGCACGCCTCAAGGAACGCGCGATGAATGACAAATCGTATATCGAATTGCCCTACCGCGGCACGCTTCCCTATTTATTCGTCAGCTATTCCCATACCATGAAATCGACCGCTGAGTCAATTCTCTTCTACCTTCAACGAAAATCCTGTCGGGTCTGGTACGATACAGGGCTCAAGGGGGGCGACAACTGGCGTCAGATCCTGGCAGATAAAATCAGCAAATGCTCCGAATTTCTCTTGTTATTTTCGGAAGCTGCGGCGAAATCCAACGATGTGATGGCAGAGATCAACGCTGCTTTGGATTGCAAAAAGAAAATCCTTGTCGTCAATCTGGATGGAACGCCCATGCCCCTTGCGATCAAAATGTATCTCGGGCAAACGCAGATCGTTTCCTATGATCCGTCAAATGCAGACGCAATTTTGGAAGGGATCCTGCCTGAGATCATCAAGCAATAATAAGCCAAGGCTCAGACGGAATGCCCTTTGAGCCTCATGCGCGAGATATCGCGCAAATTGAGTGCGCTGCCGCAAAAGCGTGGTTTTGCTCCGCGCAGTAATTGAGAAATTCGATGATTTCTTTTTCAAGGACGAAAAAGAAATCATCGAGGGGTTAGATTTCGTATTTCACAATTTCTTAGTCAGCCACGAGCCCCGCGTTTCATTCGGACAGTAAGGTTCCCGTAGGGTACCAAATAGGGTGCGCTTAGGCGGGGCAACCCCGCCACGCGCCGTAAGATTGAATGAGGGGCGAGGATATGTGGTGATTGTTTCAAATCACGTCATGGTGAGCTCTGTCGAACCATCACCGCAATTTTTAATTTTAAATTCAGAATTCGCTCGCTGCCCCTTTTAGGGGAAGTGGCCTATAGGCCGAAGGGGTTTCAAAAACCCCTCAGTCGCATAAAGCGACAGCTTCTCATGCGGGTAGAGTCCCGCATTCGGTCAGCATTTGCCCGAGCATATGGGCAAATGCCAAGAAAATTTTGCGTCAAGAGTTATCAACTCTTGACAGAACTGCAAAATTTTCCCCTACAAGGGGAGCCGAGAATAAGGCGGGGCATAATTTGGAATGACACCCCTTCCGTCACTAAAATGACACCCACCCCTTGAGGGGTGGGCAAGTTTTTTATTTGGATCTCTTGGCTCCCCCTTCAAGGGGGAGCTGTCATGCCGTACTTGGCGCGACGAAAGAGGGTGTTGTTCTAAATCCTACACCTCAATTTTTTACCTTCACCATCACAGGCGGCCGCGGCAGGGCTCGGTGAGGAGAAGCGGGTCGAGGACCTCGTCAAGGGTCTTTTCATCCATCAGCCCCTCGCGGAGGACGATCGCGCGGATGCTTTCCCCCGTTTTGAGGGATTCCTTGGCGATCTCGGCCGCCTTGCGATAGCCGATGTAGGGGTTGAGCGCGGTGACGATGCCGACGCTTCTGTTCACCCACTCCGCACAGCGTTCACGGTTGGCCTCAATGCCGACGATGCAGTTTTCGGTAAGCGTCTTGACGGCACCCGTGAGCGCACGCATGGACTCGAAGAGCTGGTAAAAAATGACAGGCTCGAAGGCATTCAGCTCGAGCTGCCCGGCCTCGGCCGCCATGGTGACGGTGACGTCATGGCCGATCACGAGAAATGCGACCTGATTGACGACCTCGGGAATGACGGGATTGATCTTCCCCGGCATGATGGAGGAGCCGTTCTGCTTGGCTGGCAAAATGATTTCCCCGAGCCCCGTGCGCGGCCCGCTCGACATGAGCCTCAGATCGTTGCACATCTTGGAGAGGTTGATGGCGAGGGCCTTCAGCGTCCCCGAAACGGCCGCAAAGCCGTCCACGTTCTGCGTGCCGTCGAAGAGGTCGGCCGCCCTTGTGAGCTCCTCCCCCGTGAGAAGCGAGAGCTCCTCGGTGATATGGGAAAAATACGCCTCCCGCGCGTTGATGGCGGTGCCGATGGCCGTTGCGCCCATGTTGATGGTCCGCATCTCCGCAAGGGATTGCACGATGCGCTCGCGAGAGCGGGCGATGGACGTTGCAAAGGCACGGAAGGCCTGCCCGAGCCGCATGGGAACGGCGTCCTGCAGCTGCGTCCTGCCCATTTTGAGAACGTCGTCAAACTCCCGCGCCTTCTGCAGAAGTGCGCCGTACAGCTGAACAAGCTCGGCGATGAGATCCTTGGAAAGGGAGAGCACGGTGAGCTTCCCCGCCGTCGGAATAACGTCGTTGGTGGACTGCTCCATGTTGACGTCGTCGTTGGGGCTAATGACGCTGTAGTCCCCCTTTTTGCCGCCCAAATGCTCTATCGCGATGTTGGCAATGACCTCGTTGACGTTCATGTTCGCAGAGGTCCCCGCCCCACCCTGCACGGCGTCCACGATAAAATCCCGCTTGTGCTTGCCGTGGAGGATCTCATCGCAGGCCGCAATGATGGCGTCTGCCTTGGCCCTGTCGAGAAGCCCGTAGGCCTTGTTTACGATCGCAGCCGCCTTCTTGATAATGACGGTGTTGCGGATGAAGGCAAAGGCGAGCTTTGTCCCCGTGATCTCGAAATTCCCCTTTGCGCGAAGGGTCTGGATGCCGTAGTAGGCACCGCTGTCAAAAGAAAGCTCTCCGACGGAATCGCTCTCTGTCCTGAGTTCTTTTTCCATAGTCGCTCCGTAATAGCCTCGGGGCATGCGCCCCTTTCATTCTGTGTGCTATATTATACCGCGCCTTCTGCCGAAATGCAAGCCGTTGGGTTTAAATTTATCTTAAATTTCTTAATTTTCTCCCTGCGGGAGGAGGACTGCTATGGATGAAAATACAAGGTTCCGTGGGTTTTGATGAGATCCGCTCGGCTGTGCCTACTTCGCACCAAGGGCGGTGCTCGTGCCGCGCTTAGTCACAAATAGAATGCGCGCGGGGCAGATTAGTTTGTCGTTCTTCATCCAACTTGCCTGTTCAGAATGACGCGACGGCCTCTTCTTCTACGGGCCATTCCAATCACGTCATGGTGAGCGTAGTCGAACCATCACCGCAATTTTTAATTTTAAATTTTAAATTTTTAATTCTCTTGCTGCGGTGACCCTTCGACAAGCTACTTCTCACCAAGGGCGGTGCTCGTGCCGCGCTTAGTCACAAATAGAATGCGCGCGGGGCGGGCAACGTGTATGATTTACCCTGATCAACCTCGGTCACGGTATCGGGCATATCCGGAATATTCCATTTGAGCGTGACAGTAAATTTCTCATTCTCGCTCGGCGGTGTCTCAGGGCCATTTTCCTCAGGGAAGAAGGTGAACTCGGTGATGTCCTTGACATAGGCATAGTAATAGATATCGTAGCTTTCATCGATATAAAAGATGCCGTCGCTTCCATCGTCGGAAAACTGAAACAGGACCGGCACGCCGTTGTTGAGCGTATAATTTCCTTCCCGAACGGTCACCGTTTTGGTGCTGATGTACTGTCCGGATAAAAATCGTAAATCTCAACATATTTTGCGGTGGGGTCGGGAACCGGCCTTCCGTCCCACGGCCCGCTGCGCGTTCTGAACATGTTTGTCCCGGCACGGCTGCCATGCCGCATGAACAAAAAGGACGGGCTGTACATCAAGCGGTAATCATTTGCGAAACGAAACTCTGCCCCATTGTCAAGAGCAGAGCAGAGATTTTTTCAAGCCCCGTGCGGCCCCACAGGGGACATTTTGCAAAAAAATTCAAGCAGCGCGTCCGTGCGGCCATAGGGAAGGACGCGGCCCCTCATAGGGGATAAGCTGCGCGGCGGGCATTGACATACTGCAACAGATATGATAAAATGATTTAAAATCCACAAAACGGGAAAAGAAATGAATACGCTCACCATTTTTCTTTCGCATTCGCACAAGGACATTGAAAAGGTCCGTAAACTCAGGGAGATCCTCGAGAGTCTGGAGTTCGAGCCGCTGATCTTTCACCTGCAGTGCCTCGACGACAGCAACAGCGAGCTTGAGGAGTTTATCAAACGCGAGATCGACGCGCGGAATGTGTTCATCTACTGCAGAAGCAAAAACTCCGAGAGCTCGGACTGGGTGCAGAAGGAACTGCAGTATATTAAACGATCCGATTCGCGTCGGCTGTATACGATCGACATCGACCTGCCCCTGAATCGGACGCTCGTGACCCTTTTGAACTCCCTCTGCGAGCTTGTCAGGCAGAACCGCATTTTCCTCTCCTGCTCGCACGGAGATGCGCAGCTTTGCGACTGCATCAAAGAGCTGCTCGTAGGCAACGGGTATGAGGTCTACCGCTTTGAGCATCTGAACACGGAGGGAGAGCAGGAGGAGCACGACAAGGTCATCCGAGAGATCGTCAAAAACGGTATTTTCATGCCCGTCATTACCCATCGCTACATGAAGAGCATCTATTGTCAGGCAGAATTGGAAAGCGCACTTTACGCAACGGACTACGGCATCAAGCCCCTCATCGTCCCCCTCGTCGTAAACTACAGCCTCCGCAACGCCCTTCGCCTGATCCAAAGGCTGTGTCTCTACAACCCCCATGCCTTCGATTTCGACCAAGCCCTGACCGACTCCGACAAGTCGAAAATCTTAGAATGGATCCGCGAGATCACAAAAAATTCGTGATATATCCTACATTTTTTTATTGAGCTGCCCTGTGATATATGCGCAAATAGAGTACGGAATGAAGGGCTTTCCATGCGTGGCCCATACATTGTCAGGCTTCAAAAAGCATCACTGGGGAGAAAATTATGATCGCACGCGTGAGAACGGAGAGTGGCTTTTACGATTCAGTCGTGTTTGCAATTTTTTATAATAAGAATGACTCTGAAGCAGTTGTGTTCGATGAGGGCATGACCGCGCTGAAAAGGGTACGCTTCAACTCGATCTGCGGGCACAGCATCCGACGCGACGTGTTTCTTTTCGACACACGGGAGGAAAGCTGGTTCAGGACGGAGGACAAGGAGGGCTTTGACTGGCTCCTCGGCCGTGCGCTTGACGACACCCTTCTCGACCGCTGTAAAGGGCTGCAGGCGCAGGTCAACACCCCCGAATGGCTTGACCTCAAAACGCAGGAGGATGTCGACGGCATGTGCGACGCCACCGTGGGCCTTCACGATGGATATGTAAAGAAAATTTACAGAATTGGCGATAAGCTCTACATCCGCTTTACCGCTTGGAGCTGTGAGGTCCTCTTTGAACTGACGGGCAGTCCCGAGACCAACCTCATCGTCGGCTACGGCCACATGTCGATCGGCAATGAATACCCGCTCATCGATGATTCGTCTGTCTTTTTTGAAAATGGTAAAATCTGCTGGACAGATGATTTTCAGGTCCGCTCCCTCGCCGACCTTAAGCTCTCCCGCCCCGCCTACTTCCTCGCCGAGCACATCCGCTGGCGCCTCACCCTGACCTCTGCCTGCTGATCCCTTCCCCCACGCTTCACGAGTGGACAGCGAGGCTCCCTGCTTATTGCATTTATCCCTTTTTCGCTCCATGTACCGACATGCGGGTCGTTCTTTTTCAAATAATCTTGCTTTTTGGATAAATACGTGCTACAATAGATTAAAATCGAAACGGAGTATGCAAATGACAAACCATACCTATGATATTTTCATCGCCTATCACGGCGATCGGGTAACCGGAAGTGAGGCGATTGCGGAGGAGATCTACGAAAAGCTCAACGGATGGACGATGCGCGACGGGAGCAGCCTTCGGGCATATTTTCATCCAAAGACCGCACCGAATGAAAAATTTTCGGAGACGCCCCGTGTCGTGGAACGCACGCCGCTTTTTCTGCTGGTCGTGAACAAAAGCATTCCGCGGAATGAGAGCGGCCAGCTTTCCGAGCGTACGGACGACGGCTCCCTGCGATATCTGTATCAAGAGATCAACGCGCTCCGCGAGTCGTACTATTTTAAGCGGGCAAAGCTCGGCTTGGCGGCAAAGCTGCTTATTTGCGACGAAATGTCCTTTGACCAAGCCGCAAAATTGGACCCTGTTTTTTCAGGCTCCCCTGCATTCCGCTACTCTGAGGAGGGCGTGGTCGATCGCATCAAGGGCTGGATCGAGGACGCCTTTTCGGATGTCGGGCATGCCCGCACCTCTTCAGGGGAAGCTGTGATCGACTGGACAAAGGAGCGTGCGCAGACATGGGGAAAGATGCAGCCGCCCTCCCGTCCTTCCGATTCGGAATTGGAAATTTACAGGAAGTATTTCCAGATCGCCAAGGATAAGAAGATCGGAGCGGGACGGCCGAAAGCGTTGATACTCGGATCGACTGTCGAATTTCGTTTGCTCGCCGCGGAAGAGGATTTTGACGTCATTGTCGTTGACTACAGCAAGGAGTACTACGATGAGATTTCGAAATCCTTGGACAGCTCCTATGATATTCATCGGGAGCGGCATGTGGAATGCGATTGGTGCTCAATGGAGAGCCATCTGAAGGGAGAAAAATTCGACATCGTCATCGGGGATCTTTCTGTTGGCAATGTTTCCCCCGCACAACTTCCTGCTTTGGCTGAAAACGTCTGCCATCTTCTCTCTCCTACGGGATACTGGCTCGGAAAGAGCATCTACATTTTCTCCAACGAGCAAATTACGACGGCAGAGATGAACCGGCAGCTTGAAGAGGTCGCAAGCAATCCCTTGATCCACAGCGAGAATATCTATCCGATCATCATGTATCCGCTGTCGATCTATGCAGGCCGAGAATGGCCGAGAAGGACGGAAGGTGGGAGTGTCTTCCGAATCGACTTCGATGCCCTTTACCGTTGCGTCAAGGATTTTGTCGACAGGTCCCCCGATGAGGAGGTGAAGCGCAAATTCAGCATATATCTGGATGAATCGACGGAATTTGACAAAAAGATGCCGGAAAATTTTTACATCTACAGCTATTTGCATTTCCTCAACACCATCCGGGATGCGGGGCTCATTTTGGAGGATACGGCATACAGCAAGGAGCCCTATAAGAACGATTTCCCTCTCCCGATCATCAAGCAAAAAACCGAGAGCCGCCGCGACAGGACCGTTTCGATCGATACATACCTGAGCAATCTTGTCGACGATCCCTGCTGGAGCACATGGAAAAGTGCGCTTTCGTCGCAATACTTTTTATGGAAGCTCAAGCAATTTTCACAACAGGAGATGGTGAACCGCGTTCATGATATCTTTAATGAAAAATCCCACGGGTCACTCTTCAATACGGACAACGATCTGAATTGCTATATCACACAGATCCCCGAGGAAAGCCTTCAAAAGGAGACCTCCGTTCTCGTTCACAAAACAGAAATCGAGGGCAATGATGAGCTCATCAAGGATCTGCAGTTCAACTACACCATCGGTCTCCTCATTGATATCGTCAGCTGCTGCCAGCCGTCATGTAATCTGCTCAGCCTACTCCTGGGCACACTGTTCAAGAAGAGAAATAAGCATAAACGGCTGTGGGAGCCATACAAATCCCCGTGGGTCTCTGCGAGGATCTGCATCTGCCTCCTTCCGCTCTACAAGAAATGGCTTAAAAAGGTCAATAGGATCCAGCAGGAGCAGAAAAGAGCTGTTGAGGATGTGATCGAGAGCATCGCAAACATCAATATCGAAAACCCCGTCAACAACTATTTCTGGGGGACGGGGACAAGCAACCATTTCGATACCTCCGCACTCTGCCTCGAAGCACTGTACGCTTATTTTGAACTCATTCCAAGCGGAGCGATCAGGGAAAAAATCGCAAATAAGATCAACGGCATTCTCACAAGACACGTCCGCGCCGACAAAATCAGGGAGACATTTATCAAATATCCCATCTATCATGAGCTCATCGACGAGGTCTGTGCAAACCGTATCATCAACGGCGACCCTGCCTATAAGAAGCTCTGCGGAAGGATCGCGTGGTATACCATTATCTACAAAATATGTCAGGATTGGGGGCAGGAGGATCAAGAACTCCTCGAAATGAGCGACTATATCGCGGAGGAGCTGAAAAGATTTTGGGACGCCTTCCTTGAAAAGTCCGAGGAGATCATCACGGCAACCATCGACTCGGAAAAGAGCCTCGTCCCTCAGATCATCTATTGCTTGAAGAGCACGAAATTGTTTGATTATAGCGGTGATTGACGCAATCCTCCCCCGAAAAAAAATCTTTCAAAGAAATTCTTAAAAATGTCTATACAAAAGAGTGAGCGTGTGGTATAATTCGGGTATGGAAGAGAAGGAAAAGATGGATTGCTATGCGGAGCACAGAGAGAAGCTATTGGCAAAATTAGAGGATGAGGAAGCACTCAATGACTACGAGCTGCTGGAGCTTCTGCTCTATTACTCCATTCCCAAAAGGGATATCGAGGAGATCGCACATGAGCTCATCCATGC
>CANQWI010000048.1 GCA_947627515.1 uncultured Clostridia bacterium
TCACCATGACCGATTGGGAATGAACCCCCACCCCTACCCCGCCCCCTTAGAAAGGGGGCAGGCGAGAGGAAGGACGTAATTGGAATGGCCCGTAGGTATCAAGCCTTCATTCTCACTTCCTCCACCGCAATTTTTAATTTTAAATTTTTAATTTTCCTCGCTGCCCCCTGCAAACACAGCAGCCTTCAGGCCGAAGGGGTTGGGGCAAGCCTGCGGGAATACATAATGCGGCATGAAAAATTTTTAAAAAATGCGGCGATGCTCTCGCTTGCGGGGCTGATCGCAAAGGGGATCGGGGCGGTCTATCGCATCCCCCTCACGGGTCTGCTCGGCGGCTATCAGCTCGGCCTTTATCAGATGGCCTATCCGCTCTTCTGCGTGCTTCTGACCTTCTCCTCGGCGGGCATCCCCAACGCCCTCTCGCGCATGGTCGCGACGGAAAAGGGGGACGTCATGCACGGTGCTCTCACCCTTTTCTCCCTCCTCGGCCTTGCGGGCGGGGCGGCGATGCTTCTGCTTGCCCCCTTCATGAGCGGCCTTCAAGGCGAAAAATCGCTGATAAGCTGCTATTTTTCTCTCGCGCCGTCCGTCTTTTTCGTCGCCCTCATCGCCGTTCTCAGGGGGTATTTTCAGGGGAAAAACGACATGCGCCCGACCGCCCTCTCGGAGATCATAGAGCAGCTCGTCAAGGCAGGCGCGGGGCTGGCGCTCTCGGGCCTCGTTCCCGTGCACAGGCGAGCCTCTTTTGCCCTTCTTGCCGTCACCCTCTCCGAGGCGGTTGCCCTTTGCTATCTTGCGTGGCTCTACCGACGGGAAAGACGTGGGCTTCTCGTCCGTGAAAGAAGGGGAGGCTCCGTGCTGCGGTCCGCACTTCCCGTTATGGCCGCGGCCGCGCTCCTGCCTCTTTCCCGCATGGTCGACAGCGTGCTCATCGTGCGGCGGCTGAATGTCTTTACCGACCGCGCCGTTGCGATGTACGGCCTTTTCTCGGGAGCGGCGGCGAGTCTGTGCGCCCTGCCTGCGACCCTTTGCTACGGCCTTGTCGCTGCGATCGTCCCCCTCGTCTCCGAGAGTGCAAAAAGGGGGGACGGGGAGGAGGGCAGTGCGCGGGCGATGTACGCGCTCCTTCTGACGCTGCTTCTCTCTCTTCCGTTCGCGCTTCTGCTCCTCTTTTTCGCACCATATATCGTAAATTTCCTCTATCCGTCCCTCTCCCTGTCCGATCGGGGGACCCTCTGTGCGCTCGTCCGCATGCTCTCCATCTCGTCGGTGTTCCTTGCGGGCGTCGACACCCTCTCGGCCTCGCTCACGGGGCTGGGACGGGCAAAAAAGGCGGCCCTCTCCATGGGGATCGCGGTCACGGTAAAGACGATTTTGGAGCTTCTCCTCATCAACGGCAGATTTCTCATCGTCGGGGCAGCGGCCGCCGCAAACCTCTGCTATCCGATTGCTTTTTTCCTCGATTTGATGTATACTGTAAGAAAAAACAAGGAGAAGGCATATGATCACGGTCATCGGCTCGGGAACGGAGCGGGGGGAGTTGACCCTCAACGCCCTCAGGGCACTGCGGGAGGCAGACGAGGTGGTCCTTCGTACCGGCGGGATCCCCGCGGCGCAGAGCCTTGAGGACGAGCACATCCCCTTTACCACATTCGATTATCTGTATGAGAAAAGCCGCAGCTACGACACGCTTACAAAAAAGCTCGTGTCTGAGCTCAGAAGGCGGGGGAGGGAGAAGAGCGTCTGCTACGTCGTGGACGGCAGCGGTACGGAGGATGCGGCGGCGTGTATTCTTTTGAAAAGCCCCCGCGTCAGGCTGCTTGACGGCGGCTCCAAGGCGGGAAAATTCGCGGCAATGGCGGGGATCGGCGGCGAGTTCACTGCGATGTCTGCCTTTTCGGCGGGGGAGCACGCGATCTCGCTGCCCCTTGTCGTCTATGACCTCACCGAGGACAACATCGGCGACGTCAAGCTATTTCTTGGCGAAAGGCTCGGGGATGAGACGGAGGCCGTCCTCATCAGCGACAGGATAAGGACGCTTCCCCTCTATGAGATCGACCGCGTTCCGCTCGCGCCTATGAGCGGCCTTGTGCTGAAAAATCAAGACTTATTGTCGAAAAAACGCTTTGACTTCGAGGACGTTGTCGCCATTTTAAAGCGTCTCCGCGCCCCCGACGGCTGCCCGTGGGACAGGGTGCAGACGCACGAGAGCATCCGCATCAACGCCATCGAGGAGGCGTACGAGCTCGTCGACGCCATCGACAGGAAGGACCCCGACCGCATCCGTGAGGAGGCGGGGGACGTCCTCATGCAGTCCCTCTTCCACACCCTCATCGAGGAGGAGCGGGGGAGCTTTACGGTGACGGACATGCTTACGGAGCTGTGCACCAAGCTCATCACCCGCCACACGCACGTCTTCGGCACCGAGAGGGCCGCGACCGCCGACGGGGCTCTCACCGTCTGGGAGAGAAACAAGATGCACGAGAAGCATCAGACGACCTATTCGGACGCCGTGAATGACGTCCCGCAGTGCTTTCCTGCCCTTCTCCGTGCACAGAAGGTCGCAAAACGCATGGAAAAGGGAGGCTGGGACGCGGCCACCTTTGAAAATTTTGAGAAAAAGCTCCGCGAGGAGTACATAGAGCTGCGGGAGGCCGTGAGGGCGGGCGACAGGACGCACATCTTAGAGGAGTTGGGGGACGTTTTGTTCTGCACCGTCGAGCTCGGACGGGCCGTCGGGGAGGACTGTGAGCTCGCGCTTCTTGAGACCGTCAAAAAGGCCGCCGCACGCTACACCGCATACGAATCGCTCGTGCTCGCCGACGGGAAGGATGTGCACGCCCTCACCGACGAGGAGAAGGAGTACTACTACAAGAGGGCAAAGGATGCTGCACGGTCTTAAAATCGCAGGGTTATCGCTCGAAAACAACGTCTTTCTTGCCCCCATGGCCGGGTATACGAACGCCCCCTTCCGCGCTATGTGCGAGGAACTCGGGGCGGGGCTCACCTTCACCGAGATGGTCAGCGCAAAGGGCCTTCACTATCAGAACGAGGAGACAAGGCTTCTTCTGTACCATGGGGAGAGGCATCCCATCGCGGCACAGCTGTTTGGCAGCGACCCCGACATCATGCGGGAGGCATGCGAGAGCGAGGCACTCAGAGACTTTGACCTCATCGACATCAACATGGGTTGCCCGATGCCGAAAATCGTCAGAAACGGCGAGGGGAGCGCTCTGCTCGAAAATCCCGCACTTGCCGAAAAAGTGATCGCCGCATGCGTCGGGAGCGGGAAGAGAATTTCGGTAAAATTCCGCATCGGCGTAGACGAAAATCACAGGATATCTGCCGATTTTGCCAAGCTCTGCGAGGGTGCGGGGGCTTGCATGATCACCGTCCACGGCCGCACGCGGGATAAAATTTACACGGGGCCGGTCGATTACGATGAGATCGCCGCGGCAAAGAGGGCAGTCGGCATTCCCGTGATCGCAAACGGCGGGGTCTGGAACGAAAGGGACATGAAAAAGCTGCTCGACCGCACGGGTGCGGACGGGGTCATGGTTGCCCGCGCAGCCCTTTACCGTCCGCAGATCTTTGCCGCGCTCACGGGACGCGAGGAGCCGCCCATAAAGCCGCTTTTTCTGCGCCAGCTCGAGGAAACGCTGCGCATCTACGGGGAGCGGTTTGCAACGGTGTACATGCGCAAGATGGCGGCCTTTTACATGAAGGGCACCCGCCGCGCCAACGAGGCCAAGCGTCGCTTCTTTGCCGCCCAATCGACAGACGAGATCCGTGCGCTCGCAGAGGAGCTGATGGAGGAAATTGAAAATTAAAAATTTAAAATTAAAAATTGCGGTGGGGCGTGATTTGGAATAAAAGCCGATTGTCTATGGGCCATTCCAATTACGTCATGGTGAGCGATGTCGAACCATCACCTTATTCTTGGCTCCCCCTTCGAGGGGGAGCTGTCGCTTTATGCGACTGAGGGGGTGTCATTCTCAATTCTTCCCCGCCTTAATTTTTCATTTTTAATATTAAATTTTAAATTCAGAATTCTCTCGCTGCCCCTTATAGGGGAAGTGGCCTTCAGGCCAAAGGGTTTTCGGAACCCCTCAGTCGCTGAAGCGACAGCTCCCCTATGAGGGGAGCCAAGAGAACCCCTTTAGGCAGCAGGGGCGCGTGACAGCTTCTCATGCGGGTAGAGTCCCGCATTCGGTCAGCATTTGCCCGTGCATATGGGCAAATGCCAAGAAAATTTTGCGTCAAGAGTTATCAACTCTTGACAGAACCGCAAAATTTTCCCTAGGAGGGGAGCCAAGGGGGAGACCCTCATCCCGTCCCGTCCTCATCCCGAGCGTAGCGAGCGGATCTCATTAAAACCCACGGAGCCTCCGTACTCAGGGATGAGATTCGCTCGCCCCCTTTGGGGGCTACTTCGCACCAAGGGCGGTGCTCGTGCCGCGCTTAGTCACAAATAGAATGCGCGCGGGGCAGAATGAGGGGGCATACTCGTCCTCCCCCTTTTTGAGGGGATGGGTGCCAACAAGCTCGCCCTCCCCCTCATACCTGAGGGGGAGGGGTAGGAGAGGGGGTGTCATTCTCAATCACGTATCACCTTAATTTTTCATTTTTAATTTTTAATTTTAAATTTTATTTCTGCCGTGATTTATTTTACTTTTTTTCCGGCATGTGATATAATGGTCATACGGCGCGTGTGCGCGTGCGCGTGCGTGCGCGATAACGTCAAGATTTTTGCAGGGAGAATTTTTATGTCCGATAAGGTCGAAACCGCCTACGGTGCGGAACAAATCCAGGTGCTCGACGGGCTCGAGCATATCCGCAAACGCCCCGGCATGTACATCAGCTCCACCGATGAAAAGGGGCTTCACCATCTCGTGAGCGAGGTCGTCGATAACTCCATCGATGAGGCACTCGCGGGCTACTGTACCCGCGTGGACGTCACCGTCAATGCGGACGGGAGCTGCACCGTCGTCGACAATGGCCGCGGCATCCCCACCGCCATTCACCCCAAGGAGGGCATCTCCACCGTCGAGGTCGTCTTTACCAAGGTCAACGCGGGCGGCAAATTCGGCGGGGACTCGGGCTACAAGGTCTCGTCGGGACTGCACGGCGTCGGCGTCAAGGCCGTCAATGCCCTTTCCGAATGGCTCGAGGCGGAGATCTATCAGAACGGTCATATCTACAAGCAGGTCTACAACCGCGGCGTTCCCCAGCGGCCGCTTGCGATCGTCGGCGATACCGACAAAACGGGCACCAAGGTCACCTTCTTCCCCGACGCCGAGATCTTCGAGACCATCGTCTTTAAATATGAGACGCTCAAGATCCGTTTAAAGGAGCTCGCCTTCCTCAACAAGGGGCTCACCATCACCCTCGAGGACAAGCGCGAGGGCAGGGAGAGAAAGGACAGCTTCTGTTACGAGGGCGGCATCCGCGAGCTCGTCGAGGAGCTCAACAGGGGGCAGGAGACGCTCTTTGAGACTCCGCTCTACTTTGAGGCACAGGAGGATACCACCGTCTGTGAGGTCGCCCTGCAGTACAACGAGGGCTATAACGAGGTCATTTACTCGTATGCCAACAACGTCAACACCATCGACGGCGGCACCCATGTCGAGGGCTTGAAGCTCGCCCTCACCAAGGTCATCAACGACGCGGGGAGGAAGCTCAATATCTTAAAGGAGAGCGACAAGCTCACGGGCGAGGACGTCCGCGAGGGCATCACCGCCGTCGTCTCCGTCAAGCTCGAGAACGCGCAGTTCGAATCGCAGACCAAGGATAAGCTCAACAATTCCTTCATCCGTCCCTTCGTCAACAAGGCGGTCGCCGATAAATTCGGGGAATATCTCGAGGAGCACCCCTCCGAGGCGAGAGAGCTCGTTCTCCGCTGTATCACGGCGCAGAAGGCAAGGGACGCCGCAAGGAACGCAAGAGAGCTCACAAGGAGAAAGGGCGTTTTGGAATCCACGACGCTCCCCGGCAAGCTTGCGGACTGCTCGGACAGACGCCCCGAGCTCTGCGAGATCTACATCGTCGAGGGGGATTCCGCAGGCGGCACCGCAAAGCAGGGAAGAGACAGGCGTTTTCAGGCCATCCTGCCTCTCAGAGGCAAGATTTTGAACGTCGAGAAGGTACGGCTCAACCGCGCCCTCGAAAACGCCGAGATCAAGGCCATGATCACTGCGTTCGGCTGCGGCATTTTGGACGATTTTGACGAGAGCAAGCTCCGCTATGACCGCATCATCTCCATGACGGATGCCGATGTCGACGGAGCGCATATCAGAATTCTGCTGCTGACGTTTTTGTTCCGCTACATGCGGCCGCTCATCGAGCACGGGCATGTGTATTCGGCAAAGCCCCCGCTCTACAAGGCGACCGTCAAGGGCAAGAGCGAGGACGTGTATCTGTATTCCGAGGAGGAAAAGGTACTCTTTGACGCCGCCAACAACAATAAGGTGGAATATCAGCGGTACAAGGGCCTCGGCGAGATGTCGACCGAGCAGCTGTGGGAGACGACGATGAATCCCGCGACAAGGACGCTCATCAAGGTCTCGATGGCAGACGCGATGGAGGCGGACAAGATGTTCAACCTCCTGATGGGCGAGAGTCCCGCCCTGCGCCGCAAATTCATCGAGGAAAACGCCACCCTCGTCACCGATCTGGATATTTAGGACTCCTCGGCTCCCCTTGCAGGGGAGCTGTCACGCCGTTCTTGCGTGACTGAGGGGTTCTCGGAACCCTATCCCCCGCCGTGCGGGTACTTCCCCTTAGAGGGGAAGCGAGGGTCCCGCCCCGCCGTTCTGATTGCGTCATGGTGCTCCGCGCGCATTCTATTTATATCTAAGCGCGGCACGAGTGCGCAGCGCGAAGTAGCGTAGTCGAACCATCACCTTATTAGAATGCGGTGACCCTTCGACGTTGCTCAGGGTGACGTGATTAGAACGCCGCCGTTTCAATCACTCCCCACCGCAATTTTTCATTTTAAATTTTAAATTTTTAATTCAAAAGGAGCCGATATGGCAAAAAGAGAAACGAGCCCGGAGCTCACAGACGAATTTAAAAAGACGCTTGAAATGACCAAGATCCTCGACGTGGAGGTCAATGACGAGCTCAAGCGTTCCTTCATTGCCTATGCGATGGCGGTCAACAAATCCCGTGCCATCCCCGACGTCAGAGACGGGTTAAAGCCCGTTCACCGCCGTATCCTCTATGCGATGCACGAGATGGGGCTGTACAGCGACAAGGCATACCGCAAGTGCGCCCGTATCGTCGGTGACGTCATGGGTAAATTCCACCCGCACGGCGACAGCTCCGTCTACGACGCTCTCGTCCGTCTTGCGCAGGATTTCTCCATCAACTTCCCGCTCGTGGACGGCCACGGCAACTTCGGCTCCGTCGACGGAGACCCGCCCGCCGCCATGCGTTACACGGAGGCAAGGCTCACCAAGCTTGCCGCCGAAATGCTCCGCGATCTCGACAAGGAGACGGTGGATTTCTTCCCCAACTTCGACGGCATCGAAATGGAGCCCGCCGTGCTCCCTGCCCGTTTTCCCAATCTCCTTGTAAACGGCTCGGACGGCATCGCAGTCGGTATGGCGACCAACATCCCGCCCCACAACCTTGCAGAGGTCATTGACGGCACCGTTGCCATGATCGACAACCCCGACATCACCGTCGAGGAGCTCATGGAATACATCCCCGCGCCCGATTTCCCCACAGGCGGCATCATCATGGGCAGAAGCGGCATTCGCAAGGCCTACAGGACGGGGCAGGGAAACATCGTGATCCGCAGCAAGTGCGAGATCGAGGAGCACGGCACGGGTGCAAACGTCAGGAGCCGCATCATCGTCACGGAAATTCCCTATCAGGTCAACAAGGCCCAGCTCGTCGTCCAGATCGCAGACCTCGTCAAGGACAAGCGCATCGAGGGCATCTCCGACATCCGCGACGAATCCGGCCGTGAGGGCCTCCGCATCGTCATTGAATGCAAAAAGGACGCCAACGCACAGGTCGTCCTCAACACTCTTTACAAGCACACCAATTTGCAGATCTCGGACGGCATCATCCTTCTCGCCCTCGTCGAGAACGGCACCGAGCCCCGCTATCTCTCCCTGAGAGATATCCTCTCTTACTATCTCGAGCATCAGAAGGAGGTCATTCGCCGCAGGACAAAATACGACCTTCAGAAGACGGAGGAGCGGGCGCATATCGTCGAGGGCCTCGTTTTAGCCCTTGCCAACATCGATGAGGTCATCCGCATCATCAAGGAATCGGCCGATAAAAACGACGCCTGCGACAAGCTCATGACCTCCTTTGTCCTCTCCGACCGTCAGGCAAACGCCATTCTCGAGATGCGCCTTCAGCGTCTCACTTCGCTCGAGGTCGAAAAGCTCAGGGAGGAGCTCGACCAGCTCCGCAGCACGATCGCGGATCTCAAGGACATCCTCGCAAATGAGGGCAGGGTGCTTCAGATCATCCGCGACGACCTTGTGACCATCAAGGCAAAATACCCCTCCGAGCGCAGGACGGAGATCTCTGTCGACTTTGGCGATATCGAGGATGAGGACCTCATCGACGAGGAGGATGTCGTCATTTCCATGACCTCAAGCGGCTATGTGAAGCGCATTCCCGTCGCAGAATACAAGGCGCAGGGCCGCGGCGGCGTCGGCGTGACGGCGCACAAGCCCAAGGAGGACGACATCGTCTCGGATATGTTCGTCTGCTCCACCCATGTGCCGATCCTGTTCTTCTCCAATCTCGGCAGGGTGTACTCTATCAAGGGGTACATGATCCCCGAGGCCAACCGTCAGGCACGGGGGAGGGCCATCGTCAATCTCCTGCCCCTTGCGGCGGGGGAGAGGGTCGCGGCAGTTTTGCCCGTTCTCGCAAACGAGGAGGGCTACCTCATCATGGCGACGCGAGAGGGGCTTGTCAAAAAGACTCCCGCCGCCGAGTTTGACCATATCCTCAAAACGGGCAAGATCGCAATTAAAATCGTCGAGGGGGACGAGCTCATCGCAGTGCGCTTTGTCAAGGACGGGGACGAGGTCGTGCTCGCCTCGCACTCGGGCAAGTGCATTCGCTTTATGGAGAGCGACGCCCGTCCGATGGGCAGAGACACCATGGGCGTGAGGGGCATGAATCTCGAAAACGACGACAGGGTCGTGGACATGGTGGCCTTAAAATCGGGCTACGACATTCTCACCGTCTCCGAAAACGGCTATGGCAAACGCTCCGACCCCGAGGAATACAGGCTGCAATCCCGCGGCGGCAAGGGCATCAAGGCGGGCGTGTTCAACGAAAAGACAGGCGCACTTGCGGGCATGAAGCTCGTCTCCGACGCCGACGACATTCTCCTCGTCACGAGCGCAGGGATCATCATCAGAATGCACGCGGACAGCATTTCAAGGATCGGCCGCAACACCCGCGGCGTCAGGCTCATGAACGTGAGAGCGGGGTACATCGCCACCGTCGCCGTCACCGACAGGGATGATTCAGCCGAGGTCGAGGCTCCCGAGGAGACCGCCGCCGACGTCCCCGCCGAAACCCCAGACGATCCCTCTGAAGAATAAAAAATGCAACATATATCGCAAAAAAGCACCTCTCGGTGCTTTTTTGTTATACGAAATCTATGCGATTATCGCACGGATTTTTGGCAGAAAAATCGGCATCCCGTGCGTGGGATGCCGTGCGGTTTGAGATCAGCGGATAAGCTGCTTGATCCACTGCTTCTCCTTGAAGGAGACCTTGCCGTCGATGGCGCAGATCATGAGGCAGACGAGGATGAGGTCGTTTTTCAGATTTTCGGAGAGCTCGGCTAAGACATCCGCCATCTCGTCAACGGCCTTTTTGAGCTCACGCCCCTCCGGACGGAGGGCGCGAACGGTCAGTCTGCAGGTCTCATAATCGACGGTATCGCCGAAAAAGGCATGCAGGAGCGGGTAAACAAGGGAATATTCGGCCTCCGAAAGCCTTCCGTCTGCGGCGATCGCGCCGAAGATAAAGGTGGAAAACACGGCAATACCGCCGAGGCCGTCCTCCGTGACGAGGGTAAGCGCGGGGACGAGGGTGGCGGCCTTTTCGGCAAGAAGCGCGGCGTACGTCTCACTGTCCATTTGCTCAAATTCCTTGCAGAGCAGATCGAATTCCTTCATATTCTTTCTCCTTATGTTTTTTCTTGTATTATAGCACATGGGGCAGGTCTTGTCAATAGAAAGTCTGCATGAGCCCATTGCTCGGATTTCGAAGGTTTTTTGCTCGATCCCCTGCCCGCCCTTGGCGGCCACGGGTCCTTCGAAATAATTCGATGATTTCTTTTTTAAGGGCAAAAAAGAAATCATCGAGCGAAAAAGCTGTGTGCATCAATCGGGTTGGCCACGGAAGCGTTATAAGCAAGTTCAATAAGCGCGAGGTATCGCGCAAATTGAGTGCGCTGCCGCAAAAGCGTGGTTTTGCTCCGCGCCGTGATTTAGAAATTCGATGAATTTGTTTTCAAGGACGAAAACAAATTCATCGAGCGAAAGTGCCTTGTGCATCAATCGGGTTGGCCTCGGAAGCGTTATATGCATGGACAACAAGCGCGAGGTATCGCGCAAATTGAGTGCGCTGCCGCAAAAGCGTGGTTTTGCTCCGCGCAGTGATTTAGAATGAAGGGACTAACTCCTTGCTGCCCCTGTAGGGGAAGTGGCCTATAGGCCAAAAGGGTTTTGAGGCGGGATGAGGAATGAGTGGCGGCGTCATGCTGAGTAGGGAAGAAAGAATAGGGTCTACGGAAGGTCCGAAGCATCTCGCCGCACCTTTCTACGAAAGCATTCCAAATCACGTCATGGTGAGCCCCGTCGAACCATCACCTTATTTTTGCTACGGTGATCCTTCGACAAGCTACTTCGCACCAAGGGTGGTGCTCGTGCCGCGCTTAGTCACAAATAGAATGTGCGCGGGGCAGGTCAAGTCCACGTTCTTCATCCAACTCGTCTGATCGGAATGACGCGGCGGTCCCTCTTCTACGGGCCATTCCAAATCACGTCATGGTGAGCTCTGTCGAACCATCACCTCAATTTTTAATTTTTAATTTTAAATTTTAAATTCCCTTGCTGCCCCTTTTAGGGGAAGTGGCCTTCAGGCCGAAGGGGTTTTGAAACCCCTCAGCCGCTGAAGCGACAGCTCCCCTATGAGGGGAG
>CANQWI010000049.1 GCA_947627515.1 uncultured Clostridia bacterium
AAAATTAAAAATTAAAAATTAAAAATTGCGGTGATGGTTCGACAGAGCTCACCATGACGTGATTTGAAATAATCACCACATATCCCCGCCCTTCATTCAATCTTACTGCGCGTGGCGGGGTCCCCCCGCCTAAGCGCACCCTATTTGGTACCCTACGGGAACCTTATTGTCCGAATGAAATACGGAGCGCGTGGCTGACCAAGAAATTGTGAAATACGAAATCTAACCCCTCGATGAATTTGTTTTCGCCCTTGAAAACAAATTCATCGAATTTTTCTACACCTTGCTATACCCGTACGAGTTGACGACGGCGTCCACCCTGCGGCCGCTCTTGCACATGGGGCAATCGCTCGCACGGAAGGAGCTGTAATCGGGCAGGTCCTCGCTCCCGACCAGCCGCACGACGGGAACGCCCGGGATCTCGAATTTTCCCCCGAACGCCGTTGCGACCCCTGCGACCACCCCGCCGTAGTAGCGGATGCCGCGGACCGCACTCATCACGGTCATGCCCGTCGTCGCTGTGGCAGTGAGGAGCAGGACCTGACGAAACTGCACATAGGGGAGCATGTTGTCGCGCAGGATGAGTTTTTCGTCCGCGGTGATTTCGGGTGAAATGACGGCGATCTCCTGATTCATATTCAGTCCCGTGCCCGAGGAGAGCTCCTCCGCGAGAAAGGCGCCCACCATCTTGGTGCGTTCCAGCGTGATGATCGTGTCGACGGTGACGCTTCGAAGGCTCTCCGCAAAGAGCTTTGCCGCAGCCCTTGCCGCAGTCATTTCCGTCTTGATGCGGGTCATGTCGATGCAATAATTGACATGGGAATGCTGGGTCGCAAAGTGGCCGGGGATGGCACGGACGCTGACCTTGTTGTTGCGTTTTGCGAAGAGTTCAAATGCTCTCGATTCCATATAGTTCCCCCTCGGATCTACGTAGCTTATTCCCATTTTAATACTTTTCCCCCGCATTGTAAAGACTTGCCGAAAAAATTTTTTTGAAAACGGGGGTGTTTTTTTGTAAATTTTGTTTGATTGGGCAAAAATCGCCTTATAAAAGAGAAGGAAATCACAGGGGTTCACAATGAGCAAAAAAACCGAAAAGAAGGAAAGCGGGGAGAAGTCCATGGCTCCCGAGACGGAGCAGGCGCCCGCAATGGACACAGAGGAGCTCACTGCGGCGTTGGAGAAGGAGAGAGCGCTCTCCGAGGATTACAAGCGGAAATGGTATTCCGTCACGGCCGAGTACGACAACTACCGCAAGCGCACCGCCTCACAGAGCGCACAGCGTTACCGCGAGGGGCGGCAGGACGTCGTCTCCAAGCTCTTTCCCATCGCAGACAATCTTGAGCTTGCCGTCGCGGCCTGTGCGGACGAGGCGACCAAAAAGGGCATTCAGATGGTGACGGCGGCATTCGAAAAGATCCTTGCCGAGGAGAACATCACCGTCGTGGATCCCTTAGGCGAGCCCTTTGACGCGGAAAGGCACGAGGCCATCATGGCCGTCGACGCCGCGGAGGGCGAGGAGAGCGGGATCGTCCGTCAGGTCTACCGCAAGGGCTATGTGCAGGACGGCAAGGTGCTGCGCTTTGCACAGGTCGTCGTGGTCAAATAAAGCAAATACATCAATGAGAATAAGGAGAATATAGATCATGTCAAAGGTTATCGGTATCGATCTCGGTACAACAAATTCATGTGTCGCGGTGATGGAGGGCGGCGAGCCCGTGGTCATTGCCAATGCGGAGGGCTCGAGGACGACTCCCTCCGTCGTGGCCTTCCAGAAGGACGGCTCCCGTGTCGTCGGGCAGGTCGCAAAGCGTCAGGCCGTCGCCAATCCCGAAAAGACGGTCAGCTCCATCAAGCGCAGAATGGGCTCCGACTATAAGGTCAGGATCGACGAAAAGTCCTACTCCCCGCAGGAGATCTCCGCGATGATCCTCTCAAAGCTCAAGGCAGACGCAGAGGCCTACCTCGGCGCGAAGGTGACGGACGCAGTCATTACCTGCCCCGCCTACTTCACCGACGCACAGCGTCAGGCGACCAAGGATGCGGGCAAGATCGCGGGGCTCAACGTGCTCCGTATCATCAACGAGCCCACGGCGGCCGCTCTTTCCTACGGCCTCGACAAGGAGAAGGAGAACTCCAAGGTCATGATCTACGACCTCGGCGGCGGCACCTTTGACGTCTCCATCCTCGAGATCTCGGACGGCGTGTTCGAGGTGCTCGCGACCAACGGCAACAACATGCTCGGCGGCGACGACTTCGACAAGCGTCTCATGGACTATATGGTGGAGGAATTCAAAAAGTCCCACGGCGTCGATCTTTCACAGGATAAGATGGCGATGCAGAGGCTCAAGGAGGCCGCAGAGAAGGCCAAGATCGAGCTCTCGGGCATGACGCAGACCTCCGTTTCCTTGCCCTTTATCTCCATGACCGCGGCGGGCCCCGCCCACCTCGAGCTTGAGATCACCCGTCAGAAGTTCGAGACCCTCATCAAGGACCTCGTCGAAAAGACGGCGGAGCCCATGCGCCTTGCGATGAACGACGCAGGCCTTTCCTACAGCGATATCGATAAAGTCATCCTCGTCGGCGGCTCCACCCGTGTGCCCGCAGTCGTTGCGAAGGTCAAGGAGATCACGGGCAAGGAGCCCTTCAAGGGCATCAATCCCGATGAGTGCGTCGCAGTCGGCGCGGCCATTCAGGGCGGCGTTCTCACAGGCGAGGTCAAGGATGTGCTCCTTCTCGACGTCATGCCGCTTTCGCTCGGCATCGAGACGCTCGGCGGCGTGTTTACCCGTCTCATCGACAGAAATACGACCATCCCCGTCAAGAAGTCGCAGGTGTTCTCCACGGCGGCTGACAATCAGACGACCGTCGAGATCCATGTCCTGCAGGGCGAGAGAGAGTTCTGCCGCGACAACAAGACGATGGGCCGCTTCACGCTCGGCGGCATCGCACCCGCACCCCGCGGCATTCCGCAGATCGAGGTCACCTTTGACGTCGACCACAACGGCATCGTGCATGTCGAGGCCAAGGACCTCGGCACGGGCAAATCCACGGATATCACGATCACTTCTTCGACGAATCTCTCCGAGGACGAGATCAACAAGGCCGTCAAGGACGCCGAGCAGTATGCCGAGGAGGACAAGAAGCGGAAGCAGAAGGTGGACGCAAAGAACAAGCTCGACGGGCTCGTCTTCTCGGTGGAGCAGACCCTGCGCGACGCGGGCGACAAGCTTTCCGACGAGGATAAGAAGATCCTGCAGGATGCGGTGGACGAGGCCAAGAAGGCCCTCGAAGGGGACGATGAAAACGCCTACAATGCCGCAGCCGATGAGCTTCAGAGGAAAATCGCGCCCGTCATTTCCAAGCTTTATCAGCAGGCGAGCTCGCAGGGCGGCGGCTCTGACGGCGCGGCGGGCCCCGGCGACGGAGATACGGAATTCAGACAATAACCACAACCTCATAACGCTTGAAAGCCGCTCACGGGCGGCTTTTCGGCACAATCAAGGGAAAAATTATGGCAGACAAGAAAAATTACTACGACGTGCTCGGCGTCAAGAAGGACGCGACCGAGGAGGAGATCAAAACGGCCTACCGCAGGCTCGCCAAGCAGTACCACCCCGACCTTCACCCGGGCGATGAGACGTGCGCGGAGAAGTTCAGGGAGATCAACGAGGCAAACGAGGTCCTCTCCGACAAGCAGAAGCGTGCAGCCTACGACTACGAGCAGGAGCATCCCGACATGGGCGGTATGGGCGGTATGGGTGGCTTCGGCGGCTTCTCCGGCACGGGCTTTACGGGCTTTTCGGACATCTTCGACTCCATCTTCTCAGGCTTCGGCGGGGGGATGCGGAGGAATACGGACGGCGAGGACATCAACCTTGAGCTCACTCTCTCCTTTATGGATGCGGCCAAGGGGTGCAGGAGAGAAATTTCCTACATGCGCAACGAGCCCTGTCCTGCCTGTCGCGGCACGGGGGCAAAGGGCGGCACCGCCTACAAAACCTGTCAGAAATGCGGCGGCAAGGGGCAGGTACGCATTGTGCAGGAGACCATGTTCGGCAGAACGGTGCGTACGGGTCCCTGTCCCGACTGCGGCGGACGCGGGAAAATCATCACCGACAAGTGTCCCGATTGCAGGGGCAAGGGGGTCGTGAGAAGGGAGACAAAGGTCACTCTCGACATCCCCGCGGGCGTCGATACCTCCTCCACCCTCACCAAGCGCGGCTACGGTCAGGCGGCCACGGAGGGTGGGGCGGCAGGGGATCTTGTGATCGGCTTCAGGATCGAGCCGCACAGGATCTTCAAGCGCAGCGGCATGGACCTCTTTGTCGATCTGCCCGTTCCCTTTATGACGGCACTGCTTGGCGGCACCGTCAAGGCACCCGATCTGAACGACGCCTTCGACTTTACGATCCCCGAGGGGACGCAGTCGGGGACGGAGTTCGTGCTCCGCGGCAAGGGCATCCGCGGCAGGAGCGGCACGGGCGCACTGCATTTGAGGGTGATTTCCGAGCTGCCGACAAAGCTTTCACGCGACCAAAGGGAGGCTCTCAGGCGTGCGGCGCAGGACGTCGAGCTCAAGAATTACGACAAATCGAAAAAATACGCAGACGCGATCTCTGCCCTCTACGGCAAGGACCCGTACGACAAATAATTTTTAAAAACGGCGGCAAGAACCGCCGTTTTTAAATTAAAAATTATAAATTAAAAATTAAAAATTGTGGCGGGGCGATTGAGAAGAAAGGCTCCGTAGGTTTTGATGAGATCCACTCGCTACGCTCGGGATGAGGGCGGGGGTCGCGGGATGAGGACGGGGGCGCGGGATGAGGACGGGGGTTGGGTTAAGTCCTCATTCCGAGCCCCCGCAGGGGGCGAGCGAATCTCATCCCTGAGTACGAGGGTCCGTGGGTGGCGGCGTCATGCTGAGCAAGAGAGCGGGAATAGGGTCTACGGAAGGTCCGAAGCATCACCATAATTTTTAATTTTTAATTTTAAATTTTAAATTCCCTTGCTGCCCCTGTAGGGGAAGTGGCCTTCAGGCCAAAGGGGTTTCAGAACCCCTCAGTCACGCAAGGGCAGCGTGACAGCTTCTCATGCGGGTAGAGTCCCGCATTCGGTCAGCATTTGCCCGTGCATATGGGCAAATGCCAAGAAAATTTTGCGTCAAGAGTTATCAACTCTTGACAGAACTGCAAAATTTTCCCCTATAAGGGGAGCCAAGAATAAGGGGAGACATGATTGAGAATAAAGGCTTGTTGTCTACGGACCATTCCAATCACGTCACGGTGAGCGTAGTCGAACCATCACCTTATTTCATGCTGCGGTGACCCTTCGATAAGCTGCTTTGCACCAAGGGCAGTGCTCGTGCCGCGCTTAGTCACAAATAGAATGCGCACGGGGCAGGTTAAATCACATTCTTCATCCAACTCGCCTGTTCAGAATGACGCGGCGGCCCATTCTTCTACGGGCCATTCTGAATTACGTCATGGTGAGCTCCGTCGAACCATCACCTCAATTTTTAATTTTTAATTTTAAATTTTAAATTCTCTCGCTGCCCCTGCTATCGAAGTGGCCTATAGGCCAAAGGGGTTTTATTCCCAATCATACATTCCCCATAATTATCCCGAGAATGCGAGTGGGGGATGTCCGCGCTTGACATTTTTCGCACGGTATTCTATAATAGTCGCATGAAATACATTGAGCTTACCGTTCATACGTCGACAGAGGCGAGCGAGCTCGTCGCAGACATTTTATGGAGCTACACCGAGGGCGGCGTGGCCGTCTCGGACACCCGTGACGTCATTGCCCTGCAGGAGGGGAGAGGCGGCATCTTTTGGGATTATCTCGACGAAAGCCTGCAGTCGGTCCGCTCCGACGTTCTCGTCAAGGCCTTTCTCCTCCCCGAGCGTGAGAAGGAGATCCCTGCGATCATGCAGGAGATCTATGCCTGCCGCGATCGGGCGGCGGGGGAGCTCCCCTTCGGCACCCTCGAGGAGACCAAGCGCGAGATCGACGGCGACGACTGGATCGATATCTGGAAAAAGCATTTCCGTCCCATCCATTTAAAGGGCATCGTCGTCGTGCCCGAGTGGATCGAATATACAAAAAAGCCCGACGAGGAGGTCATTCTGCTCGATTCCAACATGGCCTTCGGCACGGGCGAGCATGAGACGACGGCGATGTGCGTGGAACTCATGCAGGAATATCTGAGGAAAAACGACACCGTGCTCGACGTGGGGTGCGGGAGCGGCATTTTGGGCATCGCGGCCGCAAAGCTCGGCGCAGGGCTCTGCTTTCTCACCGACATTGACCCCATCGCCGTCCAGAGCAGTACGCATAACGCGGAGAGAAACGGCGTTTCGCAAAGGGTCGTTGTCAAGGAGTGCAACCTTGTGGACGACACGGCGATGCAGGCCGACCTGATCCTAGCCAACATCACGGCGGAGATCCTCGTCCTTCTCGCGCCCGCAGTGCCTGCGCACCTCAAGGAGGGCGGCACGGTCATTCTCTCGGGGATCCTGACGGACCGCATCGGAAGGGTCAGGGACGCCTTTGCGGCGGTAGGCCTTTCCTGCGAAAGGGAGGAGCGTCGGGGAGAGTGGGCCGCGCTCGTTCTGAGGAGGGCATAGATGTCTGTACCCAAGCGATTTTTTGTGGATAAGATCTGCGAGGAGGTCCTGCTCACGGGGGAGGAGTACCGCCACGCGCACACCGTTCTGAGGCTGGGCGTCGGGGATGAGGTCACCCTTCTCGACGGGTCGGGCAGGGAGTGGACCGCGATCGTCGGGAGCAGCGAGCGGGGGAGCCTCCTTTTGCATGTCGTCGGCGAAAGGCCCGCGGACAGGGAGCCGAGGGCAGACGTCCTTCTCCTCATCGGTGCGCTGAAGGGGGACAAGACGGAGCTCGTCGTGCAGAAGGCGACAGAGCTGGGGGTAAACCGCATCGGCGTCTTTTCCTCCCGCTACTGCGCGGCATATATGAACGAAAACAAGCTCGAGCGGCTGAGAAGGGTCGCAAGGGAGGCCGCCAAGCAGTGCCTGCGCTCCCGCGTGCCCGAGGTCGATTACTTTGACGATTTTGCGGGGGCCATGTCCGCATCCGAGGGGTATGTCCATAAGCTGTTTGCCTGCGAGCTTTTGGAGAAAAGCGAGGGGGAGATCCCGGACATGGGTGCCTCATATTGTCTCGTCGTGGGCAGTGAGGGGGGATTTACCGAGGAGGAATTTGCGCTCGCACGGGAGCACGGGTTTACGGGGCTCTCCTTAGGAAAGCGCATTCTTCGGGCAGAGACGGCGGCCGTCGCGCTCCTCTCTGTCGTCATGTACAGAGCGGGGGAGCTGAAATGAAGGCATGTGTCTTTACGCTCGGCTGCAAATTGAATGAGGTCGAGTCGGCCTCCCTGATGCAGGGGCTCAGGGCACTCGGGCTCGAGGTCACGGATGAGCTCTCAAGGGCAGAACTTTACCTCCTCAACACCTGCGCGGTGACGCAGGAGGCAGAGAAAAAGTCCCGTCAGGCGGTGGCACGGATGCGGAAATTCAACCCGTCGGCCCCCGTCCTCGTCTTCGGCTGTGCCTCGGAGCACAACGCGGAGGCCTTTGCGGCGCGGGAGGGAGTCGTCTACGTCGGGGGCGCCATGCATAAGGACAGGGTACTCAAGGCGGTCGAGGAGTTGCTTTTTGCCCCCGCCGAGAGGCCCGCTGCGGGAAAGGAGGGTGCGGAGACTTCGTTCTGCGAGCTGCCCTTCCCTCTCAAAACCAGAACCCGCGCCTATCTCAGGGTGCAGGACGGGTGCAACCGCTTTTGCAGTTACTGCCTCATTCCCTACCTGCGCGGCAGGTCCCGCTCACGGTCGGTCGGGAGCATCCTGCAGGAGGCAAGCGTTGCCTCTGCAAAAGAGCTCGTGCTCACGGGCGTCGATCTTTCCGACTACCGCGATGGGGAGACGGACCTTGGCGGCCTGCTTCTTCTTTTAAAGGACATTCCCTCCCGCATCCGCTTGGGCTCGCTCGAGGTCGGGGTCGTCACGGAGACATTTTTAAAGAACATGGAGGCGGCGGGAAACGTTATGCCGCACTTTCATCTCTCCCTGCAGAGCGGATCGACCGCGGTGCTCAAGGCGATGAACCGCCGCTATACCCGCGAGGAATACCTTGCCGCCTGCGACCGCATCTATCGGTATTTTCCCGACGCCGCGATCACGACGGACATCATCGTCGGCTTTCCCACGGAGACGGAGGAGGATTTTGAAGCTTCCCTCTCCATCCTGCGGGAGGCGGGCCTTGCGCGGGTGCACGCCTTTCCCTTCTCCCCGCGGGAGGGGACGGGCGCGTATCGGCTGAAGCAGGTCCCGCCCGCCGTCAAGAGGGAGCGCATGGGACGCATGCTGCGTGCGGCCGAGGAGGCTGAAACCGCATATATGCTGCGGTTTTTGGGCAGAGAGGCAGTCGCGCTCTTCGAATCGGACGGGGGATATACCCAAAATTATCTCCGCGTCTATTCGGACGGCGCACGGGAGGGGATGCTCGCGAGAGTGCGGCTCCTTCGCAGAGAAAAAGACGGCATTTACGCCGAAATTCTGGAGGAATTATAATATGGAAAATTGTATTTTCTGCAAGATCATTGCGGGCGAGATCCCCTCTCAGAGGGTGTACGAGGACAGCGAGGTCGTGATCTTCAAGGACATCGAGCCCATCGCGCGGGTCCATCTCCTGTGCGTGCCAAGGGAGCACTTTGCCCATCTTTCGGAGCTCAATGCCTCCCGCGAGGCACTTCTCGGCCGCACGCTCAAAAAAATCGCCGACCTTGCCCCGTCGCTCGGCCTTGAGGACGGGTACCGCCTCATCATCAATCAGGGCGAGAACGCGGGACAGACCGTTCACCACCTGCACATCCACATCCTCGGCGGCGAGACGCTCGGCTGGCAGTGAGCCCTCAAGGGCTTTGCGCACTCAAATCGCCCTGCGGACGTATAGATTTCAAAAAAAGTGTCAACCATCCTTCCTGCGAGCGGGGAGGATTTTTTGATGAAACGGTTTTTTCATGGGATAAGGGGGGTGTGCTGCATCGGGCTTGCCGTCCTGTGTGCGGGGGCGGCGGTGCTGCTTTTAAGGCTCCCGCTCTTTGAAGGGGGCAGGGGCTACGAGCTCTATCCCACTGCCTTCTCCTCGGCGGTCCTTCAAAGCGAGGACCCCCTGCTCGACAAGTGCCGCATGGCCGTGCGCGGGGAGAGCGTTCGCTATGACGGAGACAAAAAGGACGCACTTATTGCGCGGTTTTGTGCAAAAATCCTCTTTACGGAGGAGGCGTGCGGCGTCGTCAATTACTATTGCTATTCCCCGCTGCTGCGGGGCGGCGTCAGGGTATACGGGAGGCTCGTCAATCTGCATATCGCCCTTTCAGGCGAGCAGACGGCGGTCGGGAGTCCGCTCATCCTCGGGGGATTTTGATTTTTCAGGTATAAAGCGGGCAGGCTCTGTCAAAACCTTACATAGAATCGGAGGAATTTGTTATGAGCGAAGAAGCTGTAAAACCGAAGAAAAAGAGACTCTTGTACTACATTGTGCTTGCCGTGTGCGTCCTGCTCCTCATTGCGGCGACGGTGCTCACGGTCTACTTCCTGACTGCGGGCTCGACAAGCACGCTGGAGGATCCCTCGGACGATCAGACGGGCGGTGAGACCCCCGGCGGGAGCACCGGAAATACCGATCCCGACCCCATTCAGCCCTCGGGCGGCGAGGATGCCGTGAAATTTGTCTCTCCCATCGAGGGGGCGAGCTACACGGTGGAGTACAATGTCATTTACCAAAACGAGACGCTTGGCTGGATCTACCGCCACAAGGCTGTCGACTTTGACGCAAAGGCGGGGACGGAGGTCTGCTGCATGGCAGACGGAACGGTGGAGACCATCTCGTACAGCGAGGAGACGGGCAATATCGTCCTCGTCGACCACGGGGACGGGCTCAAGACGCTTTACCGCTTCGTGGAGCCCGACAAGGCGTTGAAGGAGGGCGCGGCCGTCAAAAAGGGTGAAAAGCTCGGCGTCGTGGCCGCTGCGTACGGCATCGAGCACAAGGACGGCGAGCATCTGCACCTCGAGGTCGAGCTCAACGGCAAGCCCGCCGACCCCACCGAATACCTCGGCGACGTCCTCGAGGAAAAGTAAAATAATCGGCACATATGTGCCGATTATTTTTAAAATTCGGGCATTTTATTTTTTCAAGGGCGAAAAAATAAAATGCCCGAGCGAAAGTGCTTTGTTCATCAATCAAATTGGCCGCGGAAGCGTTATTTGTATGGACAACAAGCGCGAGGTATCGCGCAAATTGAGTGCGCTGCCGCAAAAGCGTGGTTTTGCTCCGCGCAGTGATTTGGAAATTCGATGATTTCATTTTTCAAGGTCGAAAAAAGAAATCATCGAGCGAATAAGCTTTGTTCATCAATCGAGTTGGCCGCGGAAGCGTTATTTGTATGGACAACAAGCGCGAGGTATCGCGCAAATTGAGTGCGCTTAGGCGGGGCAACCCCGCCACGCGCAGTAATTGAGAATGAAGGGCCCCCTCGCTGCCCCTGTAGGGGAAGTGGCCTTCAGGCCAAAGGGGTTTTCAGAAACCCCTCAGTCACGCAAGGGCGCGTGACAGCTTCTCATGCGGGTAGAGCCCCGCATTCGGTCAGCATTTGCCCGAGCATATGGGCAAATGCCAAGAAAATTTTGCGTCAAGAGTTATCAACTCTTGACAGAACCGCAAAATTTTCCCCTATGAGGGGAGCCGAGAGAGCCTTCTCATCCCGCCCCGTGCGCATTCTATTTGTAACGAAGCGCGGCACGAGCACCGTCCTTGGTGCGAAGTAGGCGAAGCCGAGTGGATCTCATCAAAACCCACGGACTCAACAAGCTCGCCCTCCCCCTTTTTGAGGGGGAGGGGTAGGGGAGGGGGTGATTCAAAAAAATAAGGTGATGGTTCGACGGGGCTCACCATGACGTAATTGGAATGCTTCCGTAGAAAGGTGCGGCGAGATGCTTCGGACCCCTCGTAGACCCTGTTCCTACTTCCCTGCTTAGCATGACGCCGCCACCTACGGACTCCAACAAGCTCGCCCTCCCCCTCATACTTGAGGGGGAGGGGTAGGGGAGGGGGTGATTCAAAAAAATAAGGTGATGG
>CANQWI010000050.1 GCA_947627515.1 uncultured Clostridia bacterium
CAACCCCGCCACGCGCCGTAAGATTGAATGAAGGGCGAGTTTATGAAGGGAGTATTCCAAATCACGTCATGGTGAGCTCCGTCGAACCATCACCACAATTTTTAATTTTTAATTTTCAATTCAGAATTCCCTTGCTGCCCCTTATAGGGGAAGTGGCCTTCAGACCAAAGGGGTTTTCAGAAACCCCTCAGTCACGGCAAGGACAGCCGTGACAGCTTCTCATGCGGGTAGAGCCCCGCATTCGGTCAGCATTTGCCCGTGTATATGGGCAAATGCCGAGAAAATTTTGCGTCAAGAGTTATCAACTCTTGACAGAACTGCAAAATTTTCCCCTATGAGGGGAGCCGGGAGAGCCTTCTCATCCCGCCCCGCGCGCACTCTATTTGTGACTAAGCGCGGCACGAGCACCGCCCTTGGTGCGAAGTAGGCACAGCCGAGCGGATCTCATCAAAACCTACGGGCTCCAACAAGCTCGCCCTCCCCCTCATACTTGAGGGGGAGGGGTAGGGGAGGGGGTGATTCAAAATGATAAGGTGATGGTTCGACTGCGCTCACCATGACCGATTGGGAATGAACCCCCACCCCTACCCCGCCCCCTTAGAAAGGGGGCAGGCGAGAGGAAAGACGTCATTGGAATGGCCCGTAGGTATCAAGCCTTCATTTTCACTCTCTCGCCACAATTTTTAATTTTTAATTTTCAATTTTTAATTTAAAAAATCCGACGGGGTGTCGGATTTTTTACTTATAGCGTGTTTTCCTCTAAAAAGCTCAGGACGGTGCCCCACTTTTTCTCGCGGCCGTCGCGCTCGTTCAGAAATTCGTGGCGGCCGTTTTCAAAGAGGACAAGCGAGACATTTTCCATCCCCGCCTTCTCCTTGTAGAACCTGTAGAGCCTTTTGACCCCCTCGCTCATGTCGCCGACGGGGTCCTTCTCTCCCGAGACGAGAAGAAGCGGCAGGTCCCTTCTCAGTCCCGCGATGTAGCGCTTGGTATAGAGCGATTTGAGTCCTTTGAAAAAGTCGCGGTAAAAGCGATTGGAGCAGGTGAAGCCCGAGAGCGGGTCCTCTGCGTACTTTTTATTGTTTTCGGGGTCGTTGGAAAGCCACTGGCCGTCCTCGAACTGTTTGGAGTATGCCCCAAACGAGAGCTTCTCGATGAGCCTTGCGGGCTTTTTCTCCCCCTTGAGATGGGAGACAAAGGAGCCGAGATAGACCTCAAAGTCCTTTTTGTAATTGCTCCCGCCGATGATCGCGCCGTCCACCTTCTCCCCATGATCGGAGATATACCGCTGGGTCACAAAGGAGCCGTAGGAGAAGCCGAAGATAAAGTACTTGAGCCCGGGGAAAGTCTTTTTGTAAAAATCCGTGAGCTCGGCCTCGTCCCGTTCGGTGTCTAAGAACATCTGTCCCTTCGCATAGCCGAGGGTGTCCCTGTCGGTGTAGCCGTGGCCGCGGTGGTCGTCCGCGACGACGATATAGCCCCGCTCATTAAGGAAGCGTGCGAAGGCGTCGTACCGTTCACTGTGCTCCGTCATGCCGTGCACGATCTGCACGACCGCCTTGGGCTCCTTGACCTCCGTCCATTCGCGGACGAAAATTTCCTTGCCGTCAAAGCTCTTGAAAATCATGCTCTGTCTCCTCTTACCGTAATTATAGCACAGTTTCGGGGAATTTCAACTGTTTTTGCGGAAAAAACTCCCTGCTCTCCCATTTTTCCGCCCCTTGTCCACGGCGGCGCGGTATGGTAAAATGAACTCAGAACAAGAAATAAGAGGTGAGCTTTATGAAAAAGAGGCTTGCGTGGGCTCTGATCGCGGCTCTGCTTTTTGCGCCCCTTACGGCCTGCGGGAAGGCAGGACACGTACCTCCTGAGACAGCGGACGTCCCCCCTCCTCCCATAGAGACGGTCCCGCCCGCGGCCCTGCCCACGCTCCCCGAGGAGACCGCGGCAGTCCGAAAAATTCGCTACATATATGTCAAAATCGACGGGCTGAACCTTCGCGCGGGCCCAGGGACGGAGCACAGGGTCCTCGGACAGGCACAAAAAAATATCCTCCTCGGCGATGAGGGGGAGGAGGGCGGCTGGCTCAGGACGAGCTACCGCGGCAAAACGGCCTATGTGAGCAAAAACGCGCAATATGTGGGCTTTTTTTCGATGGAAGCGGGCAGCGAGGAGGTCGAAAAAATCATCTCGGAGGGCGTCAGGCTTCTCGGCACGCCCTATGTCTATGGCGCGGTGCGACTGCACGACGGCAGGGGAAATGCGCTAAAGGGCTTCACGACGGACGCATTCGACTGCTCCTCGCTCATGCAGTACATTTTTTACTGCGGGGCGGGGATCGTGCTCGACGTGACGACGCGCACGCAGGCCGTGCAGGGTCTTGAGGTCCCCCGCAGTGACATTCGGCGCGGCGACCTGCTCTTTTTCACGAATGCCTCGCGGAAAAACAGGACGGGGCTCGAGCGGATCGGCCACGTCGCGCTGTATCTCGGCGAAAACTACATTCTGCACACAGCCTCCGACCTTGCAAAAATCGAGGAGATCTCCCCCGCCCGCTGGGAAAATTTCATCACCGCCCGCCGCATGACGGCCTGAGGCGTATGGATGGCAGAAGGAATAGGCCCCGTGGACTTTGATGAGATCCGCTCGGCTGCGCCTACTTCGCACCAAGGGCGGTGCTCGTGCCGCGCTTAGTCACAAATAGAATGCGCGCGGGACGGGATGAGGGGAAGGGTATGAGGTAAGGGGTCTTTCTTGGCTCCCCTCTTAGGGGAAAATTTTGCAGTTCTGTCAAGAGTTGATAACTCTTGACGCAAAATTTTCTTGGCATTTGCCCATATGCACGGGCAAATACTGACCGAATGCGGGACTCTACCCGCATGAGAAGCTGTCGCGCTGTCCTTGCGCGACTGAGGGGTTCTGAAACCCCTTTAGGCAGCAAGAAACCCCTTCGGCCTGAAGGCCACTTCCCCTATAAGGGGCAGCAAGGGGGGCCCTCATCCCGAGCGGAGCGAGCGAATCTCATCAAAACCCACGGACTCAATCAAGCTCGCCCTCCCCCTTTTTGAGGGGGAGGGGTAGGGGAGGGGGTGATTCAAAAAAATAAGGTGATGGTTCGACAGGCTCACCATGACGTAATTGGAACGGCCCGTAGACAATAAGCCTTCATTCTCAATCCACCCACCGCAATTTTTCATTTTAAATTTTAACTTTTTAATTCCAAACCACTCCCCGTCTCAATTTTTAATTTTTAATTTATAATTTTCAATTCAAACAATATGTCGCTCAATTTGCCAAGCGCGGCGGGAGAGAGGGTCTCGCCGCGGACGCCGTCCCTGACGCCTGCAAGGGACAAGAGCTCCCCGGCGCGGGCGCGGGGAAGGTGCAGTGCGTTCATGAGGTTGTTCTCGAGCGTCTTTCTCCGCGACAAAAAGGCGATTTTCACCGTCTCGCGGAAGGCCCTCTCGCTCTTCACCGCAAAACCGCCGCCGAAATCGATGCGCACGACCGCGGAATCCACATTGGGGCGGGGATAAAACATCGTCCGCGGGACCCGCCGCACGATTTTCGCATTTCCCCTGTGGGCGATGGCGGCCGTGATTGCGCCGTAGTCGGGCGTGTTCTCCCTCGCTGAAAAGCGGGCGGCGACCTCCTCCTGCACCATCACGGTGACGCTCCTGCACTTTTTCGTCTCCTCGAGAAAGCGCAAAAGGACAGGCGTCGTCACATAATAGGGCAGATTTGCGCAGACGGTGTATTCCCCCAGCTCCTCCTCGAGCGCAATTATGTCCTCCCTCATAAAATCGCGGAAGACGACCTCCGTATTTTCACAGCCTGCAAGCGTCTCTGAAAGAACGGGGGCGAGGGATCTGTCGATCTCATAGGAGACGACCCTGCCCGCGGCCGCAGAGAGCGCACGCGTGAGAGCGCCCGCCCCCGCGCCGATCTCGAGGACGGTCGATGTTTCGTCCACCCCCGCGTCGCGCACGATGGCACCGAGCAGGTTCAAATCGGTGATAAAGTTCTGCCCGAGCTGCTTTTTGAAGGTGAAGCCGTGTTTTTTTAAAATTTCGGAAGCTTCTTCCATGATTTTCCTCACATGTGCGGCAGATTTTTTCACAAAATGGTAATGAGGGAGCTGCCCTCCTCACAGAAGAGAAACGGAGCCTCAGGGCTCCTTTATTTTATTCGATCATGGGTCGCACGCGGAGCGGAATTTGCAGCATATGTGCGAGTTTTTTGCATTCCTCCACCTTTTCGGGGCCGATGCAGTCGACGACGGAGAGCCACACGTTGAGCCCCTCCCTTTTGCAGCTCTCGGCAAAGGCGAGCATGCCATGGAAGGCGTTTTCGACGAGCGGGCGGCAGACCGCATTGTACTCCTCCTCCGTGGGGGCGTTCAGAGAGACGTTGATGCCGTCAAGACGGCCCCTGAACTTCGGCGCGATGTCATAGCCCGCGAGGAGCCCGCCGTGGCCGTTGGTGTTGAGACGGGTCCTTCCGCCCATTTCGTGCACCTTATCGCACAAAAAAAGCATATCCTCGAGGCGGCAGGTGGGTTCCCCAAAGCCGCAAAAGACGATCTCGTTGTATCGTTTGGGGTCGCCGAGCTCGGAGAAGATCTGCTCCCGCGTGGGCTCGCCGTCCTTCAGCCAAAGGGCATACCCCTCATACGTTTCCTTGCCGTTGCGCACGCAGAAGGTGCAGCGGTTGGTGCAGCGGTTAGTGAGGTTGATGTACAAATTGTCTCCGATTTGATAGGTGTAGGTGTCAGACATGGGAATTTAAAATTCAAAATTAAAAATTAAAAATTGTGGTGGGGGATCAAGAATGGGTTTGCCCCTCATTCCGAGCCGCAGGCGAGCGAATCTCATCCCTCAGTACGAAAGTCCATGGGTATATGGGGTCCCTTGCTGCCCCTGTAGGGGAAGTGGCCTTCAGGCCAAAGGGGTTTTCGGGAACCCCTTTAGGCAGCAAGAGCGCGTGACAGCTTCTCATGCGGGTAGAGCCCCGCATTCGGTCAGCATTTGCCCGTGCATATGGGCAAATGCCAAGAAAATTTTGCGTCAAGAGTTATCAACTCTTGACAGAACTGCAAAATTTTCCCCTAAAAGGGGAGCCAAAGAGCAAGCCCGAACAGGGCAGAGGCGTTGCGGTGAATGGATCCAACCATTTCGGAAAAGGGAACGCCCTTGATCTCGGCCAGCTTTTTTACAATAAGCGGGATATTCGCGGGGGAATTCTTCTCGCCGCGAAAGGGGGAAAGATACGGGCTGTCCGTCTCGGAGAGGATGCGGTCCATCGGGCAGGCCGCCACAGCCTCCACCGCCCGCCGCGCATTATGAAAGCAGACAACGCCGCCGAAGGAGAAATACGCCCCGAGCTCGAGGAATTCGGGCAAATTCTCCGCGCCGTAGCTGTAGCAGTGCATGAGAAAGCCGCGCTTTATGCAATCACGGTGCTCCCGCAGGATGGCAAGCGTGTCGGCGCAGGCGTCGCGGGAATGGATCTGGGCGGGAAGGCCGAGCCTTTCTGCCATCTCGAGCTGTGCCTCGAACAGGGCACGCTGGGCCGTCTTGTCGTGGCCGTCATAGTGATAGTCGAGACCGATCTCCCCTACCGCAACGCATTTTTTGTGCGCTGCAAGCTCCTCGAGCGGGGCGAAATATTGAGGACGGACCCCCTCCCCTACCCCTCCCCCTGACGCAGGGGGAGGGCAAGAAACAGTACCCTCACCTGACGCAGGGCAAGAGTTGGGTGCACTCTCCATCAATGCGGGAGGGCTTTTTTTCTCGCCTCCCCCCTTCCTGAGGGGGGAGGGTAGGGTGGGGGGTGCCCCGTAGAATGCCCCCGAGCCGGCGAATTCTGGATGGATCCCCACCGTAAAGTAGGCCCCCTCGTGCTTCTCGCAAAACTCCCTGTGCCACGCAGCATGCGCTAAGGTGTCCGACGCGAGAATGACGCTTTTTACGCCCGCCGCCTTGATTTTCTCCCACTCGGCGGGGAAGTCGTAATTTTCGTCCGCAAAGTGGGCATGGACGTCGATCATCTGACCGTCCCTCCGTCCTCGACAGGCTTTTCGGGTGAAATGAGCGATAAGTTCCCGTTTTTGTCCTCGGCACAGAGGATCATGCCCTCGGAAAGGACGCCGCGGAGCTTGACGGGCTTTAAATTCGTCACGACGACGACCCGTTTGCCCACCATCTCCTCGGGCGTGTAGAATTTGGCGATGCCAGAGACGACGGAGCGCACCTCCTCGCCGATTTTGACGGTCTCGTGAAGGAGCTTATCCGACTTTTCCACTCTCTCACAGGCGATCACCTCGCCGATTTTGAGCTCAACCCTGGAAAAGTCGTCGATGGTGATGAGGGACTGCGTTTGAGGGGCGGGGGCGGGCGCGGGCACAGGTGCGGGCGCGGAGGCCTGCTTGCTCTTTATCGCCCTCTCCGCCTCGGCGAGCTCTTTTTTGACGTCGATACGGGGGAAGACGGGCGGCAGCTTTTCAACGGCCAGCCCCTCCCGAAGAACGCCGAATTTCAGCGTGTCAAAGCCCGCGGCCTCATCGCAGGAGAAGCTCTTTAAAATTTTTGCGGGCGCGACCGTCAAGAACGGCTTTAAGGCAACGGCGCACAGCCTGCAGACCTCGGCAAGGTTGTAGAGGATTGTCCCCAGCCGTGCCTTTTTTGCAGGGTCTTTGGCGAGTGCCCACGGCGTCGTCTCGTCGATGTATTTGTTGGCGCGGCCGACGAGGTTGAAGATTTCCGTAAGGGCCTCGGGCACATTCAGGGCACCCATGTCCGCGTCGATCCGCTCGAAAAGCTGTCCGCACATCGAGATGAGCTCCTCGTCCTGCGGTGTCTCCTCCCCCTGCGGAGGGACTTTGCCATCAAAGCTCTGCCCGATCATCGCCTGCGTGCGGGAGACGAGATTACCGAGGTCGTTTGCAAGGTCCGCATTCGTGCGGAGAAGGAATCGCTCCGTCGTGTATTCCCCGTCGCTGCCGAAGGGGATCTCGCGGAGGAGGTAGTATCTGACCGCGTCCGCGCCGTACCGCTTGACGAGCTCGTAGGGGTCGGTGAGCTCGGGACGGGCGTTCTCCTTGGACTTCGAGAGCTTTTCCCCGCCGATGAGCAGCCACCCGTGGCCGTAGATCTGCTTGGGAAGGGGCTCCCCGAGGGCCATCAGAATGGCGGGCCAGATGATGGCGTGAAAACGCACGATCTCCTTTCCCACGAGATGAAGCTCGGCGGGCCAGAATTTTTTATAAAGCGCGTCCCTCTCCGTCCCGTAGCCGAGCGCGGAGATGTAGTTGGAGAGGGCGTCGATCCAGACATAGGCCGTGTGCTTCGGGTCAAAGGGGAGCGGAATGCCCCACTTGACCGTCGTGCGAGAGACGGAGAGGTCCTGAAGGCCCGCCTTTAAGAAGTTGTTCACCATCTCGTTGACGCGGGAGGTCGGCTGTAAAAATTCGGGGTCGTCCTCGTACAGCTTCAGGATGCGGGGGGCGTATTTGGAGAGACGGAAGAAGTAGCTCTCCTCCTTTTGCCGCGTCACCTCTCTGCCGCAGTCGGGACACCTGCCATCTTTCAGCTGGCCCTCCGTCCAAAAGGCCTCGCAGGGCGTGCAATAGTAGCCCTCGTATTCGGACTTATAGATGTCGCCGCTCTCGTAGAGCTTTTGATAAATGCCCTGCACGCATTTCACATGATCCTCGTCGGTGGTGCGGAGAAAGCGGTCGTATTCGACGTCCAGAAGCCGCCACATGTCCTTGAGCTCTGCGACAAGCGGGTCGATGAATTCAAGGGGAGTGATGCCACGCCTTGCGGCCTCCTTTTCCACCTTTTGGCCGTGCTCGTCGGTGCCCGTGAGGAAGTAGACCTCCTCCCCCTTCATCTTGTGAAAGCGGGCAAGGGCGTCACAAATGACCGTCGTGTAGCAGTGGCCGATGTGCCAATTGCCGCTGGGATAGTAGATGGGTGTGGTGATGTAGTATTTCTTCGCCATAAAATACCTCGCTGACTCTGCGCCCCGCTTTCGCCCCGTGCGCAGGCTTTTTTCCTATTATAGCGTAATTTTGCACAAAAGTAAATGTATTTTGCGGCAAACCTCTCGCAAATTCTCTGCGCACCCCTCCGCAACAGCTGAAAGCCCCTTTGGCCTATAGGCCACTTTGTTTGCAGGGGACGGCGAGGGAATTCAAAATTAAAAATTAAAAATTAAAAATTGCGGTGGGGCGGGATTTAGAATGAAGGCTTGTTGTCTACGGACCATTCCAAATTACGTCATGGTGAGCCCCGTCGAACCATCGCCTTATCCTCATCTCGAGGCTAAGCCGAGGGGATCTCATTAAGGCCCACGGGCTCCGTACTCAGGGATGAGATTCGCTCGCCCCCGTGGGGGCTCGGAATGAGGGCTTTACCCCGCCCCCTTACGCAGGGGGCAGGCGAGAGGACCGCGGGATGCGGGGGGCGGGCGAGAGAAGGACTGCGTTCGGGCTGAGAAACGGCTCACAGATCCACCCTTTCAAACCGCTTCATGGAGAGACGGGCGGCGAGGGCGGTCATCGCGAGATACAGGGCAAGTCCGCCGAGCAAAATGGCGAGTTTCGCGCTATAACATGCAAAATCCACCGACGCGATCGGTCCATAAAAAGGAAAATGGCGAATCGCCACCATCACGCCGATGAGTGCAAACTGCACCGCCGACGCAATGAGAAAGGGCACGCCGACCCGATTGGGATCCCGATAATACAGAGGGAAAAAGGTGAGGTTGAACGTCCCCAAAAGCAGGGCTCCGAACCCGCAAAAGGCAAGATTTGCGCTGTTCGCCGCAAGATTGACGCGCATTTCAACGGGAAACGTCGTCTGTTTTACGGCAATGCAGCCGGCAACGAGGAGCAATAGGATGCACTGAAAGAGGACGGCGACGAAGATCCGTGCGAGCGGGACTTCCCCTTTCTTGACGGGGAGGGAGCAGGTGAACGCGAGGTCCCCGTTTTCCCGCGCCGCCATCGCGGTGAAGAAAACCGACAGTCCTGAAAAGAAGAAGATCACTTCATAGGGATAATTCGGCACAAAGACGAGCGCCGCGAAGGTCAAAAAGACGACCGACATCGGGTGCAGACAGAGAGAAAATTCCTTACTTATAAGCGATTTCATGCACTTTCCCCCTTTCCCATTCGAGATGGATCATGATCTCATCGAGCGTGGCCTCCCGACCCTCGAGCGGGCCCTCGATCAGCCCCTCAAACCCCTCTTTCACCGCTTTTACGCCGATCGCCCGCGCCGCTTCCGCCTCACGCATCGAAGGGAACCGACCGAGCCGATACCGCTTCAACAGAGCGTCGAGCGGTTCATCCGCAAGGAGGATCCCGTCCGAGAGATAGACGATCTTGTCGGCAACGCGGAGGAGGTCGGACGTGATATGGGTGGAAAACAGCACAGTGACGCCCTGCTCCCTGAGCGAAAGGATCGTATCGCAGAATTCCTCCCGCGAGAGAGGGTCGAGCCCGCTTGTCGGTTCGTCCAAAAGGAGCAACTTTGCCCCGTGGGAGAGGGCGAGCGCAAGAGAAAACTTGATCCTCATGCCCTCGGAGAGTTCCCGTATCCTCTTTGCGGGCACGAGCGCGTAGGCGTCACAGCAGCGTTTGAACACCTCCCCGTTCCAATGCGGATAAAAGCGGGAAACCGTCCTTGCAACAGCGGCGAGGGACTTGTTCGGATAGAACCGAAACCCGCCGCCGACGTAGCCGATGAGCCCCTTGACCGTGTTTTCCTCGCGGGCAAAGTCCTTTCCGAACACTTGAACCGTCCCCTCGGAGGAGATCAGGCGCATGATAGATTTGAGCGTGGTGCTCTTGCCCGCGCCGTTCCGCCCGATCAACCCCGCAATTTGCCCCGTTTCCACCGAAAAAGAGAGTTCGCCGAGCGTGAAATTCTGATAGGTTTTTTTGAGATTTCGGACTTCGAGGGCGTACATGCTCATTTCTCCTCATCTTTGACCTGTTTGACGGCGTTCCAAAAGGATTCCGCATACGAAAAGGGCTGCAGCGCAATGCCTTGGTTTCTGTCCGCCATGAGAAGGAGCGCGTCGCCCGCATTGAGCGAAAACATTTCGCGCACCTCCTTCGGAATGACGATTTGGCCTTTGGGGCCGATTTTCACGGTCGCTAAATACTTGCCCTCTGGAAAATTTTCCATAATTTGCTCCTAAAAGTATTACTTTTCTTACATTATATACTTTTCATATCGAATTGTCAAGAATTACAAAGGATTTTTTTGTGAAAAATTTGGTTCTTTGAATTCCCCGCCCCCTGCCCCCTCCCCAAGGCGGGGGCATGACTGCGTTCGGGCCGCCGCGTCATTCTGAACAGGCGAGTTGGATGAAAAACGTAGACTTAACCTGCCCCGTGCGCATTCTATTTGTGACTAAGCGCGGCACGAGCGCGAAGCGCGAAGTTAGAATCTCGCGGTAGGTCCGTAATTAGGTGCGGCGAGATGCTTCGGACCCCTCGTAGACCCTGTTCCTACTTCCCTGCTCAGCATGACGCCGCCACCCACGGGCGCCAACAAGCTCGCCCTCCCCCTCATACTTGAGGGGGAGGGGTAGGGGAGGGGGTGATTCAAAAAAATAAGGTGATGGT
>CANQWI010000051.1 GCA_947627515.1 uncultured Clostridia bacterium
CGAGCATATGGGCAAATGCCAAGAAAATTTTGCGTCAAGAGTTATCAACTCTTGACAGAACTGCAAAATTTCCCCCTCAAGGGAGAGCCAAGTATAAGGTGATGGTTCGACGGGGCTCATCATAACCGATTGGGAATGAACCCCCACCCCTACCCCGCCCCCTTAGAAAGGGGGCAGGCAAGAGGAAGGACGTCATTGGAACGGCCCGTAGGCAACAGGCTTTTATTCCAAATACGCCCCACCTCAATTTTTAATTTTTAATTTTGAATTTTAAATTCCCATTTGGAGAGATATCATGAAGATTTTAGTCATCAACGCGGGGAGCTCCTCGCTCAAGTATCAGCTCATCAACATGGAGACCGAGGAGGTCATTGCAAAGGGCGGGTGCGAGCGCATCGGCATCGACGGCGGCAGGCTCACCCACAAGGCGCACGGGGAGACCTTTGTCATTGAACAGGACCTTCCCGACCACACCGCCGCGATTTCCCTAGTCCTGAACGAGCTTGTCGACAAAAAGGCGGGCGTCATTTCCTCAATGGACGAGATCGACGCCGTCGGGCACCGCGTCGTTGCCTCGGGCGAGACCTTTACCGAAACCACTCTCATCACCGATGAGACGATGGAGAAGCTTGCGCCCCTTTCCGAGCTTGCGCCGCTCCACAATTCCGCGGCCATCCTCGGCATCAACGCCTGCCGCGCCATCATGCCGCAGAAGAAGATGGCCATGGTCTTTGACACCTCTTTCCATGCCACCATGCCGCCCTATGCTTACCTCTACGGCATCGACTACGAGGATTACAAGACCTACAAGGTCAGAAAATACGGTTTCCACGGCACCTCGCACAAGTACGTCTCGCAGGCGGCTGCGGAATATCTCAAAAAGGACCCCTCAGAGCTCAGGATCGTTACCTGTCACCTCGGCAACGGCTCCTCGATCTCTGCGGTGAAAGGGGGCAGGTGCGTCGACACCTCCATGGGCTTTACCCCTCTTGCGGGCGTCCCCATGGGAACGAGAAGCGGCGACATCGACGTGGCGGCCGTGGAATTTCTCTGCAATAAGAAGGGCATGAGCTTTGCGGAGGGCATGAGCTATCTCAACAAGAAATGCGGCATGCTTGGCGTTTCGGGGGTCTCCTCGGACTTCCGCGACCTCTGCGCCGCGGCAGACGGCGGCAACGAGAGGGCACAGCTTGCGCTCGATATGTTTGCCTACAGCTGTAAGAAATACGTCGGAGCTTACATGGCCGTGCTCGGCGGGCTGGACGTGCTCGTCTTTACGGCGGGCGTTGGGGAGAACACCCCCTGCGTGCGCGAGGGGATCTGCGAGGGGCTGGAGGCCTTCGGGATCAAGCTCGACAGGGAGAAGAATGCGGGCAAGAACGACGGCTCCATCCGCGACCTCTCCGCACCCGATTCAAAGGTTAGGATTCTCGTGATCCCGACCAACGAGGAGCTCGTCATCGCCCGTGAGACGGCCGCTCTGCTCTGATTTTTGCCAAAAGCGAGAAAAAGAGTCGCAAACCCCGCCAAAATCGGTTGACAGAAAGCCGTAAATAAAATATAATTAAGCAGTCTCATGGTTCCGAGGATCGATGTAAAAAACAGCATTGCGCGGAAAAGCTTCACGGGAACGCTCGAGTTCAGCTTCCGGGCAGAGCAGGGGCTCCTTGATATTCCCTATACGGAGCTCGCATCCCCCGTCACCGCTGTCCTGTATTACGAGATCCTTGCGGACGACAAGGTGGAAGTGACGGGCACGCTCACCTTCTCCCTCAAGGGCCTCTGTTCAAGGTGTCTTGAGGAGGCGGAGGAGAAGATCGCGTACGAAGCGGAGGGGATATTCTCCCTCTCCCCCAAGGATGAGGAGTACGGCTACTGCAACGGACTCATCGATTTGAGGGAATTTTTGCGCGACAGCGTCCTGTTCGCATTGCCTTCGCGGCTTCTGTGCAGCTCCTGCGCAGAGGAATCAGAATAAACGACATTGAGAGGTGTAAGATGGCTGTTCCCAAGAGAAAACAATCCAAAAGCAGAACGGACAAACGCTTTGCAAACTATAAGGCGACCGCGGCGACGCTCGTGGAGTGCCCGCATTGCCATGAGCTGAAGGTGGCTCACAGGGTTTGCGCGAACTGCGGCTGGTACGACGGGAAGGAAGTTGTGCCTGAGCCTGTCGAGAAGAAGTAAGCAAAGAGGCGGACGGAAGTCCGTTTTTTTGTTCCTGCACCCGCGGGACAGAGAGCTCGGAAAGCAAGGAGAAGAAGCCCATGAACCTGACAGCATTTTACAATTTATCCTACGGGGTGTACGTCTGCACGTCGTGGGACGAGGGGCGGCCCGTCGGATGCGTCGCCAACAGCGCGATGCAGGTGACGAGCGAGCCCGCCACGATCGCCGTCTCGCTCAACAAGGTCAACCACACCCATGCCTGTGTCGAGAGAACGGGGTATTTTTCGGTCTGTGTCCTCGGCGAGAAGGCAGATCCCAAGCTCATCGGTACTTTCGGCTTCCGCTCCTCAAGGGACACCGACAAATTTGCCGACACGCCCTATGCGGTGCGCGGTAAGCTCCCCGTGATCGACGGGTGCCTGTGCTATTTTGCCTGCAGAGTCGTGGGGAAAATGGAGACCTCGACGCACACCGTCTTTTTGGGCGAGGTGTACGAGGCAGAGGTGCTACACGGCGGCACGCCCATGACATATGCGTATTACCACAAGACGCTCAAGGGCAAGACAAGTGTGAACGCTCCCACATATGTCAAGGAGGAGAAGAAGGAGACGGGCGCGAAGTATGTTTGCACCGTCTGCGGCTACGAGTACGACGGCGACGTGCCCTTCGAGGACCTGCCCGACGACTGGGTCTGCCCCCTCTGCGGCGTGGGGAAGGATATGTTCAAAAGGGTCGGCGGTACCGAGACGAAAAGGTACCGCTGCTCCGTCTGCGGCTTTGAGTATGACGGGAAGGTCCCCTTTGAGGAGCTGCCCGACGACTGGGTCTGCCCCCTCTGCGGCGAGCCCAAGAGCGCGTTTGAGCCCGTCTGACCCTCTTTTGACGGGAGGAGAGGACGCTCGGTTTTGTGCAAAATATACAAAAAAACCCTGCAATTTTGTGGGGTTTTTCTCTTGAAAAGAATTGGAAAATCATGTAAAATAATAATATAAACTATCATAAGGGAGATAACTATGGCAGGTCTTATTCTTAACGGGATCAACAAGATCTATCCCGGCGGCAACCAGGCAGTGTTCAATTTCTGCCTCGAGATCAGGGATAAGGAATTCATGGTCTTTGTCGGCCCCTCCGGCTGCGGCAAGTCAACGACGCTCCGCATGATCGCAGGACTCGAGGAGATCAGCTCGGGCGAGCTCTACATCGACGGCAGACTCGTCAACGACGTCGTCCCCAAGGACAGGGATATCGCGATGGTCTTCCAGAACTACGCTCTGTATCCTCATATGTCCGTGTACGACAACATGGCGTTCGGTCTCAAGCTCCGCAAGATCGCGAAGGAGGAGATCGACAGGCGCGTCAAGGAGGCCGCGAAGATCCTCGGCATCACCGAATATCTTTCCCGTAAGCCCAAGGCTCTTTCGGGCGGTCAGAGACAGCGTGTCGCCCTCGGCCGTACCATCGTTCGCGAGCCCAAGGTCTTCCTTCTCGACGAGCCCCTTTCCAACCTCGACGCGAAGCTCCGTGCGCAGATGCGTACCGAGATCTCTAAGCTCCATGTCCGTCTCGCCACGACCTTTATCTACGTCACCCACGACCAGATCGAGGCCATGACCATGGGTACCCGTATCGTCGTCATGAAGGACGGCTTCATGCAGCAGGTGGATACCCCTCAAAACCTCTACGACTATCCCATCAACCTCTTCGTCGCAGGCTTCATCGGGACGCCTCAGATGAACTTCTTCAAGAACGCCACGATCACCGAGACGGATGGTAAGATCTATGTCAACTTCATCGGCGGGAACAAGATCCTTCTTCCCGAGACGATGGTCAAGCGCATCAAGAATCTTGACGAGTACAAGAACACGGGCAAGGAAGTGACGCTCGGCGTCCGTCCCGAGGACATTCACGAGGATGAACGCTTTATCGCCACCTCGCCCGAGACCGTCGTCAACGCCAAGATCGACGTCATCGAAAAGCTCGGTGCCGAGATGCAGATCTACTGCGACCTCGACTATGAGAGCGAAAAGACCTCCGTCGTCGAAAATGCGGCGCAGATGGTCGCGAAGATCTCCTCCCGTGCGACGGTCGAGCTCGGACAGGTCGTCAAGCTTGCGTTCGACGCACGCCATATCCACCTCTTCGACGGCGAGACCGAGGCAACCCTTCTCGAGCGCGACGAGCACTATGACGTGATCCCCGAGAATGCGGAGGGCGCCGCATTTGTCCCGCCCACACCGCAGGAGATGAAGGCGCAGATCGATGCCGCCCGCGTCGTCACCAAGGAAATGAAGAAGCAGATGCGCCGCGACGAGAAGCTCGCGAGAAAGGCCGCCATGAATGCCGCTCCCGCCGGGGAGCCCGCAGACGAGCCCGCCGCACCCGCTGACGAGCCCGCGGAAAACACGGACGATACGCAGGAATAAGTAATGAATTTACAAAAGAGCGATTGCTTCCGCAATCGCTCTTTTGTTTTCGAAGGATTATTTAGAAGATTTTTTTTACTCGGCCCCGCGCCTTATCCCGCCCCCAATTCCTCATCCCGTCCCGCGCGCATTCTATTTGTGACTAAGCGCGGCACGAGCACCGCCCTTGGTGCGAAGTAGGCGAAGCCGAGTGGATCTCATCAAAACCTACGGAGCTCCGTACTTTAGAATGAGATTCGCTCGCCCCCTTCAGGGGCTCGGAATGAGGGACCAACTCCGTACTTACGTTCTCATCCCGCCTAAAACCCCCTTTGACCTGAAGGCCACTTCCCCTACAGGGGCAGCAAGGGAGGAGGCCTCATCTCGAGGCGAAGCGAGTGGATCTCATCAAAATCTACGGACTCCAACAAGCTCGCCCTCCCCCTCATACTTGAGGGGGAGGGGTAGGGGAGGGGGTGTCATTCTCAATCGTCTGCCGCAATTTTTAATTTAGAATTTTTAATTCAATTGCACTACTTCTTGACAATTTCATAAAAATTCTGTATCATATACATCTGTACGAAAAAACAAGGAGGTGCCATATGTGGTGGGAAGTGATCGTGGACGCACTTTTGGACACACTCAAGCTGTTTCCGTTTCTCCTTGTGCTCTATATTCTCATTGAGCTCATGGAGCACAAGACGAAAATGGGCCATCCCTCGCGCCTTCTTTCGGGAAAATGGGCTCCGCTTTTAGGTGCGGCAACGGGCCTTTTGCCCATGTGCGGCTTCTCCGTCATGGCGGCAAAGCTGTACCGTCACCGCCATCTTACCCTCGGCGCACTCCTTGCGGTGTTTATCGCGACAAGCGACGAGGGCCTGCTCGTTTTGCTCCTCTCGGGGGCATGGAATTTGCAAAAGCTCATTTCTGTCCTCTCGCTCATCCTTCTCAAACTCGCGCTCGGCATCGGGATCGGGTACGCCGTCGACCTCATCGCAGGCAGGCACGACGCCCTGCCCATTCCCGCGCATCATGACCATGAGGAGCATGACCATGAGGAGCATGACCATGCGCATGAACACAGTCATGAACATCGGGAGGATGAGCACGCCCATGAGGACGGAAGCTGTGAATGCGCCGAGCTCTCCGTCTGCGAGCACAGGCATGAGAGCAATGTGACGCTCTTTCTGCTCTCGCCCCTTCTGCACGCGCTCGAGGTCGCGGGGTTTGTACTCCTTGTGAACCTTCTCTTCGGCTTTCTCTTCTTCGGCATCGGGGGCGGGAATGCGGAGGCGGGAAGCGAGGCCGTCGGTGCGTTCATGAGCGGGGCGGGCTACTGGGCCCAGCCCGTTCTTTGCTCGCTCGTCGGGCTCATCCCGAACTGCGCCTCGTCCGTTATTCTCGCGGAGGTCTACACGCTCGGCGGGATCGGCTTTGGCGGGCTTCTCGGGGGGCTTGTCGTAAATGCAGGGCTCGGTTATCTCGTTCTTTTCAAGGCGGGGGAGCTCAAAAAAAGCGCACTTATTGTCGCGTTTATGCTGATTTTGGGCATCGCGACGGGTTATATCGCATGTGCGATCGTACGAATTTTATAGCGAGGCTTGCCTATGGAAAAGCTTTCCGCACAGAGGATGGATCCCGCGGAGTCGGCGGGTGCGGAGAGCACGCTTTCCGATGGCGTCGCCGCTTTTTTTAAGGAGAGGGCGGGCAGGCTGCTTCTCGTCTCGGACGGACGCAGCTTTGAAAAAATCGCCTCTGCGGTCCGCTCCAAAAGGGCGGTCGGCGCGGTGCTCGACGGGGACGCACTGCCCCTCTTTGCCCTGCCCGAGGCCGCGGGGGTGCTTGCGGTCGGCGGTCGCTCCGTCATGCTTGCGGCGCGGATGTATGCGGCCGTAAAAAGGGTTCCCTGCGTGCTCTTTCCGACGGAGAGTGCGCTCTTCGGCGTCTACGGACGGGAGAGGGTGTGCCTTCGCGGGGAGCCGTGCGACGTTCCGCTGGCAGGGGGGAGGGCATTTTTTGATAAAACGCTCTTTTCGGATGCCGCGGAGGGGTATGCGGAGCTGCTTCTTTGCCGTCTCGCGCTCTTCGAAACGCGGGCGTTGCGCCGTTTTCACGGAGAGGGAGTCGCGGAAAGCGCGGCCTTCGGACTTCTCACGGACCTTGACGGACTCACGCTCGACAAGATCCTGCAAAAAAATGCGGCCCTCCGCAGGCTGGGTTTTGTCGGCGGCGAGGGGGAGATTTTTGCGGAGAGGGTCGGCAGATTTGCGGCGTTTGAAGCCTTAACTAAGCTATATGTTGCATTTTTTCGGAATGCAGCTCCGCTAAGAGCTACGGTCCCCGCCTATGAAGCGCGGGCGAGGGCTGCAGGGGTGCCCTATTCTGCCGTCTTCATCCCGACCGTCGGCGAGTACACACGCTACGCGCTTGTCCTCGGCGGCAGAAGGGGGGAATTCCTGCGGGAGCTCGGGCTGATTTCGCAGGGACTGCCCGCCTATCGCAGGACTTATCGCGGGCTGGGCGGGAGAATTTCAACCGCCCCCTTGCAGGAGCTCCGCACGCTTCCCGAGCGTTCGAACGGCCTCTCTGCCGTGATCCGCGACCTCGGGCTTTTGGAGAAATTGTGAACATATTGCGCGATATCGACGTATTTTTGCTGAGCCTCGATGGCACCCCTTACCGCAGCGGGCCGCCCGTTTGGTGCGCGCCCTCTGCCCTTCGCCGTCTCCGCGCCCTGGGCAAACGGCTGATCTTCGTCACCAACAATTCCTCGCGCACGGAGAGGGAGCACCGTCAGAAGCTCACGCGCTTGGGGCTTTTTGAGGGGGACGACCGCGTCTATACTTCGGCGATGGCGACCGTCGCCTATCTCAAAGAGAGGTATTTCGGTCAAAGGGTCCATCTTGTCGCCACGGCTGCGGTCAGGGAGGAGCTCGCGCGGAGCGGGCTTGTGCTTGACGACGCGTCGCCCGACGTCTGCGTGCTCGCCTACGATACGACGCTGACCTTTGAAAAGCTCAGGCGGCTCGACTTTTTTCTGCATCGGGGAAAGCCATTTCTTGCCACCCATTCCGACGACGTCTGTCCGACTCCCGACGGCACCGTGCCCGACGTCGGCTCTGTTCTTGCGCTTTTGGAACGCTCCTCGGGGCGAACGGCTGCGGTCGTCGGCAGGCCGTATCCGTACATGGGCGAGGCACTTTCCCGCAGCACGGGGGTCCCGCGGGAGAGGATGTGCATGGTCGGCGACAGCATGTCTAAGGATATCCGCTTTGCAAATAGCTGCGGCATGCGCTCGGTGCTCGTCTCTTCGGGAGAGATGGCGGGGAGGATCGTCGTAAATTCCCCCGACCGCCCCGATTGTATTCTGAAGGACCTCAATGCACTCTTCGGGGATTGACTTTTTTTCGGAAATTTGATACAATAAAGAAAACGCCGAGAGGCGTTCCGGCCGCGGGGTCATGCGGCAGGAGGGAGTTATGCAGGAAGTTACGATCATCGGCGGCGATCCGCTCACCTTTTCCCTGTCCGGGGAGATCGATTCGGAGAATTCGGACGCACTCTTCGAGACCGTCATGGAGGAATACAAGCGTTCCCCCAGAGACGTCCTGTTTGAATGCAACAGGCTCACCTTTATCGATTCCACGACGCTCGGATGCTTTGTAAAAATTCTCAATCTTGTCAAGGCGGACGGCCATGCTTTGAGGCTCTCCGCGCTAAACCCGCAGCTGAAAAAGCTGTTCACGATCTGTGCGCTCGACCGCATCATGGAGTTGGAATGAATACGATCTTTGAGCTTATCTTCCCGCTTCGGAGCGAGCTTCTGACCTCCGTTAGACTCGCCGCGGGAGGCATGTGCGCCCTCAAGGGGCTGGATATCGAACAGACGGAGGACTGCAAGGTGTGCATCACCGAGAGCCTTCTCCTTTTGAAGCACAGAGGGTATTCCTCCGCAAGCGTACGCTTCTTCGAGGGTGAGAAGCTCTCCGTCCGCATCGAGGGCATGGGAGAGGGAGAAGCAGAGGAGTCCGCGGAGGACGAAATTTCTCTCGCGCTTCTGAGTGCCCTCCTCGGCGAGGTCGGAATGACGGAAAAGGGCGGGAGGCTCCTTGCTGTCTCCTTTGAGATCGGGTCCTGAAATGACGGAAAGCGAGCTTTTTCAAAGGTACAGGGAGACGGGGGACAGAGAGCTTCGCAACCTCATCGCCGAAAAGTACCTCTATATTGCCGCCATTCTTGCAAAAAAGTTTGTCGGCCGCGGCGTCGAATACGACGATCTCTATCAGGTCGCTTCCCTTGCGCTTCTCAAGGGGATCGACCGTTTTGACGAACGCAAGGGATTGAAGTTTTCCACCTTCATCACGCCCACCGTCACGGGGGAGATCAAGAATTATTTCCGCGACCGCTCCCGCCTCGTGCATCTGCCGCGGAAGGTCTCCGAGCTGCGTGCCGCCGTCAAAAAGACTGCGGATGAGCTCACCGAGTCGCTCGGCAAGCGTCCCACCGCAAGGGAGATCGCGGAGAAGCTCGGCGTCTCCGAGGAGGAGGTGCTCTCCTCTCAGGAGGCGGGCGGCGTCGTATCGTTGGACAGGCCCGCGGATGAGGAGGGAATGAGCTTTTATGAGGTCATTCCCGATACCGACGACGTCTTTGACAGGATCGATACGCATGACGCCATCTCTGCCGCGGTCGGGGAGCTCAGCGAGGACGAAAGAAGGCTCGTAGGGCTTCGGTTCACGGAGGAGCTCTCACAGGCAGAGACCGCAAGACGCATGGGCGTGTCGCAGATGTATGTCTCGCGCATGGAACGCAAAGTTTTGGAAAAACTAAGGGAGAGGCTCAGAAAGAGCATGGCATGATGCGGTTTGAGATCGACAGCTTCTCTGCCTTAAAAAGGGCGATCATAGCTGTCTGTGCGGAGCTCTGTGGGGCTCCCCATGAGACGGTGTTTGACTGCAAGCTCGTCATTGACGAGCTCGTCTCCAATGTCCTTCAGCATGACGGCGGCAGGGCATATCTCGATGTGGAGCTTGAGGAGTGCATCCGCATCTCCGTCCGCGGGGAAAAGGACTTTCGCCCGCCAGAGAAGAGCACGCTGAGCCCCCCCGACGCCGAGCGCGGCAGGGGTCTGTACCTCGTCGACGCCCTCGTCCTCTCCCGCACCTATTCCCCCGAGAAAGGCATCACCGTCCTTCTCCCGCTCCGCTCCCTCTGAGCGGGCTTTTTTTCGAAGGTTTTTTTGCTCGGCACCCTGCCCGCCGCTGGCGGCCACGGTCCCTTCGAAAAAAAACCTTCGAGCGAACCTTCCTTGTTCATCAATTAAGCTGGCTGCGGAAGCGTTATATGCATGGACAATGAGCGCGAGGTATCGCGCAAATTGAGTGCGCTTAGGCGGGGCAACCCCGCCACGCGCAGTAAGATTGAATGGAGGGCATTCCCCGTACTACAATGGTCCTCATCCCGAGGCGAAGCCGAGTGGATCTCATCAAAACCTACGGACCTCGTACTTATGGATGAGATTCGCTCGCCCCCTGCGGGGGCAGCAAGAAAATTCTGAATTTAAAATTAAAAATTAAAAATTAAAAATTAAAAATTGCGGTGATGGTTCGACTACGCTCACCATGACGTAATTGGAATGGCCCGTAGAATAGG
>CANQWI010000052.1 GCA_947627515.1 uncultured Clostridia bacterium
TATCATTTTGAATCACCCCCTCCCCTGCCCCTCCCCCTCAGGTATGAGGGGGAGGGCGAGCTTGTTGGCACCCATCCTCCCAAAAGGGGGAGGGCAAGCTTGTTGGCACCCATCCTCCCAAAAGGGGGAGGGCAAGCTTGTTGGAGTCCATGGGTTTTGATGAGATCCCCTCGGCTGCGCCTACTTCGCACCAAGGGCGGTGCTCGTGCCGCGCTTAGTCACAAATAGAATGCGCGCGGGGCGGGATGAGGACAAAACCCCTTTGGTCTGAAGGCCACTTCCCCTACAGGGGCAGCGAGAGAATTCAGAATTTAAAATTAAAAATTAAAAATTAAAAATTGCGGTGATGGTTCGACAGGCTCACCATGACCGATTGGAATGGCCCGTTTTTTATTGAGCCCGTAGGTTTTGATGAGATCCACTCGCTACGCTCGGGATGAGGAGTAAAATGTATGTGGCTGAATCCTCATTTCGCTCCGCGCCGCATTCCTTGGGAAAAAGACTTGAAAAAATCCACTGGGTATGCTACAATGGGGCAAATCGACCATTGAGGAGGAGAGGGATGAAGACGCTGTATGCGCTTGACGAGAGGTTCTTTGCACTGTCGGATATGCATGATTACGGAAGGCCGCAGACGGCAGAGAGTGACAAGCAGTGCCTTCTGTACGCAATGAGGCAGTTTCTCGCAGGGGGCAAAAAGGAGGACGCCTTCTCCGTCTACTTCTGCTTCAGCGAGATCTTTTCGCTCTTCGGCAGGGGATATGAGAACATGAGGACCCTGCTCGAGCTGCTCTCAGACCATGAGTATCACTCGGGCGAGCTCCTGTCCAAGCATCGCGACCACTATTCCCATTCCGTCTACGTGTTCGCGCTCGGGCTCGCCTTTTACGCAAATGACCCCGCTTTCCGCAGGGCCTACCTCGATTTTTACGGCCTGCAGGACAACGGCCGCGCTGCATTTCATTTCCTGAGGCTCTGGGGCATGACAGCCCTCTTTCATGACATCGGCTATCCCTTCCAGCTCGCGCACGAGCAGATTAAGACATACACCGAGGAGGTATGGGGAAAGGGGAATGCGGACAGCCTCTTTGTCTCCTACGGCAATTTCGAGGAGTTCATCGCCATCGGAGAGGGTGCGCGGGAAAGGCTGAGGGCCGCGTTTTCCACCGACCTTTCCACCTACAACGATCTCCTCGCCTACGGTCTGCAGGTGCGTGAGGGGTATCCGCGGGAAAGGGTCGCGCCTCTTCTCACGGAGCGCGTCATTCGGCAGCCCAATTTCATGGACCACGGCTACTTCAGCGCGGTCATTCTGGCGCGGCAGATGTGCTCGATGGAGGACTTTAAGCCCGATATGGAGCAGCTCGACGTGCTCACCGCCATCCTTCTGCATAACAGCTTCAATAAATACGACGCTCCCGACAGGCATCCCATTTCGCTATACGAGCATCCGCTCTCCTATCTTCTCATCCTCTGCGACGAGCTCCAGTGCTGGGACCGTCTCGCCTACGGCAAGATCAGCAAGCGCGACCCCATCGCGTGGGATTTTTCCCTCGATATCTCCGAAAATACGCTAATTGTGTGCTACACGTACGATTCCTACATCGCCCGCACCTACAACGACGCCCTGCAGCCCGACGTATGCCTCAACAAGAATTACCGTGAGATGCGGGACGGGGTCTTTGTCGAAAAGCTCAAGGGGTACATTCAGACTACCCTGCGCATCACGGTGCGCACGCAGGAGAGGCCCAAGCAGAGGAGAACGCGGCTTTTTGCCTCGGACGACAGCTTTGTCAGCCTCTGCGACCTTGCAAAGGCCATCCATGCAAGCTACAACGAGCACTGCAGTGCCCTCAGCGGAGAATTCATCAGCAGGGAGTTCGGCGACCTCGCCCTCGAATTCAAGCTCTCCAACATCGAGCAGGCCAAATCCTACGCCGATAAGCTTGAGCGCATCAACTGCTTTTTCAGCCGAAAGGACCTCGACTATCCCGTGGTGGAGGACTTTCACCGCGTCGAAACGCCGTATAAGGACAATCTCGGCTTCCTCTGCCGTGAGGAGCATGTGCGCTGGGTGAGGGAAAAGCTCGCGATGGGCTGGACCTACGGCATCGATTACACGGACAATGAGACCCGCGATCGCAAAAAGCATCACAGGGACCTTGTGCCCTATGACCTTCTCGACGAGGAGGAACGCTCCAAGGATGAGCTCATGGTGAACAACATCCTCACCCTGTTGAAGAAATTCGACAGCAGCATCCGCATTTACAACTACCGCACGGACGGGAGGCCGCAGCTCGAAATCGCGGGCACGGGCCACCGCTTTTACAGCGACGACCCCGAGACGCTCAAGGCAAGGATCAAGGACATCCTCGGCGAATACGCCAGGGAGTATCAAGTGACCGTGAGGACCTGCTTTGCATACGGCGCGGACCAGCTGATCGCAGAGTGCGCCGCGGAGCTCGGCCTCACCCTCAAGGCCATTCTCCCCATGCCTATGGAGACGTATATTCAAAATGTGCGGGAGGACGCGCTCTCGCACGGAAGGCCCTTTACGGAGCAGGATGAGCAGAGGATGCGGGAGCTGCTCGCGCAGACCGTCGTCTGCAGGGTGATCGAGGACCCAAAATTTACCTATGCAGAGGCAAGCAGGTACATGGTCAGCAGGTGCGACAAGCTGCTCGCCCTTTGGGACGGGAGAGAGCTCCCCTTGGAGGACGACGGCCGTCCCATCAACCGCGGCGGCACCTACGACTGCATCAGGCTCGCCGAGGCGCAAAAAAAGGAGATCATCCGCATCGACTGCTACAGATGATCCCCCGAATAGGATATTTTGAAAAACATCTCTACGCCCTGACGATGTATTCGTCGGGGTTTTTCTCTGCATCCGTGAGCGGGACGTCGGGCGCGAGGCAGCGGAGACAGTACTTGTAATAAACCTCCTTCCCCGCAGGTCGCAGAAGCGCAAGGCAGTCCAAAAGATATTTTCGCCAGTTCTGCCACTTATCTGCGTCCTTGTAGTGGTTGATTTTTCCTATTTTATAGTGGTCGACGCTATTCTCCGCAAGCGTCCTTTCGATGAGCCTCAGACTCTCCCTCGGCTCGATGGTCGGCTCAAAGCTCGCAAAGGTCCTGATGCCGTTTTCATGAAGGATCCTCAGCACCTCGAGTCGCTCCTCGGGGGGACTTGCATACGGCTCCCACGCCCTGCTTTTTGCTTCATCGAGAAAGGTCAGCGTCGTCCCGACTGTGATCCTGTCCTCGAAGGTTTTGAATACATCGAGGTCGCGGAGCATCTTCTTCCCGCCCTTGGAGAGCACCGCAACGGGGGCATGGTATGCCGATAAAAGCTCCAGTGCCGCCCGCGTCGTTTGACTGTTGTCCGCATTGTCGCAGTAGACGTCGCCGATGAAGGAGAGGAGGATCTGCTCGTGATAGATATTCTTCTGAAGGTCCCTTTCGAGATACTTCAGAACATCCTTTCTGGGCGCAGGCTTGCCGAAATAGTCTCCCTCTGCCCGCTGTAGGGTGTGCGGAGCGTAGCAATATCTGCACCGATGGCTGCAGCCGATGTAAAGATTGAGGGCGTACGGACTGTACTCCCGTGCCATGCCCGTGGGTTGATAGATAACGCTCATGCCTTGATTATATCATATGTGTTGTAAAAAAGCATCAATTTCTCTGAAGATCCTTATGAATTTGGAAGCCTTCAAAAAGCAGGTCCCCTTTTCAAGCCCGACAGGCGCAGGGACAGCAAGGATGCGGGGAGCGAATTCGATTGACATTTTGGGAGGAGCGTGGCAGAATAACCAAGTGGGGCTTCCTCAATGTGAGGAGCCGCCATGCCGGATGGTTGCTGTCGAACACATGGAATTTTTCATATTGAACAGACGGGCGGGAGCGGTTTGTCCTGTACCGCGAGGGGGATATTTTGGACCCACAGCTCGGCCTCAACCGCGCACTTCTCGAGGACGGCTGCAGTGTTCTGACCGCGACTGCGATCGATGATTTTTGAGATAAGGCTTATTTTTTCGTAAAAAAAGGGTCCGACGCGAGTGACGTCGGACCCTGAATTTTTAATTTGACTGTCGGCCTTGTTTACTCCGTATAGGGCTGAACAAACTGGCCGCCGTATTCCTCCGCATGCGCTTCCCCAAAAATTTTATCCGCGGTCTTATCGAAGATACAGCTTCCCGAGGCCTTCCAATCAAAGGAAATGCCGTCGCCGCCGTTTTCACGCGTGCTGAAGAGCAAATTCCTTCCCGTCCCCGCAAGCTGTATTTTCAGCCCATCGCCCAAATACATCTGTGGGGCTACAGTTCCATCCAGCTCGGCACAGCATAATGCAAACGTGCATGCACCTGTCACGCCCTCTCCCTCTGCGGCGGGAGCATTGCCGAGGATCGTCATGCCGGAAATATTGATCACGGGATTTCCGGGCCAGGTCACAACGCCGTAAGCGGTCCCATGGGTCGGCGCGAGGTTGATGCTGCCCCCGGTAATATCAATGGTAGCTTCTACACAATTCCATTTATAGCCAAGTCCTGTATTGTGTTCATCGATCCATTCTGCATAGCGGCGGTTATCTACACCGATGGCGACCGCAACGTGCGTATCGTCAGTGCTTCTCAAATCGCCCGTGATATTGATTTCACCGCCGCTCATATTTACGTGACCTGCACCGTTGACCTGTATCCCGAACATGCGGTCGCTCGGATCATTCATATTGATCGAGCCGCTTTTAAAATTGAGTGTCGCGTCCTCCAACCAGTCGCCTACCACAAACGGTGTGACGTCTCCCTGTGTGTTGATCTCCGCTCCGTCGATCGTGACGGTTGCCCCGTCTCCTGCGTACACGGCTCCCGTATAGGCGACGCCTTCGATATTGAACACTGTTCCCTCGCCGAGAGTCACATCGGCATATTCGGAATTTATGACGAGGTTCATCATATTCACGTCATTGATATTGACCTCGACATTCTCGAAGCTCAGCTGTGCGCGGTTGTCAGCCGTGCCCTTTGCCAAAACAGAGACAGCACCGCGTCGGTAGATCTTGTTACCGCTTGTATCATACTGACCCGTCCAGATATAATTGCCGCCTTCCTCAGTGACTGTGATATCGAACGAGCCGCTATGGTCGTCGCTGGAGTCCGTGACCGTAAGCGACCCGCCGGGGCCGACCTCGATATTTGTCTTGGCACCCGTAAGGCTGTTTTTGTCCTTTTGGAAGTCAAACGTCTGGCCGTGCACATCCAGCGTGATATCTGTATTTTCCTCGATGTGCAACTCGTCCTCCGCATGGATCTCTGCCCCTCCCTGCAGTACGACCGTGTCGCCGTCCTCGAGCTTGTTTTCCTGAAAGAGCTCCTTCAGCTGTTCGGAATCGCTTGCCTCATAGCCCACAACGCCGCTCGAGACATGGGCGCAGATATCGCAGCGGCCGTAATTGTCGCGGTTGAACCGATGATTTGCGGGGTCTGCGGGAAGGATCTCGACAAAGGACTCGTGGCATTCGGTGCACGTCTTGACGCCGATGCCGGGGACCACGCAGAGAGACGGGTAAATTGTTTTGACCTCCCCAAAGGAGGCATGTGCGCAGGCCGAGTTCGTTCCCCGATCCGCCTGCGGCGAGGCAAGCTCATAGGTGCCGACGGTGCCGTCAGAGTATGTCACTTGCAGCCGCTCTCCGTTGACCGTATATTCCTCAAAGGCCGTCTGTTGCCACTCCGTGCCGTCCTTGCGATAGATCGTGCCCGTTGAGGTGACGATGCACACGTCTCCGCTGCCGCCGAATCTGCGCTCGGGTGCGCCCTCCTGCAAAAAGAGCACGGACCCCGATACCTCGAGAGCGTTTTCTTCAGAGCCCTGATTGTTTCCTCCGCATGCGACTGCCGCCGCAAGGAGGCCGACACACAGCGATCCCGTTGCCAAAATCATCCATAATTTCGATTTTTTCATAAAAATCTCCTCTGCCTTACCGAATTTCCAAAAATCACGCTTGGATATATTTTACCCCCCCCCCCGAATTGTCAAGTATTTCGTGATTTAATTTCAAAAATCATAAAATTTTCCCCCGATCGTTTTTCTCATGCCGAAGGGGGGAAGGGAGCGGCTGATGATCCAAGCCTCAAGCGATCGATCTTGAAAATCAACGCCGCAATTTTAAAAATCGGGCCAGAAATTTAAGAAATCAGGCCTTCGATTTAAGAAATCGGGTTTGTTATTTAAGAAATCAAGCTTGCAATTTAAGAAAACGGGTTTGAAATTTAAGAAATCGAGCCTGAGATTTAAGAAATCGCCGTAAAAGTAAAGTCAAAAGTGAAATTTCGTAAGTAATTTTAAAAAATAACTTGCAATTTCTTAAGTTATCCGCTATATTGATGGTAAGGCATGTGAAGGGGAGACCCTTCAAATCACAGGATGCCGCAATCAGAGATATCAGACAAAATGAGCATGCAGAGAGTTCGGCTATCCGAGGAGCAGGAAAATTTCATCTCGGTCGCCATGCGCGGTGAAAACATCCTCGTCGACGCCTGCATCGGGAGCGGGAAGACGACTGCCATCCAGCGGCTCTGCGAGGTGCTCCCCGCCGATAAGAGGATCCTCTATCTCACATACAACCGTCTTTTAAAGCTGGATGCACGCGCAAAGATCCATCGGCGCAACGTCACCGTGACCAATTACCACGGCTTTGCCTACACAGCACTCAGCATGCACGGGGTCGGGGCTGGCATCCACGATCTCATTCAGACTTTTAACCGCCTCAGGCCTGCCATTCCGCGCTACGACGTCCTTGTTCTGGACGAATATCAGGACATCGAGCAGGAGCTCGCCGAGCTTTTAGAGTACATCAAATCCGCCAACGACCGAATGCAGATCATCGCGGTGGGGGACATGGAGCAAAAGATCTACGACAAGACCGCCCTCGACGTCAGGGCCTTCATCGACGGCTTTTTGGGGGAGTACAGGCGGCTGACCTTTACAAAATGCTTCCGTCTCTCAAGGGAGCATGCGGCCATGCTCGGGCGCATCTGGAAAAAAAGCATCGACGGCGTCAATCCTGACTGCTGTGTTTTAAGCATGGGGGTGGAGGACGCCATCTCCTTTTTATCTGTGCAGCGGCCGCGGGACATCCTCTGTCTCGGCGCAAGAACGGGGGACATGGCAGAGGTTTTGAACACGCTCGAGGACGCCTTCCCCGCCCGCTTCAACAAGTCTACGGTGTACGCAAGCATTCAGGACGACGACGGGAACAGGGCGGTCGACCCCACGGACAGGTGCGCCATTTTCACGACCTACGACAGCAGCAAGGGACTGGAGCGAAAAATCTGCATGGTGTTCGATTTCACCGAGAGCTACTGGCGGGTGCGCATCGAAAAGCCTCAGCAGTCCTATGAGATCCTGCGCAACATCTTTTGCGTCGCGGCGAGCAGGGGGAAGGAGAAGATCGTTTTTGTCTCAGACGGCGAGGAGCCGCTGTCCGAGGAGAGCCTGTCCGAGGACCCCATGTCCGATGTGCCCTTTACGGATATGAATATCTCCTCCATGTTTGACTTCAAATACATCGAGGACGTCGAGGCGTGCTATGCCCTTTTGCGGCTCACGCTCATCCCGCAGGGGGACCGTACGGAGATTGGGATCAGAGAGCGCGACATGCTCATCGACCTCTCTCCCTGCGTCGGCAGCTATCAGGAGGCGGCCTTTTTCAAAAATTACGACATCGACAAGGAAATACGCATGTTCCTCGAGCTGCATCCCGAGCTTGAATTCCTGTTCTCCGCAAAAGTAAAAAGGGCTCCCATCGAGGACAAGATCCTGTTTTTGACGTCACTTGAGACCAAGCAGGACCGCTACAGAAAGCAGGTCATGACCCCCTTTATCCGCAGAGAGGAGAAAAAGCAGCTGACCGAGCGGCTGAGGACCGTGTTTTCCCCCGCAGAGCAGGTACAGGTGCCGTGCAGCATCGCCTTCGGGGACGGAACGGGGAAAAAGGCCTTCCTCGCGAACGGCCTTGCGGACGTGGTCAAGGACGGAACGGTGTATGAACTTAAGTTTGTGTCCGAGCTCTCCCATCCCCACTTTTTGCAGTGCGCCATGTACATGATCGGGCTGGGGCTGAAGCGGGGGATCCTGTGGAACACCCGCAGCAACACGATGTACGAGCTCGCGATCCCCGACAGAGCCGCCTTTCTCGACCGCGTCGCCGCCGCCGTGACCAAGAGAAGGCTTGTCAAATATTTCCCCGTGACCTGAAACCTCAGACCCGCGTCCGAGCCTCCAAAACGCGGGCGTACATAGAGAATCGGAAAATCCAAAATTTTATATCGAAATACACTTTCAGACAATGACAATAACCCCCGTCGGGAACGAATCCCGACGGGGGGGTCATCCATTCCTCTCAGCTGTCTGCGGGGACTGCAGGGGGAGGGGGGAGGCGTAAGTTGTACCCATAAAATCCTTGCAAACGCGGCGAAAATGATGTATAATGAGAGGGAAATTCAGTTCAGAGGTGAAGCTATGATCGATATCGCCCTTCTGCGCAACGACCCCGAGCTCGTGCGCGAGAATATCAAAAAGAAATTTCAGGATAATAAGCTCCCGCTTGTCGACAGGGCGCTGGAGCTCGATGAGAGACGCCGCGCCCTTCAGACGGAGGGGGACGGGCTTCGCTCCGCCCGTAACAGCCTCTCCAAGCAGATCGGCCTTTTGATGCGCGAAAAGAGGCTTGACGAGGCCGAGAGGGTCAAGGCGGAGGTGAATGCGGACGCCGAGCGTCTGCAGGCCGTCGAGAAGGAAGCCGAAGCGGTGAATGAGGAGCTCAGAAGCGTCATGCTGCGCATCCCCAACATCATCTCCAAGGACACCCCCATCGGAAAAGACGACAGTGAAAATGTCGAGCGCAGGCGTTTTCTCGAGCCCAAGACGCCCGACTTCGAGGTGCCCTATCATCTCGATATCCTCGAAAGGCTGGGCGGCATCGACATCGACAGCGCGAGAAGGACGAGCGGGCAGGGCTTTTACTACCTCACGGGGGACATTGCCCGTCTCCATTCCGCGGTGCTCTCCTATGCACGGGATTTTATGATCGATAAGGGCTTCACCTACTGCATCCCGCCCTACATGATCCGCTCCTCCGTCGTCACGGGCGTCATGAGCTTTGAGGAAATGGACGGCATGATGTACAAGATCGAGGGGGAGGACCTCTACCTCATCGGCACGAGCGAGCACTCCATGATCGGCCGCTTTATGGGCCAGACGGTGGACGAAAAGCAGCTTCCCCTGACGCTCACGAGCTATTCGCCCTGCTTCAGGAAGGAGAAGGGCGCCCACGGCATCGAAGAGAGGGGTATTTACCGCATTCACCAGTTTGAAAAGCAGGAGATGATCGTGATCTGCAAGCCCGAGGAGAGCGAAGCGTGGTACGAGAAGCTCTGGCAGTACACGGTGGAGCTCTTTGTCTCCATGGGCATCCCCGTGCGCCAGCTCGAGTGCTGCTCGGGGGACCTTGCGGATCTCAAATACCGCAGCTGCGACGTCGAGGCATGGTCGCCCCGCCAGCAGAAATATTTTGAAGTGGGCTCCTGCTCCAATCTCACCGACGCACAGGCGCGCAGGCTGAACATCCGCTACAAGGGCGAAAAGGGCACGGCGTACGCGCACACCCTCAACAACACCGTTGTCGCCCCGCCCCGCATGCTCATCGCATTCATCGAAAACCATCTGAACGCGGACGGCAGCGTCGACATCCCCGAGGTCCTGCGTCCCTACATGGGCGGGAAGGAAAGGATAGAAATTAAAAATTGAAAATTAAAAATTAAAAATTAAAAATTATAGTGGGGGAATCCCTTGCTTCCCCTTATAGGGGAAGTACCCCGAAGGGGGGATAGGGTTCCAAAACCCCTCAGTCACTAAAGTGACAGCTTCTCATTCGGGTAGAGTCCCGCATTCGGTCAGCATTTGCCCGAGCATATGGGCAAATGCCAAGAAAATTTTGCGTCAAGAGTTATCAACTCTTGACAGAACTGCAAAATTTTCCCCTCGAGGGGGAGCCAAGGGGTCCCCTCATTCCGAGCCCCCGAAGGGGGCGAGCGAATCTCATTCTTCAGTACGGGGTCCGTGGGTTTTGATAAGATCCACTCGGCTTCGCCTACTTCGCACCAAGGGCGGTGCTCGTGCCGCGCTTAGTCACAATTAGAATGCGCGCGGGGCGGGATGAGG
>CANQWI010000053.1 GCA_947627515.1 uncultured Clostridia bacterium
AAAGGGGCTATAGGGTGGAGACCGTCGGCGACGACATCGCATGGATCCGCGTGGGCAAGGACGGCAGGCTCTGGGCGGTCAACCCCGAGAACGGCTTCTTCGGCGTCGCCCCCGGCACCAATGAAAAGTCTAACCCCAACGCTCTTGCGGCAACGAGGGAGGGCACCATTTTTACAAACGTCGCCATCGACCCCTCGGACAACACCGTGTGGTGGGAGGGGCTCACCAAAAAGGCTCCCGATCGGCTCATCGACTGGCTCGGCAATGACTGGACGCCCGACATGGGCACCAAGGCCGCGCATCCGAATTCCCGCTTTACCGCTCCCGCGACGGGCTGCCCCTGCCTTTCCCCCGAATTTGATTCCAAGGAGGGCGTGCCGCTTGACGCCATCATCTTCGGCGGCAGAAGGGCAACGACGACCCCGCTCGTCTATCAGTCGTGGGATTGGGACCACGGCGTGTTTGTGGGCTCCATCATGAGCTCGGAGACGACGGCGGCGGCCACGGGCGCGGTGGGGGTGCTCCGTCACGATCCCATGGCGATGAAGCCCTTCTGCGGCTATCATATGGCAGACTACTTCGGCCACTGGATCGAGATGGGCAAAAAGGTCACAAACCCGCCCAAGATCTTCAACGTCAACTGGTTCCGTCAGGGCGAGAACGGCGAGTTCCTTTGGCCGGGCTTCGGGGACAACATGCGAGTTCTCGAATGGATCCTGAAGCGTTGCGACGGCACGGCGGATGCGCAGGAGACCGCAATCGGCTATGTGCCCTATGCCAAGGACATCGACCTCGAGGGGCTCGACTATGACAGGGAAACGCTCGAAAAGATCCTCTATGTGGATAAAAAGCGTTGGGCCGCGGAGGCCGACGAGATTGCGGGCTACTACGAGCAGTTCGGCGACCGCCTGCCCAACGAGCTTAGAGAGAGTCTTGCGACCCTGAAGAAAAACTGCACAGAATAAGCCTCATCGGCTGCCATCACGGCAGCCGATGTTTTTAAAATAAAAAATCACGGTATAAAAGAAGCGGAGGAAACTATGGAGCACGTTGAAGGGATCTTGTATCACAAACTACAGGAATCTGATTTTACAAACATGTACGGCATGAAGAAGCCCACGGGAGGCGGCGGGCAGACGTACATACAGGCTGCGGGCTACAGCCGTGAGGAGCTCGACAGGATGTTCAAGGACGCCGATAAGGTCTCCGACACGCCCGCATTCTGGGATAAGGACAAGAAATTTCCCCGCAAGGATTACGTTTTCACGGCATACACGACGGACGGGAGTGAGAGCGCGGAGCTCGAGCTTGCCCCGCGGACGGGACGCAAGGATTACAGGATCTGCAGACAGATCCCCCGTTACCGCCATCCCGCATGGACGCCGAAAAGCGGTTTTCCCGAGCCGCGGAGGGATGCGCTCGGGGCCTATCTCTGTGAGGCGGGCTACCCGGGCATCATTGACCATCTCTACATTCTCCTTATCAAGACCCTTGGCCCCGACGGCGTCAGATATTATGCGTCGTTTGTCGACAGCGCAACGCTTCCCGCCGCATGGCCGCACGGCGTCGGGCTTGAGGAGATCTTTCGGGACAAAAAGGGGCAGGGCATCCTCTTTTTCGGCGACCAGTATCTTCGCTTTGCGAGCGGGAGGTTTTCCGCGGGCTGTGCGGCAGACGGCGAGCTGGGGGAGACAGAGCTCCCCGTGGACCTCGGCACCGCAGCGGACGACGCAGTCGAGTATTTTCAAAAGGAGCTGAGACTGGAGCTCGACTGCACGGCGGTCAGGATCGAAAGGGTGCAGCCGCCCGCATGGAAGCGTCGGCCGACTCGCGCAGGGCATACCGTCGCCAAGGATACCGACTTCGAACGCAGACGCCGCAATCTCAAAAAGATCGGGGACATCGGCGAGTCGCTCGCTCTGCGCATGGAGAAGGAACGGCTGTGTGCAGAGGGCAGACCCGAGCTTGCGGATAAAGTGCGGCATGTGTCGAAGGAGCTCGGCGACGGGCTCGGCTATGATATCCGCTCCTTTGAGAATATCGGCGGGGTGTATCGGGAAAAGTACATCGAGGTCAAGAGCACGACGGGCGGCAAAAATAAGCCCTTTGACATCTCCGCAAACGAGGTCGAGGTCTCCGCGGCATGCGGCGAGAGCTATGCGATCTACCGCTTCTTCGGCATTGCGGGCGGTGCGGAAAGGGTCGGCTTCTATGAGGTGCGCGGCTCGGTGAGGGAGCATTTCATCCTTGAGCCGACAGGCTATCTTGCCTATTGCAAATAAAAAAAGGGGGAACGGATATCAGCCGTTTCCCTTTCTCAAGGAGTGTGTTTTAAATCTTCTCGTCCAGGCCGAGAAGATAATCTGCGGAAACATTGAACAGTCTGCAAAGGCGGATGAGCTTTTCGTAGTCAAGCTCCAGCACGCCCGATTCGTAACGCGCATAGGAGGGCTGGAGCATCCCCAGCCGCTCTGCGACCTGCCGCTGTGTGAATCCTGCGTATTTTCGGCTTTCCTTTAACCGTTGTCCGACTTCCTTGCTCAGCATTTCCTGAGATTATAACAGATTTTGTTATAAATTGCTTGATATATAACGATAATAGTTATATAATATAACGATTATAGTTATATAAGAGGCTTGGCTTTGGACATCGAAGGGTTCGGGAAGCGGCTTGAAAGAGCGATCAAGGAAAAAGGATATATAAGATATGATTTTGCAAAGCTTGCGGGGATAAGAGCTTCCACGCTATATAATATTTGCCGATGTGGTCGTTTGCCCTCCATGGGTACCTTTCTGCGGTTTTTGGAGCTACTACATGTCAGTGCCGATATGCTTCTCGGAATAATTACGAGGTGACATCAAAATCAGTAAACTGCAAATAAAAAAAGGGGGGAACGGATATCAGCCGTTTCCCCTGTTTTTTGTCAGGATGATGAGGTATTCGTTCAGCTCCCTTGTCTTGGAGCTGTTGTTGCTTCGGAAGCGGCGGTAGCCGACGGTGCGGTAGGTGACCTCGCCGTAGCCTGAAAGCAGCTCCGCAAGCTCCTCGATGGAGAGCAGGCCGTCCTCGCTGTAGCTGATGAGAAACTGCGGGCAGTGCATGCGGGAGATGACCTTGTCGAAGGAGGCGCGGATGCGGGTCCTTGTGCAGAACAGGGAGTGCTGGTCCCACCAGTCCCTGAGCCCGCTCTTGCCGATCGCCTCGGGAAAATCCCCCCGTGCGACCGTCTCGAGGATGTGATAATTGGCGGCATACTGCCTCTTCATGTAGGGAGGGTCGATGTAGCAGAGGTCTGCCGTGATCGAGGGGGCAAGCTCTTCCGCAAAGCCCTGCAGCACGACATGGTCGGTGTTGGCGTCGGGGAGAAAGGAGACGGGCTTGAGCGTGAACGGCTCGAGCGCGCTTCCCCCGAAGGCCGAAAGAAAGTAGCCGTAGGTCCCCGAGATGCTCGCCACCTCGTTGACCGCCATGATGAGGGTGTGCTTCAGGACGGACTCCTCGCCCTCCGTGATAAGGCCCGCGGCGATCCAGTCATTGAGCGTCTCGCGCACCGCGTCGATTTTCTGTGCGTTTTCGGATGTGAAATATTTGCGCGGGGGACAGCCGTTGGCGGGGGTGCCGTCGGGAGAAAATTCCCGATAAAAGTATCCCTTGCGCGGGGGGAGAGAATTCAGCGTATCGAGAACGCTTTCGTAGGCGGTCTTTCCTGCGTCATAGGCGGGAAGGCGGCCCACGAGCCCTTCAAAGGCGGGCGGCGCGGAGAAGAGGAGCTGCGTGACGAGATGATGCCTCGAATAGGTCATGACGTCGGAGGCGATCACGCGGTAATTTTCCCTCCTCAGCGCGACGGAGACGCTTCCCGTTCCCGCCATGATGTCCGCGACCGTGCTGCGCGGCGGCACGAGCGTTGCGATCGTCTCCATCAGCGCAGGGAGCAGTTTTGTTTTGTTGCCTATGTATCTGAACATTCAAGCTCACCAACCGTAAACTTCATTTGATTGACCGCGGAGAGGTCGGGCAGGGCGTTGAGCGTTTTTGCAATGAGCTCGGCCTCGGCGGGTGTGACGCCGTAGAGCTGCATGACGAGGGCCTCGAGGCGCATATCTGTGGCGCGGTCGTATTTCTCCGACATGGAAAGGGCGAGGGCGGCGATGCGTCGTACGGTCTCCGCCTCCTGCGTTTCTGCGTCCTTGATCGGAAGGGAAAAGAGGATATCCTTTGTGAGATAGGGGTGCGATTTCCACTCGTTTTCCCCATATTTTTTGAGATAATAGTAGTAGATCACGCGGGAATTCAGCACGCCGAGATAATATTCGAGCGGCTCTGCGGCAAAGAGGGAATAGACGGTCTGGCTCGTGTAGGTCCCCGCACGGTCAACGGCCGCATAGATCCCCAGCCCCGTCTTGCGGATGAGGAGCTTGGGGGGAAGATAGAGGGCGCGGTCCTTGTAATTGACGCCGCGGATCCCCGTTTTGAGATAGCGCACGCTGTCAAGGGAATAGCGATGGATGCTTTCGCCGACATAGATGCGCTCGGTGCCCTCGCCCTGCTCCCGCGAGATGATGGCAAGGGTCCTTGCGTCCGCAGGGATGCGCTCCCCACAGAAGCGGCAGACGGTGCTTCCCGCCGAGAGACTGCTCCTTGTATAGACCTGCGCCATCCCGCAGCCTGCGCACATGACCACTGTGCCCGATTTGGAGATCTCCACCCCCCGCCCGAAGCGGAACAGCCTGCGCGGGTCGGCCCTGCCCTCCTCGAGCTTTTTCAAGAGGGCCTCGTCCTCCTCACGGGCGTCGATGTCAAAGACATAGCCGGGATTCTGTAAAAACCTCGCCTGCATCGCGAGATGGGATTTTTCCCGGAAATTCCGATACAGGTCGAGCCTTCCCTCGAGAAAGGCCCTGCGGTCTGCGGTGTCGAGACGGTAGCATCTGGTCATTGCTGCCGCGGTCGGCCTGCCCTTGCGGAGAAGGAGGACGCTCACGGCACGGTTGACGTCCGTAAAGAGCTTTTCGCCCAGCCGCGCCAGCACCTCGATCTGCGTGTTCTCGAGGAGAAATTTTCTCAGCGACCTGTTCTCGCCCGAAAAGAGGGAGTCGGGGACGAGGAAGGCAAGCAGTGCGCCCTCCCTTGCAAGCCGCACGCACAGCTCGAGAAAGAGGACATAGCTGTCGTATTGGCCGACGTCGAGGACGTATCCCGCACGGTCGAGCGCGGCACGGTCGAAGATCTTTTCACTGCTCCACGGCGGGTTCGCGACAATGCAGTCAATGTCCCTGAGCCTGTGCCGCCAGTAGCCGTAGGCCGTGAGCGACGTGGAGGGCAGGATAAAGTTCTGCCTGAGAAAGCAGTACTGCGCTTCATCAAATTCCCGCCTGTCCCGCGCAATGACCGCCTCGTCGATGTCCACGCCGTAGCATTTCGCCTCAATTTGACGGGTCGAGCGCAGCCTTTCGGCAAGCTCCTTTAAAAGCACGCCCTCCCCGCAGGCAGGGTCGAGCACCTTTACGCAGCCGTCCTTATGGAGATGTGCGACGAGAAGCTCTGCGACAAAGCCCGCAAGCCCCTGCGGCGTATAGACGACCCCGTAATTTTCACATGCGACCATTTCTGCACCCCCGCGGCGGTTCTGCCCTTCATCCTCTTTGAACTGCGGTCTGAGGTCCAGTTTACCACAAAACCCCGACAAAGTCAACAGGGACGCGGGAAGGGGTGGGCCGCAAAAATAAAAAAACGTCCGCGGCGAGAGACGCTGCGGACGGGCAAACCGTTCGAAATGACTTTATTTGGGGGAAAAGACATGTTTCTGCACGATTTACCTGCTTCCGTCCTTTTTCGACAGAAGGTACCTCTATTATAATCGTATAATGTACGATTGTCAAGCAAATAATCGCACATTGTGCGATATTTTTTTGGGAAAGTATCGTTTTTTTCAAAATGGGGGGAAGGATATGGAACTGAAGGACATCCAGCGGCGGCTCAGGGAGTGCATTTTGGCGAGCGGCATGCAGCAGAAGGACATTGCGCGGGCGGTAGGCGTCTCGGCGCAGACGGTCAGCAAATATATGCGGAAGGACGTATTTCCCGCGCTCGACACCTTTGCGCGTCTGTGCGCCCTTCTCGACGTCAAAGCCGACTATATTCTCGGCATCGCGGAGTACTGAAAAATTTTTCGAAAAAATTTTCTCTCAACCTCTTGACAAATGCGAAATCTATGGTATACTAAAGCCAGAAAGAGAAAGAAAGAAACATTTTTTGTGAGAATCTTTCATGAAAGAGCGTGCGAGCGGAAAAGCCCGTACATCGCAGGGGGACCCGAGAAGGCCGTCAAGGTTCCCAAAAAAATTCATATCGGGAGGTACAACGATATGACCACACTCCACGGATGGGGAACGACCCAATAAAGGAGGGAACGACCAATGTACCATTTTATGATAAGGGCGGAAAAGCGACTTTGAAGTAGGTGCGGCGAGATTGACTGCCGCAGGGGCAATGTGCCCGCAGAATGAGAAAAAGTCGAGATATGCCCCGAAAAGGGTATCGCCCGACAACTGAATAAGTCACTCTTGCCCCCGTGCGGTTGCGCGGGGGTCCGTTTTTGCAAAAAAATGTCATATCGTCCGCGGCCGCGCGGGCTCGTGTGGTATCATAGAGGTGCGGCGGGAAAAGGACGGTATTCAAATGACGGTCATTGAGCTTTACGGCGTTCTCAGACGCTACGGCGTGGACGTCTTGCTTCTCGCGCTCGGGGTGACGCTTTTGACGTCGCTCCTCAAAAAAACGGTCATGAAGTCGGTCGGCAAAAAGGTCTTTGTCTTCCTGCCGTTCGGCCTCGGGATCCTCATCTACGCGCTTTACAGCATTTCGACGCGGGGCTGTGCGGCCTTTGTCGGCGGGGAATGGACCTCTGTCCTCGGCGGCGGGCTCTCGACAGGGAGTGCGGCGACCCTGTACTATGTCTTTTACGAGCAGCTTTTGCGCGGAAAAATCGTGATGGATCCGCTTGAGCCCCTTCTCACCTGCGTGCCCGAGGACAAACGGGCAGAGGCCTCCGCGGCCATTTCGGAGGCATTCGCGGCCGAAAAGGAGGATCGGCTCTCGGCGATCTCGGCGCAGCTGGAGGCCTTTTGCGACCCGCCCCTGCCGAAGGAGGAGCTTCTCTGCCTCGCCTCCGTGCTTGAGGGGTATCTTACCGCTCTCCCATGACGTTTCCCCCCGTACGGCACGGCCGTACGGGGGTTTTCTCATTCGGTGCGGCCCTGCTTGGAGGGCTTGATCCTGACGCTCCCGCAGAGGACCTCCGCATACGAATAGGACGTCTTGCCCAAAAAGCCCTTGTCGTCGGGGGAAACGGTGAAGAGGGCGGGGTAGACGCCAGAGAGCCTTCCGCAGAAACGGAGGATCTTGTTGCGGCCGAGATTGACGGTTACGTCCACATGCTTTTGAAAATAATCGGAGATCGTCTGCTTGACGGCGGTGATGTCGCTTTTCTGTTTGATCATGTGACAAGGATTGCCCTTTTTCCCCGAAAATATACCCCCTGCGGCGGCCGTGCGGGGGGCATAACCGCCGATTTTCGGGCATAGAATGAAGGGAGAAAAATTCAAGGAGCGTATATCACAATGAAAATTCAGACGCAGACTCTTCGCAGCTTCGGGAAGATCGGGGAGCTCTCCTCGCAGACGGCGGTCGAATGCCGCTTCGGCGGGGAGGTGGAGACGGTGCTCTCCTCGCATGTGCATGCCGCGCTGACGGGTGCGGAGGCGGGCAACGGCGAAGTCAGATATTTCGGCAAGGCGCATTTCTCCATCGTCTATGAGGATGCCGAAAAGCATGTCTGTCGTGCAGAAAAGGGGGCGGAGTTCTCTGCGGTTGCCAAGGCTGCGATCGTCTGCCCCGCTCAGACCGCAAGGGCGACGGTCGCCGTCGAAAATATCTCCCTCAGAAGAGAGGGCGCGAGCGTCTTTTTGACCGCACTGCTGGGCGCGGACATCACCCTCTACGGCGAGGAGAGCTTTGACTACCTTGCGGGCGGGGACCTCGTCATGAAGCGGGAGCCCGTCAAGGTGCTTTCCTGCCATCTCTGCGGCGGGGCGGCCGAGGCAGAGGATGAATTCGAAACAGAGCCCTTCGGTGACATCCTTCAGCACTGCGAAACGGTCTCCGTTACCGACGTCCTCTGCGAAACGGGGCTCGTCAAGGCCGAGGGGGAGATCAATCTCGGCGTGCTTGCCATGAGAGGGGACAGCCTTGTCTCCTTTGAACGGCTGGTGCCCTTCCGCGTGGAGATCGCCTGTGAAACGGCGGTGTTCGGCGGCAGTGCGGAGGTCGGGGTGAGCGTCGTCGACACTGCCATCCATGCCGAGGAGGAGGACGGAAAATGCAGCATATCTGCGCGTTTTACGCTGACGGCAGAGGGCTGTGTGTATGAGGAGACGGTGCTCGACGGTGTTGTTGACGCCTTCTCCACGGAATGCGAGACGGAGCTTGAATACTTTCACGGCAGCTATCCCTCTGCGGGGGAGTTTCGGCGCGTCACGGAGCGGGTGAGCGGGAAGGCCATCCTAGCGGGAAGCGTGAATTTCTCGGACACCCTCGAGGCGGTGACCCTGCAGCGGTCGGAGGCGGAACTCGTGCAGGACGGGGAGAGCGGAAGGGCGGAGGGCGTCGCAGGCGCCACCCTTCTCGTGCGTTCGAGCGAGGGGGAACGGCGGGCCATTGAGATGAGTCTGCCCTTCTCCGTTCCCGTCCCCTCGGAGGCTGCGACGGCAAGCGTCATGGTGTGCGGGATGTCTGCCCGACAGAAGCAGGAGGGGGAGATCGACGCCGAGGCAACGGTAAAGCTCGTTCTTCGCGAAAAAAAGACGAGCACGGTCTGCCTTGTGAGCTCTGTCAAGGAGGGGGAGCAGGTGATTGAGAGCAACAGTGCGATCAGCGTCTATATTCCCACGGCGGGGGACGGACTTTGGGAGCTTTCCAAACGCCTCAAAAAGGCTCCCGAGGATGTGGAAAAGAGCAATCCCGACCTCGAATTCCCCATTCGGCCGGGCAGGAGGATCATCATCTATCGGAAAAAGGCGAATTGAAAATTAAAGATTGAGGTGGGGATCGAGAATAAAAGCTTGTTGTCTACGGACCATTCCAAATTATGTCATGGTGAGCGTAGTCGAACCATCACCGCATTATAATAAGGTGGTCCCTCGACGCTGTTTGAGGCACAGTTTCGAACCACCCCCTCCCCTACCCCTCCCCCTCAGGTATGAGGGGGAGGGCGAGCTTGTTGGCACCCATCCCCTCAAAAGGGGG
>CANQWI010000054.1 GCA_947627515.1 uncultured Clostridia bacterium
GGCGCGTGGCGGGGTCTCCCCGCCTAAGCGCACCCTATTTGGTACCCTACGGGAACCTTACTGTACGAATGAAATACGGAGCTCGTGGCTGACCAAGAAATTGTGAAATATGGGAACTAACCCCTCGATGATTTCTTTTTCGTCCTTGAAAAAGAAATCATCGAATTTCTCAATTACTGCGCGGAGCAAAACCACGCTTTTGCGGCAGCGCACTCAATTTGCGCGATACCTCGCGCTTGTTGTCCATGCATATAACGCTTCCGCAGCCAACTTTGATTGATGAACAAAGCACTTTCGCTCGATGAATTTGTTTTTTCGCCCCTGAACAAATTCATCGAAAAAAATAAAGCCGCGGGGATCGCTCCGACCGCGGCAGGTATTCGGAATTTATTGCCAATCGCAGACATTGACCCAGCTCGCGAGGAATTCCGCCTCCTCGGGCTTTTTCTTTACCGACTGCGAGGCCGCCACGATGGGCAGGATGCGCTGGACATACTGGATCGCCGTGTCCGTCTTTTGACAGAAAAGCTTCAGATACTTCTCCGCGAGGTCGTCCCGCTTCTGCAGCTTAAAGATGAGATAGGTCCTCGCCGCATCTGCCGAGCCGTTCCCCTGCGTCGCATGCGACCAGTCGATGATGTACGGCGTGCCGTCCTTTGTCAGAATGACGTTGGAGGGCTGAAAATCTCCATGGCAGAGCTTGTTGTGACGGGGGAGCCCGTCCAGCCGCACATGCAGGTCATACCGCACCGTCGCGGGGAAGCCGCTCGCCGAGATCTTCGCATGCATCTTGTCTCTGAGGTGTCCCAGAAGGGGCACCCTTTCCTTGCTCATATTCACCTGCAGATCGACGAAAAACTCTATATATTCGTCGGTTTTTTCGGGATGCCTCTGCATGAGCTCCTCCAAGGTATCCCCTTCGATGAACTCCCAGATGAGCGACCATTTCCCGTCGATCACCTCCACGCCGAGCACCTTGGGAATGTGCAGCCCCGTCTCCTCCACGCGGGCTTGATTGAGCGCCTCGTTCAGAATACCCGCCTTGGAATAGCTTTCGTCAAAGGATTTGATGAGCCTGTCGCCGTCGCGGTAAAGTCTCTTCCCCGCGCTTTCGTGAATGAGTTCCATAGTCTCCTCCCTTCCTGCAAGTTCTTCCTCTCCATTATACAACGGAATGCGCCGAAAGTAAAGACCTCTTTTGAAATTTATGAACAAATTTTGTGCATCGGAGCGGAAATCGCCCGCCGCCCTCATTCCTCCACGAGATCGTCGAGCGAGACGTCGTACAGCCTTGCAAGCTTGATAAAGTTCTGCAGCGTGGGCACGGTCAGGCCGTATTCGTAGTTTTGGTAGGATTGATAGGCGATCCCAATGTGGTCCGCGACCGCCTTCATTGTATAGCCATATTGACAACGGTACATCCTCAGGTTCTTTGAGAGATTGTAGAGCTCCTTCATTATTTTTACCCCCGAAATCACTTGACATTATACAGTTACAAACTGTATAATAAGAAAAACACAGCTCTGAGCTGTGTTAAAGGAGTTCGTATGAGTAAGAAGCTACGCAAAATCCTGACCTTCATGGCCTCGCTGGGGCTTTTGGTCACGCTCTCCCTTGCGGTTGCCGCATGCGGAGGAGACGATTGGAAAATCGAGACAAGCGTCAACGAGACGCCTGCAGGCGGGAGAATGCTCTCCATCCTTGACGGCGTTCCCGCACCCTCTCTCGGACAGGAGGGGGACGTCTGTCTGGTCGGCGAGACAGGGGAGCTCTATCTGAAATCGGAGCAGGGCTGGACCCGCACGGAGTACACCGATTACTCTGTCAGCGGCAACGCCCTCACCGTCCGCTATGCAAACGGTACCACGGGCGAGTATTCTCTCGCGCAGTCGGAGGGTGCCTGTGAGCACGCGCTCGGCGATCTTATACCCGTCTATGAGACCAAGTGCTACATCCCCGGCATCGGCCTTCGCACCTGCACCAAGTGCGGCGAGACCTTCCCCGAGATCATTCCCGCGACAGGGCATCAGTTTGCTGAAGACGGCAAAACCTGCCTGATCTGTGACGAGTATCATATCAAAAGTCTCGCAGAGCTCGGAGAGTTCCGCGATTCCGTCAATGAGGGGAATGCGTTTGAGGGAAAGACCGTTTACCTCGACTGCAATATCGTCTTCCCCGCAGCTGCGACGGTCCGTCCCCGCGCCTCCCGCATTGACGAGCCCGTGACCGTGGCGGCATGGGAGCCCATCGGCACGGCCGAGGCTCCCTTCAAGGGCACCTTCGAGGGCTGCGGCAGAAGCATCTCCAACCTCACCTGTGAGGGAAAGGACAATGAGAATGCGGGCCTCTTTGGCGTGACGGAAAATGCGACCGTCCGCAATCTCAAGCTTCTCAAGGCAGACGTCACCGTGGAGGACGGCAGTGCGGGTGCCCTCATCGGCGAGGCGAAGGGCACGCTGACCGTCTCGGGCGTCACCGTCGTGGGCAGCACGGTCAAGGCCGAGGAGGGTCATGAGTCCAACCATGACGTCGGCACCCTTGTCGGCAAGATGGAAGGGAGCGGCACGGTCACCGTCAAGGACGTCACCGTCAGGACGGAGGAGACCCCCGACGCCTCTACATCGGACGCCAAAACGGAGCTTACGCAGGACCTCATCGGCGGCGAAACAAAGCCCGCGGTGCAGTACGAGGGCAAGACGGAGTTTACCGTGGCCCTTGCGGACGGCTTTGCGGAAAGGCTTGTCTCCGACAACGGCGACACCCAAAAGTGGTATGAGATCACCTCCGCTGCAGGCCTCGCCGCCTTCCGAGACAGCGTCAACGGAACGGGCGGCATGGAATATAAGACCTATGAGACCGAAACCGTCAAGCTTGCCGCCGACATCGACCTCAACAACGCCCCGTGGACCCCGATCGGGGAGCATGGCAAGGAATTCAAGGGCACCTTCGACGGCGGTCACTTTAAGATCAACGACCTCAAAATCACTCCGACAGAGCAGGTGGGCCATACCGATGGCGTAGGGCTTTCTCTGACCACGGAATGGGGCCTGTTCGGCAGGATCGGGCAGGGTGCGGTCGTGAAGGACCTTACGATCAACGGCGTCACGATCACGCCCTGGGTCGACGAGGCCTCTGCAAGGCTCGGAGAGGTCTATGCAAATGTGTATGACAATTTTGTCGGCGGTGCGATCGGCCTTGCGGAAAATGCCAAGGAGATCTCAGGCATCACTGTTCAGGGCAGGATCGATATTATCGGAAATCAATACCTCGGCGCCGTCGTGGGCAGGATGAATACCAACGAGAAAGGCTATCAGGATGGCGTCGATACGAAGCTTGTCGGCAACACCGTACGGGCGGCCGCGGGCAGCAGGATCCAGGGCGTCGGCTACTACATCGGCGGGGTTGTCGGCTGGGCAGCCTGCACGGATATGATCGACAATGTCGTCAGCGGCGACCTTCAGCTTGTCAATGACTACTATGCCGTATATCGCGAGGGGACCACGCGGGCGGATTATTTCACCATCGAGGGACATATCGGCGGCCTTGCGGGTCTGAATCAGGGCAATGTTGAGATCAGAGGCAACAGGATCGAGGGCGTTACGATCAAGACGGTATGGCTCTATGAGACCTCGCAGGACTTCAAGCGCGTCGGAGCCCTTCTCGGTTCCTACGGCTGGGGACAGATTGCAATAAAGAACAATGTCATGTCAAATGTCGTGATCGACAGCCCGAATGCCGTATTCTCTCACAACGGCCTTGTCGGTTATTATAAGGATAGAGAAGGCGAGCTCATCATGCAGGACAATACCGCTTCCCTTCTTTGGCGCGGCGTCGGCTACAGCCTTGAAAAGGGTGAGGAGAAGGGCGTTTGGACGGTCGGTGACGCAAACCAGCTCAGAGCCCTTGCGATCTACGTCAACGGCAGCACGGCAAAGCTTCCCGCCGTCAATGGGACACGTGTCTTCGGCTGGGACTCTGGTACAAACGGCAATGAAGGCTTGGTGCAGCCCATCCTCGGTTATAATTTCGCAGGGGAGACCGTGGTGCTGACGGGAGATGTGGAGCTTGGCGGGGAGAATTGGACGCCGCTTAAGGAGTTCGCAGGGACGTTCAAGGGCAAGACGGGCGACGAAACGATCACAGGCCTCACGATCACAACCGACTCCGAGGATAAAGCACAATATAAATATGGCTTTATTTCCCAATTGACGGGTACTGTCAGCGATGTCGTTTTCCGTGAAGTCGAGATCTATGCGCCGAGAGCGGAAGCAGTCGGTGCAGTCGCCGCAAGGTCAGTAAACGGGTCGATCTCAAACGTCAAGGTGTTCATTAAAGACATCTGCGGCTATCAATGGGTCGGCGGCCTTGTCGGCTATGGGGACCCCATCGTGGCAACGGGAAATGAGGTCAGCGGTTCTATCAGATATCAGAACTATAAAGCCGGCGGCATTGTTGGGATCGTTCACGGACAAGGGAATTTGATCGAAAAGAACAAGCTCCACGATCTTACCATTTCGTCTTTTCAGTTGACATATAATTCATTCGATTACATAGGCGGTTTGTGCGGTGGGACCTCTGAAGCAAACGGCGGCGTAACTATGAATGAAAATACATTTGAAAATGTCACCCTCGACGGCTCTAAGGCCACCTTGACAGGGAGTAAAGACAGCAATGTAACCGGCGATATGGGTGCATTGATGGGAAATGTCGGTGACGGGCCTTATTATTCAAGCAATAATAGCGGTACCGTGACCGTGATCCCCTCACCGCATACAAAGATCTACCACAAGGGCCTCTGGGGCCGCGATCGTGCAGACCTTGTCAACTCTGACAATCCTAAGCTGACCGTCGATTGGAACGGCATTATGGTGACGCAGGAAAGCTACGCCCTCGACAGCGCAGACGACCTCAAGCTCTTCCGCGACTGGGTCAACGGCGGCATGACCTTCGCAGGGGAAAAGGTTGTTTTGACGGGGGATATTAACCTTTCGTATAAATCATGGACGCCCATCGGAACGACTACCACTCCATTCAAAGGAACTTTTGATGGCACAAAGACAAAAATTGCGGATGGCAAAGTCACAGAGGTTTATACAATCAGAAATCTGATGGTCTCAGGGAACGATCATGTCGGACTCTTCGGCCAAGTTGGCCAATATGGCGAAGCGAATAATGTAAGACTTGAGAATCTCAGGATCGAAAATGTTCAAGTCAAAGCAAACGGCACGGCAGGAGGTGGTGTCAGCATCATCGGATGTGCCGGTGCGCTCGCAGGCGAATTGATCGGAGGGGTCGTCAACAATGTCACCGTGACCGGTAGAGTTGTGATAACGAGCTCCGGTAGCGATGTCGGCGGTGTAGTCGGCAAGGCATACGGTAGCTTTACGGATGTGAAGGTCGAACCGACCGATCTTGCCTATGTCAGAGGCGAATCTACGGACGACAGTCATTATGCCAATAATGTCGGAGGCATTCTTGGCTGGTGGGGTGAGAACGAATTCTCCATGACAGGCTGTGTTTCCAAGATCGAGGTTGAAGGTCCTGCATATGTGGGCGGCCTTGTTGGGACGATCTTGGGCGGTAACATGACGATCAGCGGTACTGTTGAAGCTGAGATCAAGACGCATTCACCAAACGGATTTGGAGATATGATGGGGGCCTTCTTTGGTTATGCTCTAAATAATGCCACAGTAACCGTGCGCGGGAGTAGCTTCTCCGGTAGCCTCTTAAAGGAAAGCAATATCCTCTTTACCTCGCTTGGGAATGATGGCGCAGGCGGTACGGCTTACAATAATGCTACCCTGAATGCGTATGATACCACTGTTCAGATCGACATTGCAGAAGGATTCGACCGCTATGCCGTTTGGGATGAAGGCGGTGTCTGTTCTCACATCTTCAGGGTAAAGAGTGCGAAAGGCCTTGCAAACTTCTCCGCAATCGTCAGTGGAAGTTTAAAGAATTGCCAAGCATACAGCTTTGAAGGCGAAACGGTTGAGCTTACTGAGCCAATCGATCTCAATAACGAAAATTTTACCCCGATCGGGACCTCTTATAGCAAAGCGTTTGCGGGTAATTTTAACGGAAACGGGAATACGATCTCCAACCTTAATGTCGTAGGAAATGATAATAATGGGTCGACAAGAATCGACTATCTTGGACTTTTTGGTTGCGTTTACACTAAAAATTCTGCTGTCACCATTGAAAGCTTTACATTAAGGAATGTGACCGTTTCATCTGATGTTAATTTGGCTGGAAGCCACAGTGCGTATGTTGGTGCTGTGATCGGACAAGGATGGACGCAGGGCCTTACCTTGAGCAAAATCAAGGTCGAGGGGACGCTTTCAATCGAGGGCGGCAATACAGTTGGCGGCTTTGCGGGAGCATTGTCGGGCATAGATGTTGGCCTGTCGGTGAAGGATGTCGAGATATCTGCGACAAACGGTACGGTTACATCAGAAGCCGGTGTTGGCGGGATCGTTTGCACAATTCCGTCAACATGCAAAGCCACAACCATGGAGAGCATCACTGTATCGGGCGTCACGCTTGTTGGCGGGAGCGGAAATATTGGAGGGATCGTGGGTTCGGTGTCTTATAAGCTGGATATTAAAACGGTGACGCTCACGGATGTCATTATTACCCCTTACAATGGAAAAACTGCGACGGATTCCAATCCTAAGGCAGATTCTGAGGTTGGCGCCGTGCTCGGCAACTGGTCGGCAGGTTATGCGTGCACGATTACCGGTGCAAAAGGGAATGTGACCGTAAGGGCTCCTGAATCGGAAAATCCCATCAAGGCAACTCGTTACAATAACGGTATCACGGGAATAAATACCGGCAGTAATACTGAAAATGTTACGATCACCGATTGTGACGGGCTTACTGTCAAGTGGTATGAGGACTGAAGTGCGGTGATGTACGGGGTCTTTCAAGTCGCGCCTGCGTCTTACGGCAGCGTCTGAAATCGAATTAAAAAATTCATCCGACTTGTCTCTCGAGTCGGATGTTTTTTATGGTGTAGCAGTGGGAGGATGAGGTGGCGGCGTCATGCTGAGCAGCAACGTCCGAACAGGGTCTACGGGAGGTCCGAAGCATCTCGCCGCACCTATCTACGGAAGCAATCCAAATACGTCATGGTGAGCCCCGTCGAACCATCACCTTATTTCCTTGTTGCGGTGACCCCTCGGCTTCGTCTACTTCGCACCAAGGGCGGCACTCGTGCCGCGCTTAGTTACAAATAGAATGTGCGCGGGGCGGGATGAAGAGTTGGGTCTTGAATGAGGGGCCTTGGCTCCCCCTCCGAGGGGGAGCTGTCGCCGACGGCGACTGAGGGGGTGTCATTCTAAATTATTCCCCGCCGCAATTTTAAATTTTTAATTTTTAATTTTCAATTTAAAAAAAGGGTGCCGCGGAGGCACCCGAGCTGAAGCTCAGAGATATTTTTTGAGCTCTTTAATGACAAGGTCGGCGATGTAGCGGCAGCCGCGGTGGGTGGGATGCACTCCGTCGGCGGCGAATTCCTCGGCGGGAATGTCCTGCGAGACGCCGTTAAAGATCTCATCCAGCGGGATGAGCGGCAGGTCCTCCCTGCGTGCGATCTCACGGATGGCGGCGATGTAGGTGTTGAGATAGGGACGGAAGCGGCGTTTGTCCTTGACGTCCAACACATACGGCTCAATGAGAATGACTTTTGCGCCGTTCTCCCTGATCGTCCTGACGATGTCCGTGTAGTTTTTGGTAAACTGCTCCTCCGTGACGGTCTCGCCGTCCGTAAACCGTCTCCAGACGTCATTGACGCCGACCTCGAGCACGACGACGTCGGGCTTTAACGTCGTGACCTCACCGATGCGGAGAAGGAGCTCCTGCGTCCTCTCCCCGCCCACGCCGAGGTTGTAGATGTCGAATTTTACGTCGGGATAGAGCGGCAAAAGCTTACCGGCCGTGATCCTGACAAAGCCCTCGCCGAGGTCATGCGGATCGCTGAGCTTCCTCCCTGCCTCGGTGATGGAATCCCCGAAAAAGACCAGCTTCATAATTTCCCCCCTTAAAAGAAATTATTTTACAAATTTATCCTTATACATTTGGATGCACTTTTCAATGACCTCCACGGCCTCATCGCGGTGGGCGATCTCCTTGACCGTCGTCTGCTTGTGCTCAAGCGACTTGTAGACCTCGAAGAAGTGCATCATTTCGTCAAAGATATGCTTGGGCAGCTCATGGATATCATAATAATCGTTGTAGGAAGGATCCCTGAAGGGAATGGCGATAACCTTTTCGTCAAGGGAGCCGCCGTCGATCATCTTGATCACGCCGATGGGGTAGCAGGAGACAAGGGTCATGGGATAGATGACCTCGTTGGTGAGAACGAGCACATCCAACGGGTCGCCGTCCTCTGCAAAGGTGCGGGGGATAAAGCCGTAGTTCGCGGGATACACCGTGGAGGTATAGAGCACGCGGTCGAGCTTTAAAATACCCGTCTCCTTGTCGAGCTCATACTTGGCCTTGCTGCCCTTGGGGATCTCGATGAGTGCCTCAAAGGACCTGGAGGTGATGCGCTTGGGATCTATATCGTGCCAAATGTTCATAAAAAGCCTCCTGAGTTTTATTTTAACATATTTTTAACGGCCCCGCAAGGCCGTACGAGGAAATTTTTCGAAAAAAATGCAAAAAGCGAGAAAATATACTTTGACATTCCCGCGGATTTGTGGTATAGTGGTACTACTGAGGGCAAAGGAGCCTGCGCCCTCCCCGGGAGATGCTTTCGGGAAACACAGCGCACATTGAAAGCGCCGCCGTGCAGAAGTACCCAAGAGGCTCAAGGGGCTCCCCTGCTAAGGGAGTAGTACCGTTACAGGTAGCACGAGTTCGAATCTCGTCTTCTGCGCCAAGTGAAACCTAAATTGAACTAATATGTTCGGTTTAGGTTTTTCTTTTGCCCTCGAAGGACAGGACAGGGCGGCGGTTTATGCCGCGAAAGGCTCTTGACATGAGAAAGACGTGCGGTAGGCTGTTTGCCAAAGGCAAGAAAAAAG
>CANQWI010000055.1 GCA_947627515.1 uncultured Clostridia bacterium
TCCCTTCTTTTTGCACAACTAACTTCTATCCTCGAATGTCTTTCTGCTCTATATGGATTTTACTTTTTCAATTGAGGAATTAAATAAAATCTCCTCGGCGGGGGGAATTCTGAATTTAAAATTTAAAATTAAAAATTGCGGCGGGGCGATTGGGAAAAAGGCTTGCTATCTACGGGCCATTCCAATGACGTCCTTCCTCTCGCCCGCCCCCTTTCTAAGGGGGCGGGGTAGGGGTGGGGGGTCATTCCCAATCGGTTATGATGAGCGTAGTCGAACCATCACCTTATCCTTGGCTCCCCTTATAGGGGAAAATTTTGCAGTTCTGTCAAGAGTTGATAACTCTTGACGCAAAATTTTCTTGGCATTTGCCCATATGCACGGGCAAATGCTGACCGAATGCGGGACTCTACCCGCATGAGAAGCTGTCACGCGCCCTTGCGTGACTGAGGGGTTCTCTTGGCTCCCCTCTCAGGGGAGCTGTCACTTTAGTGACTGAGGGGTTCTCGAAATCCCCTTTGGCCTATAGGCCACTTCCCCTACAGGGGCAGCAAGGGGACCGCGACCTGTACCTGCGGCGCAACCGACACCCGCACAAGGAGCGGCACGGCAAGACACAAATATAACGTTGATAACGTCTGCGGCAGCTGTGGCAACGAGCCGGAATTCACCGAGGGACTTCTCCTTACGCTTGACGAAGCGTCGAAAACCTATACCGTAACGGGCGTAGGCGATGCGGATGAGAAGGATATCGCAATTCCCTATGGATATCAAGGGAAATATATTACCAATATCGGAGAGGGCGCATTTCAAAATTGCAGTTGGATAGACAGCGTCGTGATCCCCGACAGTGTTATTTCGATCGAAACCAATGCGTTCGATGGTTGCAGCGAGCTTAAGGGTATTGTTATCCCCGTCGGGGTGATCTCGATCGGAGATTGGGCGTTTGGAAATTGTGGCAGGCTTACAGATATTCAATATAAGGGGACCGTGAAGGAGTGGCAAGCGATCCAAAAGGAGTATGGATGGAGGAATGGTTATATAAGCGATTATACGGTCACCTGCACGGACGGGACGATCGGCGCAGAGGGGAACGTGGCGTATTTTGCGCAATAGGTTAATAGAAAGCCTCAGCTCCTGCGGAGGGCGGTCAGACTGTGAAATGGCCGCCTTTTCCCATAGCCTTTGCGGAAAGGGGGAACGAAAATTTCAAAATTCGGGGCAGAATGCTTGAAACGGGACGCGGAAAATGATATAATAGGGCCATGAGGATCCAACGTAAATTTATCGACTGGAGGGCGACGGGCAACAGGCTCTTTCGCCTCCGCAGTGACAATTTTCAGCTTCGGCAGCGCGTCTGCAGTGCGCTGAGGAAGGACACGGACAAATGCCACAGCGCGTCGGGCGACTGCGCGGCCTGCACCGATCCCTACATGGACAAAAGCATCAGCCGTGCGGAGCTTGCCGAGGTATTCGGCGTATCGGAAAGCGTGATAAATAATTGGGAAGATGGCAGAACGGAGGTCGGCATCGAGGACCTTCTCTTCTACTGCGAGCTCGCCGCCGTCAAGCCCGACGATCTCCTCGTCTTTTACACCTGATAAAATGCGCCCGTGAGAAGAAATTTTCAGGAAATCTTAAGTTTTTCTGAAAATTTCTTGACTTTTGCAACAAATAATGGTAGGATAAAGGAAATTTCAAGGGAAATTCTGCCCCCATGGGGGCAGTTTAGCGTATCCGCTAAACTAAAAAACTTCTAACCGCTTCCCCAAGAAATTTATTTTAAAAAACAAAAAGAGGTTGTTTTTATGAAGCATATCGGAAAGCTCCTGTTGACTATGGGCCTTGCAGCCACGGTGTCTGTCGCCGTTTCGGCATGCGCAGGCGGCGAGACGGGCAATGCGCCCGCCGATCGCACGGGCGAGACCGAGCAGGGAGTGCTCTTTACCCTGCAGAGCGGGGAGCCCGAGGCTTTTCTTGGGGAGGAGGGCGATGCATGCCTTGTCGCCGCGTCGGGTGCGCTTTACCGCAGGACGTCGGACGGCTGGATACAGGCGGAGTATGAGGACATGGAGGCGAGCACGTCAAGCCTTACCGTCACCTATTCGGACGGCCTCACGGGGACGTATTCCATGACCGCCGATGAGAGCGGCACCTGCACGCATGAAAATCTGAGCGAGCCCGTCGCCGTCTATCCCGCCCGCTGCGTGATCCCCGGGATCGGCGTCTCCACTTGCCCCGTCTGCCATGAGAGCTTCCCTGTGATATTATCCGCAACGGGGGAGCACCGCTACGACGCGGACCTCGATCACGGCTATACCTGTATCGACTGCCATGTGACAGATTATTTCAAAAACGGACAGGAGCTCGAGGGGGATGCGGCAAGCCCCGACGGCTATTTTGTCGTCAAAAATGTTCCCGACCTTCTCATCGAGGATGGCAAGCTCGAGATCCCGGGGCACATTCACGGGCTTCCTGTCATCATTGGGAGCAGCGCCTTTACAACCGCCGAGAAAAGGACTTTGACGAACGTAACCCTCGACGAGGGAATTGTGAAGATCGAGGCAAATGCGTTCAATGGTTGCAAAAAGCTCTCGAGCGTGACGCTCCCCGAGACGTTGGTTGAGATCGGAAATTCGGCGTTTTATCAGTGCGGCTTTACCTCGGTCGAAATCCCCGCTTCCGTGGAGAAGATCGGTGAGAAAGCTTTCGGAACTATGCTTGGTCAGCTTGCGAAGTTGACAAGCGTGACATTTGCCGAGAACGGAAATTTGAGAGAAATAGGGACAGGCGCTTTTATGTATCAGCCGCTTGGGGGCGAGCTCCATATTCCCGCTTCTGTAGAGACGATTGGTAAATGGGCATTTTGCTGGACACCAATCGAGAAACTTGATTTTGCTCCCAATTCCTGCCTGAAAACACTTGGTAATGAAGTATTTCCGACTTGTGAATCTCTTACAAGCGTAGATCTTTCTAACACATCTCTCACGGAGATACCCTATTGCGCGTTCAGCGGATGCACGGCACTTACAAATCTTACTCTGCCGCAGGGGCTCAAGACGATCGGGGAAACTGCCTTCGCGGATACACAAAGCCTCTCCTCCGTTGTGATCCCCGCAAGTGTGGAGGAAATAGGCAAAAGGGCGTTTGGAAGTGAGGTTGAAGCGTTATATTGTGGAATTTCTTCTGTAACCATTGAAGAGGGAAGCCAGCTCACGACAATCGGAGATGAGGCGTTCTACAAATGCAAAAACCTTACATACTTTGATCTCAGCCCTGCGACAAATTTGGACGGCTCTGCGTGCAACTCGATTTTTTATCGTTGCGCCAATCTTACAACAGTCAAACTTCCCGCCATTGAGGAGATAGGCGGTATGTTCTACGGTTGTACGGGGCTCAAAAACATTGAGTATACAGACCGTTCGTTGATCAAAAAAATCGAGAACCGTGCCTTCGAAGAAACAGGTCTCGAGGAATTTGAGATCCCCGAAAATGTGGAGGAGATCGGCTACGGCGTTTTCTTAGATACACCGCTCTTTGAAAATGCGGAAAATTGGACGCCCGTTTACGATGGGGCAGGGGAGCAGAGATGGGAAGCGCTTATCATTGATGGCGTCTTGACCAACCTTCGCAAGACCGACGAGGCAAAGGTTATCAACGAGGGCAAAGACTGGGGGAAGGAGGTCCGTGCGAAATATCTCGAAGATGACGCCTATAAACTTATTTCGCCCGAGGGGATCCACATGATCGCATCTCGTTTTGCCGCACAAACAACAAACGATACGACAAGAAAGACATTTGTGAAGATCGTGATCCCGTATACGGTTCAGAAGTTGGCCTATCAGACATTCGGATATAATAACGTTCAGGGCCCTACGGGCGTCGAATACTTGTGCTGGGTCGAATTCGAGGATACCAAGGAGCATCCCTCGCAGCTTGTCTCGATCGATGAGGACGCATTCCCGTCATTGAGGGATGGGCAATATTGCATGGTCATTCTCGATTATATCAATATTCCCGACAGCGTGAAGCATATCGGGGCGAACATCTTTTGGGATCGTTTCCCCATGACGAAAAAAGATGAACGCATATCGGGGACCTCGGCTACAAACCATTACTATATCGTCGATGTCGAAACGCCTGTGATCAAAATCTCGCAGGACGGCTGGCATTCGGCAGATAAGACCGTAGAGCAAATGAAAGAGGACCATGTGAACGACGTTCCCGATCCGACGGTCAGGGATCACAGCTACTTCTACTTTGCCGATGCGGAGAGGACCAGGCTTATCTCGGAATTTTGGTATTGCATCTACGCAGGCGTCGAGCTTTGGCGTTAATAATTGCATACAAAGGGGCTCCTCCTGCGGGAAGAGCCCTTTTTGCATGATTTTTTATTGCGCCGCATCTCTTGCCCCCGCCTTCTCTCCTCATCCCGCCACCCTTCCCTCATCCCGAGGCGAAGCCGAGCGGATCTCATCAAAACCCACGGAGCTCCGTACTTAGGGATGAGATTCGCTCGCCCCCTGCGGGGGCTCGGAATGAGGGTCCAACTCCGTACCCCGTCCTCATCCCGCCACCCTTCCCTCATCCCGCCCCGTGCGCATTCTATTTGTGACTAAGCGCGGCACGAGCACCGTCCTTGGTGCGAAGTAGGCGAAGCCGAGCGGATCTCATCAAAACCCACGGACTTAATAAAAAACGGGCCATTCCAATCGGTCATGCTGAGCTTGTCGAAGCATCACCGCAATTTTTAATTTTCAATTCCCTCGGCTCCCTGCGGGGAGCTTTTTTCTGCGGATGAGGGGGGCTTTATAAAAAATTTTCCCCCTCCGATCGGACAGGGGAGGGGGAGGATATGGGTGCGGGTAATGGTCAAAAGCAGCGTTTGCGGCGGGTCCTTTTGCATTCGTCGATGCTGCCACAGTCGTAGCAGAGCTCGTTTTGGCAGGCCTTCCCGTCGCGGAGGTCGCAGAGATTTTCCACCGTCGTCTCTGCAATATTTGCAAGGGCCTCCTCCGTCAAAAACGCCTGATGAGACGTCACAATGACGTTTGGCATCGAGAGCAGCCTTGCGAGGGTATCGTCCTCGATGATGTGCCCGGAGTAGTCCTCAAAAAAGAGCTCGGACTCCTCCTCATACACATCGAGGCATGCCCCGCCGATCACGCGCTGCTTGATGCCCTCGACAAGGGCCTCCGCGTCGATGAGCGCCCCGCGGGAGGTATTCAGCAAAATGACGCCCTTCTTGAGCTTTTTGAGGGCCTCTCTGTCGATGAGATGGTAGGTGTCCTCAAAGAGAGGGATGTGCAGTGAGATCACGTCGCTGCGGGCAAACAGCTCGTCGAGGGTGACGTAGGGGAAGTCGGCATTCTCCCTCGGAAATTTATCATAGGCGAGGATATTCATGCCGAAGCCTCTGCAGATGTCGATAAAGGCCGAGCCGATCCTCCCCGTGCCGACGACGCCCACCGTTTTCCCGTGCAAATCGAACCCCTTGAGGCCGTTCAGGGAAAAGTTGAACTCCCTCGTCCTGTTGTAGGCCTTGTGGATGCGGCGCACCGAGGTGAGGAGCATGGCCATCGTGTGCTCTGCGACGGCGTAGGGGGAGTAGGCGGGGACGCGGACGACGTGCAGCTTTTTATAGCAGTGCTTGACGTCGACGTTGTTGTATCCCGCACAGCGCAGTGCGATATATTTCACCCCGAGGTCAAACAGCTTGTCCACGACGGGAGAGGAGACATTGTCGTTGACGAACACGCACACGCCGTCAAAGCCCCTTGCAAGGCCGACGGTATCGACGTCGAGCTTGGTCTCGTAAAATTTGAACTCGATGCCGTTTCTCCCCCCGTAGTTCTCAAAGGCGGGGATGTCGTACTCTTTGGTATCAAAAAAGGCAATTTTCATGCTCATAGCTTGCTCTTTTTGTGTTTGATTGATTCGCCCCTACCCTCCCCAAGGAGGGGGCATGACTGCGTTCGGGCTACTTCTCGGCTCCCCCTTGGAGGGGGAGCTCCCGCGAAGCGGTCGAGGGGGTGTCATTCCAAATCCCTCACTGCAATTTTTAATTTTCAATTCCCTATTCGATGGCCTTGAGGGATTCGTTCATGTCGATCTTATTGATCTTGGGCTTGAGCATCAGCGTGACGATGCAGGTAAAGAGGAGCGAGAGGAGCATTGCGACGATCCACACAAACCAGCTGATCCCACCGAGTGAGCCGAAGTCGAGAAGCTTGAAGACAAAGAGCAGCAGAAGGCAGCCGAAGGGCAGGCCGAGCACAATGCCGATCGCGCTCGTGATGTAGATCTCACGATAGATGTAGAGGTCGACCTCATGCGTCTGATAGCCGAGCACCATGAGGGTCGCGAGCTCGCGGTTGCGCTCGGAGATGTTGATATTTGTCAGCGTATAAATGACGACGGCGTTCAAAAGCGCGGCAAAGAGGAGGACGATGATGGAGACACCGATCATTGCGGCTGTGCCGACCTCCTGAAAGATACAGCAGTCGAGAATGGCCAGCCCCGCGAGCACGAGCCCCGTCGAAGCCATCACCGAGACCACCGTCATTGCAAAGCGTGTGCGGAAGCGCAGGACATTGCGCATCGTCGATTTATATTTGAAGGAGAGCCTGTTCCAGAGGATGGGAATGCGCTCGAGAATGACCTTTTTGCCCGCCTTGGGGGTGCGGGGACGGAGAAGCACGGCGGGGACCTCACGCGTCTTGTGCATGCCCGCCGCAAACGTCGCAACGAGCGTGGAGAGCATGATGATGGCTGCCGAGAGCAGGAAGAAGAGGGGCGCGGGCCTTGCGGAATAGGCGGGAAGCGCGTAGCACCAGTCGAAGTTGATGAAGATGATGTACGAGAGCGCCTCCCCCGCAAAATACGCCCCGACGCCGCCGATCAGCGTTCCCACGAGCGCAAAGAGGAGATATTTGCTTAAGATCATAAAGGGCGAGTAGCCCAGCGTCTGCATACAGGCGAGCTGTGCCCGCTCCTCCTCGAGAAGCCGCGTCATGGTGGAGAGCACGACGAGAAGCGTCACGAGCAGGAACACGATCATAATGACATACCCGATCGCGTCGATCTTTTCCCCGTATTCATGGAAGGAGGCAAAGGAAAAATTTTCCTTGAGCGTCAGGACGGCGACGTCCTCGAACGCCTCCTCGATTTCGGCCTTTTCGGCGTTGACCCTTTCCATATAGCCGTTCGAAAAGAGGGTCTCGTCAAGGTCGGGGAGGGTGATGTAGACGTCGTTTTTGGGCAGCATGACGGAGAGCAGGGGACAGTTGAAGATGTAGAGGATGTGCGAGAGCTCCTCTCCCTCGAACTGCATGCTCACGTCGTCCATTTTTGCAAAGTGCAGGGGATTTACGAGCGTCCCCATCAGGACAAAGTCGTATTGGAAGGAGATGATGCCGTTGACAGACATGGTGATGCGGTCACCTTCGAAGCCTGTGAGCTGACGGGTCTCCCGCTCGGAATAGGCGGCAAATTCAAAGTCGCCCGTCGGCTTTGCGCCGTTCTTTTGGATCTCGGGACGGTTGATCCTCAGCGACGCGGGCCCCTGTTCCGAAAAGAAATAGAGGCGGGTGATTCCCTCGCCCAGGCCCTCGAGGGGGAGAGAATTTTCCGTCTCGCCGCTCTTGAGCTCGAGTGAGGTGCCCACGCTCACATGCTCCGCGCCGTATTTCTCCTTAAAATAGGCGATATCGCTGTCCGAAAAGCCCTCCTCCGTCGTGCTCTTGACGATGAGGTCGCTCGTATTCGTCTCGCGGTAGTAGTCGTCGAGGGAATAGGCCATCTTCTCGGTCGACATCCCGATGCCCGCGGTAAAGCCCACGCTCACGAGCACCATCAGAAAGACGGAGACGAGGCGCGTCAGATGCCGCTTGAACATCCTTGCAAATGTCTTGAAATATGTTCTCATTTCACCACTCTATATCGTCGACGGAAAGGGGAGAGAGATTTTGCACGACGCTCTCGATGCGTCCGCTGCGGATGTGGATGACCTTATCCGCCATTTGTGCGATCGCGGCGTTGTGCGTCACGACCACAACGGGCTTTTTCTGCTTCTTGGAGGTCTCATAGAGGAGCTTCAGGATTTTTTTGCCCGTCTCATAGTCGAGCGCACCCGTCGGCTCGTCGCAGAGGAGAAGCTTGGGATTCTTTGCGATCGCCCTTGCGATGGAGACGCGCTGCTGCTCTCCCCCCGAGAGCTGGGCGGGAAAGCTCATGAGCCGCTCTCCGAGCCCGACTTCCTCCAACACCGTCACGGGATCGAGAGCGTTTTTGCAGATCTCGGTGGCGATCTCCACGTTCTCAAGCGCGGTGAGATTGGGCATAAGATTGTAAAATTGAAAGACAAAGCCGACGTCATAGCGGCGGTACTCGGTGAGTCCCCTGCGGTTGAGTGCGGTGACCTCCTTGCCGTCGAGCACGATGCGGCCGCCCGTCGCGCTGTCCATGCCGCCGAGCAGGTTTAAAAGAGTCGTTTTGCCCGCGCCGCTTGAGCCGAGCACGACTGCAAATTCACCGTCCTCGAGTGAAAAAGTCGCCCCGACGAGGGCGTTCACCGTGACGCTTCCCGTATGATATTCCTTGCTGACGTTGTTAAGCTCCAGATAACTCATGTTTTCTCCGTTTTCCACTTTTATTATAACACGGTTTGCGCAGAAACGTAACGCTTTTCCCGTCACGAATTCCTGTGACATCGCTGACTTTTTTGTGAAAACGCCGATGGGATAAATAATTGCGGCGGCGGGGGAGTGAGAAAAAGCCTGTTATTTACGGAAGCATTCTGAATTACGTCATGGTGAGCTCCGTCGAACCATCACCATAATTTTAAATTTTTAATTTTTAATTTTTAATTCTCTCGCTGCCCCTTTTAGGGGAAGTGGCCTTCAGGCCGAAGGGGTTTTCGAGAACCCCTTTAGGCAGCAAGGGCGCGTGACAGCTTCTCATGCGGGTAGAGTCCCGCATTCGGTCAGCATTTGCCCGTGCATATGGGCAAATG
>CANQWI010000056.1 GCA_947627515.1 uncultured Clostridia bacterium
CATCTCCACACCCACAACACGACGGGCACGGGGGATATGGTCAATCTCATGGCGATACAGGCGGGCGTCGATATCGTCGATACCGCTCTTTCGCCCCTCGGAAACGGGACCTCCCAGCCTGCTACGGAGCCCCTTGTTGCGACGCTCCGCGGCACCGAATACGATACGGGCATCGATCTTCAGAAGCTCATCCCGATCGCGGAGCATTTCAAAAAAGTTGCCTCACAGCTCGAAAAGGAGGGGTCTCTCAATCCCAAGGTGCGCAGCATCGACATCAATACGCTCATCTATCAGGTCCCGGGCGGCATGCTCTCCAACCTCATGAACCAGCTCAAGAAGGCGGGCAAGGAGGATAAGCTCGCCGAGGTCCTTGCGGAGGTCCCCAATGTACGGCGGGACTGCGGGTACCCGCCCCTCGTGACGCCCTCCTCGCAGATCGTCGGCACGCAGGCCGTGATGAACGTCGTCATGGGCGAGCGGTATAAAATGGTCACAAAGGAGACGCATGACCTCTTTGCAGGCAAATACGGCAGATTGCCGATGCCCGTCAACGCCGAGGTCGCCGAGAAGATCCTGAAGGGGGAAAAGCCGATCACGCACCGTCCCGCAGACGATCTCGCGCCCGAATTTGAACGCCTAAAGGAGGAGCTCTTCCAAAAGGGCTTCTACGAAAAGCGCGAGGACATTCCAGACGAGGATGTTCTCTCCTATGCCTCCTTCCCCGAGGTCGCGGAGAGCTTCTTCAAATGGAGAATGGCCGAAAGAAGAGGGGTGGACATGGATCTTGCGAAAACGGGAGTCTATCCCGTCTGAAGCCGAAGGGCAGATTGCATGTAAAAAAATGAAGGTTGTTGTCATTGGCGGGGGAGCGAGCGGGCTCATGGCGGCCTATGCCGCCGCGAAGAACGGAAACGATGTCACTCTCGTCGAAAAGAATGAAAAGCTCGGCAAAAAACTGTACATCACGGGAAAGGGCAGATGCAATGTCACAAATGACTGTTCTCCCGATGATTTTTTGCAGAATGTCGTACACGGCGAAAAATTTTTGCGCAGTGCCATTTATCGCTTCCCGCCCAAAAAGCTCATGGAGCTTCTTGAGAGCGAGGGGCTGCCGCTCAAGGTCGAGAGGGGAAATCGCGTCTTTCCCGTTTCCGACCACGCAAGCGATGTCACAAGGACGCTTGAAAAGGCCTGCAAAAGGGTGGGCGTCCGTATCGAATTGAACATTGAAATTTTGAAAATCGACGTTTTGCATAGTACTATGCGTGGCATAGTATCCAATAAAGGAGAAATTTCCTGCGATGCGGTCATTTTGGCCACGGGAGGCCTGAGCTATCCCTCCACGGGCTCCACGGGGGACGGATATTCCTTTGCGAAAGCACTCGGGCATACTGTTCTTCCCTGCCGTCCCTCCCTTACGGGGCTGAATCTTAAGGGCGACTTTTCTTCCGTTCAGGGGATCTCCGTAAAAAATGCCGTCCTGACCGCAAGGCAGGGGCAAAAAGTGATTTTTTCGGAGCTTGGGGAGCTTCTCTTCACGCATTATGGCGTGAGCGGGCCGCTTGTTCTCAGCCTCTCTGCGCTCATCAACCGTCTCGACATCCCTTCTCTTACGCTCACGGTGGATTTCAAGCCCGCACTCGATGAGGGCTCCCTCGACGACAGACTGCTTCGCGATCTCTCCGAGCGCAAAAATGAGCAGATGAAGAGCGTGATACGCGGGCTTCTTCCCGGGAATCTCGGTGGCCTTGTGCTCACTTTTGCTTCGATCCCCCTGCAAAAGCAGGCCAACGCCCTCACGCGGGAGGAGAGGACAAGGCTTCTTTCCGCACTGAAGGCTCTCCCGCTTTTCCCCGTCTCCCTTCGAGGCTTTGACGAGGCCGTCGTGACCTCGGGCGGTGTGGACCTTAAGGAGGTCGATCCGAGGACTATGGAGAGCAAAAGGGTCAAGGGACTGTATTTTTGCGGAGAGGTGCTCGACATCGACGCCTTCACAGGCGGGTTCAATCTCCAGCTCGCCTTTTCCACGGGATATGCCGCGGGGAAGGGGATCCCTGTGGATGGAATTTGAAATAATTTGTTTGACAAGATTTTGCTTGCATATTATAATTGATATATCACGGAGGACATTATGGTAGTGATTCGCGGCGCAACGACGATCCCCTGCGATACCAAGGAGGAGATCAGGAGGGCGGTTTCAGAGCTTCTCGAGCAGATCGAGAGCAGGAATTCTCTCAAACGGGAGGAGGTCGTCAGCCTTGTCTTTTCCAGCACATCCGACATCCACTCCTACTATCCCGCCAAGGCTGCGCGGGAGGCGGGGTTTGTCAGCTGCTCGCTTTTCTCCGCACAGGAGCCCGACATCGACGGTGGGCTTCCGCTCTGCATCCGCTGTATGCTCTTTGTGGAGAAGAACATCATGCCCTCGCATGTCTATCTGCGCGGAGCAAGGGGACTCAGACGGGACCTTTCGGGCAAGCTCAATATCGCAATCGACGGTCCCGCAGGCAGCGGGAAATCGACGGTCGCAAGGCGGCTTGCGGAGGATCTCCATATTCTCTACCTCGATACGGGGGCAATGTACCGTGCCTGTGCGCTCAAGGTGCTTGAGGAGGGGCTGGATCCGAACGACGAGGCCGCGATCGTCGCCTTGATGCGGGACGTCAAGCTGGACGTCGTCTACGAGGGCGGCGTGCAAAGGACCCTGCTCGACGGGAGAGACGTCTCCGCGGAGATCCGCACAAATGAGGTCTCGATGGCCTCCTCGACCGTTTCAAAGCATGCGAGCGTGAGGCTGCATCTTGTCGAAAAACAGCGCGAGATCGCGGGGAGAATGTCCTGCGTCCTTGACGGCAGGGACATCGGCACCTTTGTGCTTCCCGACGCTGATTTTAAATTCTTTCTGACGGCCTCCCCCGACGTCAGGGCAAGGCGCAGGTACGACGAGCTGACGGCAAAGGGGATGCAGGTCAACTTTGAAAGGCTTAAGGAGGAGATCATTCGCCGCGACGAGCAGGATATGACGAGAGCGCTTGCTCCCCTCAGACAGGCCGAGGACGCCGTCCTCATCGATACGTCGGATATGACGATCGAGGAGGTCGTACAGGCAGTCAAGCGCGCCATGCAGGAGAAGATATGACGGAAGAGATCGGAACGGAGCCCAAGGAGGAGCCCGTTCTCACCAAAAAAGAGCTGAAAGCACAGAAAAAGCAGCAAAAAAAGGCCGAAAAGCAGAAAAAACGATTCGACAGGAACATGGCCAAGAGAAAGCTTCTCTTTCCCGCAAACAAGAGGGGCAAGCATGTCATGCGGCTCATGAACCTTCTCCGTGTCCTGTTTTATCCCATCCATTTTCTTGTCTATCCCTATAAGCTTCACGGCCACAAAAGGGTCGCGGACGGTGCCTGCATCTTTGTCGGGAACCACTACTGCATCTGGGACGTGTTCTATCCCGCCCGCACGACGTGGGAGGGACTGCATTTTTTGATGAAGCAGTCCATCTTTTCCGCGCCCGTTCTCGGCAAATGGGCAAGCATGTTCGGCGGCATCCCCGCAATGCGGGACGGCTCGGACGTGAGAACGCTGATGGATTCCATGAAAGTCTTGAAGAACGGGGAAAAGATCTCGCTCTTCCCCGAGGGGACGCGCAACAAGGAGTCCGATGAGGAATTTCTTCCCTTCCGCGGCGGTGCTGCTCTTCTTGCGATCAAGACAAGGACGCCCGTCATTCCGTTCGTGATCTGTAACCGTCCTCATGTTCTTCATGTGACGCACGTCATGTTCGGCGAGCCCATGGAGTTTACCGAATATTATGGCAAGCGTATGACCGCGGAGGACTATGCCGAAGCGGACGAAAAGCTTAAAAACAGGCTCTACGAGCTAAGAGAGGAATATCGGACTTCCAAAAAGAAAAAGAAGAAGGACAAGTAATTGCAGGTCTTCATCGCAAAGCATCACGGGTTCTGCGAGGGGGTGAAGCGTGCGGTCGACGCGGCTTTCTCCGTCCCGCCCGAAAATACCTACGTGCTCGGCGAGCTCATCCACAATGCCGAGGTGGTGGCCCGCCTTTCAGAGCGGGGGATAAAGACGGTCACATACGTTGATGAGGTCCCCGCGGGGGCACGCCTTCTCATCCGCTCCCACGGCGTGGGCGAGGAGGTCTACAGGCAGTGTGAGGAAAGGAGCATCACGGTCATTGACTGCACCTGTCCCTTTGTCCGTCGCACGCAGGAGCTCGCAAGGCGGGCAGGGGAGGAAGGCAAGCTCCTCATCATCGCGGGTGAACCCGGCCATCCCGAGGTCAAGGGGATCCTCGGCCACTGTCGTGGCGAGGTCTATGTTTTCCCGACCGAGGAGGCTGACTTTACCCGATTTTACGAAAAAGATGTGGTTTTGGTGGCTCAAACGACCTTTTCGGAGCAAAGATTTGCAAAAATAATAAAAAATCTTAAAAATGTATGCCCCAAAACAGTTGAGATTTTTCGGACAATTTGTTATACTACTGTCTGTAGGCAAAAAGAAGCTGAAAAACTTGCTTCTCTCTGTGACGCCGTGATCGTGATCGGCGGGGCAAGGAGCAGCAACACTGCAAAGCTTTGTGAAATCGCGTCCGCTAAGGGAACGCCCGTCATACGGCTGAACGGACCGGACGATTTCAAATATGATAATATCAAATTTTTTAAAAGGGTCGGCATCATAGCGGGGGCAAGCACACCCGATCGGCAGACTCAGGAGGTTCTCTTCAAGATGGCAGAAAACAACGCGGAAGTACAGGAGACGACAGAGGTCGTCGAAGAAACGACGCCCGTGACAGAGGAGGCTGTGGCAACGCAGGAGACTGCGCCCGCACCCGAAAGCGAAGCGGTTGAAGCGCAGGAGGCAGTCGCTGAGCCCGCTCCCGAGGCAGAGGCTGAGCCCGCAGCTGAAGCTGAGGCAGAAGCCGAAGCCGCACCCGTGCCCGAAGCGGAGGCCGAGACGGCAGCCGAGCCCGCGCCTGAAGCGGCGGCCGAGCCCGCGCCTGAAGCGGCGGCCGAGCCTGCACCCGAGGCAGCGGCCGAGCCCGCGCCCGAAGCGGAAAAGCCCGAGGCAGAGGCGAGCCTGATGGAAAAGGTCGTGGAGGACCTCGGCAAGAACGCTCGCTATAAGAAGGGGCAGATCCTTTCCGCAAACATCGTTTCCGCAACGGACGAGGGCATCTATGTCTCCGCATCCGGTAAGCTTGAGATCCTTCTTGCGAAGGAGGATATCGACTGCGAAACGTACACCCGCGAGGCCTACGCTGCTCGCGTCGGGGAAGAGATCCAACTCATGGTCATGGAGGTCACCCCCAAGGTGAAGCTCTCCGAGAAGGCCTTAAGGAAGATCAAGGAGGACGAGGCTCTCGTCAAGGAGATCGAGGACGGGAAGGAATTCTCCGTGGTCTGCACGGGCTTCAACAAGGGCGGCCTTACGGCTGAGCTCGGTTCTTATCCCGTGTTCGTTCCCGCAAGCGAGATCCGCTCAGGCTATGTCAAGGACCTCGAAAGATACAAGGGCAAGACGCTCAGGCTCAAGCTTCTCGAGATCCGCAAGGAGCGCAGAAAGGAGATCATCGCTTCCCAGCGTGTGATTTTTGAAGCCGAAAAGGCAGAGCGCGAGGCATTGAAGGCCCAGAAGGAGGCCGAATTCTTCGATTCCATCAACGTCGGCGACGTCGTCGAGGGAAAGGTGGAGCGCGTGACCGGGTTCGGCGCGTTCGTCTCCGTCAACGGCTTTGACTGCCTTGCTCACATCTCGGATCTCTCCTGGACGGGTGTAAAGGCTGTGACCGACGTCCTCACGATCGGCCAGCGTTACGAGTTCAAGGTGCTCAAGATCGACCGCGAGAGCAAGAAGGTCTCGATCGGCTACAAGCAGCTTCAGCCCCAGCCCTGGGACCTCGCCGCTGAGAAGTATGCCGAGGGCGACGTCGTTCACGGCAAGGTCGTCCGCATCGTTCCCTTCGGTGCATTCGTAGAGCTCGAGAAGGGCATCGACGGTCTCGTTCACCTCTCTCAGATCTCCCATGAATGGCTTGAGAATCCCACGTCCGTCCTCTCCATCGGCGAAGAGGTCGACGCTAAGATCATCAGATTTGTCCCCGAGGAGAAGAAGATCAATCTCTCCATTAAGGCTCTTCAGCCCCGTCCCGAGTATGAGCCCCGCCACGAGCGCGAGGATGCTCCCGCGAAGGAAAATCAGGGCGGCCGCCGCAATCGCAAGACCAACAGACGCAATGGGAGCAGCGGTGAGCTCGAAGAGGGCGACGAGTACAGAGAGTGGACGGAGGGCGGCTACGGCGGTGCCTCCATCGCGGATCTGCTCGGCGGCAACGATGACGAGAACAAATAAATTCTTTGAAAAATTCCGAAAAATCCGCTTAACGGCGGGTTTTTCTGTTTATATAAGGTTGAAAGAAAAATAAGGAGCTTTTATCATGGAACGACAGGGCAACATTCGCATTTCAAGCGAGAATATGATGCCGATCATCAAAAAGTGGCTTTATTCGGAGAAGGACATCTTTCTCCGTGAGATCGTGGCGAACGCATCCGACGCCATCACAAAGTATAAAAAGCTCGTCGACCTCGGCGACGCTGCGGGGGAGGAAAAGTACCGCATCACAGTCACGACGGACGACAAGGAAGGGACTCTGACCGTCGAGGACAACGGCATCGGCATGACCGAGGAGGAAGTAGAGAAGTACATCACGCAGATCGCCTTCTCGGGGGCTGCGGATTTTGTTGAAAAATACGAAAAGGCGGGCGGCGACGGCATCATCGGCCACTTCGGTCTCGGATTTTATTCTGCCTACATGGTCTCCGAGAACATCGAGATCTTTACCAAATCCTATCAAGAGGGTGCGGAGGGGGTGCATTGGGCCTCTGACGGCAACAGCACCTATACGATCGGTCCCTGCGAAAAGGAGGGCCGCGGCACTAAGGTCGTCATGCATCTTGCAAAGGAGGAGTCCGAATTTCTGCGCGAGAGTGAGATCAGACGTCTCCTCAACAAATACTGCTCGTTCATGCCCTATGAGATCTATCTCAACCCCAAGGAGGACGCCAAGCCCGTCAACACGACGGAGCCGCTCTATTTAAAGCAGCCCAAGGAGTGCACCGAGGAGGAGTACAAGACCTTTTACCGTGACACGTTCAGCGATTTCAACGAGCCGCTCTTTTGGATCCACCTCAATATGGAGTATCCATTCCGCGTCAAGGGCATCCTGTATTTTCCCAAGGTCAAAAAGCAGGTCGAGCTCGAGCGCGGGCAGGTCAAGCTCTATTGCAATCAGGTCTACATCGCCGACAATATCAAGGAGGTCATTCCCGAGTTTCTGATGCTTCTCAACGGCGTGATCGACTGCCCCGACATTCCCCTGAATGTCTCCCGCTCCTTCCTTCAAAATGACAGACAGGTTCAGAAGATCGCCGCGCATATCACCAAGAAGGTCGCGGACAGGCTCACGGAGCTTTACCGCAATGACAGGGAAAAGTACGAGAGCGTCTGGCCCGATATCTCGACCTTTGTCAAATTCGGCTGCGTCAAGGACGAGGAGTTCTACAAAAAGGTCAAGGATATCATTATCTATAAGAATCTTTCAGGCGAATACCGTCCCCTCGAGAGCTATTTCGGCGAGGAGGTCAGCGACGAGGACGCCAAGGAGGGCAAGGAGCCGCAGGCCGCATACTATGTCTCCGATTTGGACCGTCAGGCACAGTATGTTAAAATGTTTAAGGAGGCAGGTCTCGACGCGATTGTCTGCGACACCTATATCGATCCGCATTTCATCAGCTTTCTCGAGTATAAAAATCCCAAGCGCGTCAGATTTTTGCGCATCGACGCAGATGTCGCGGGTGCTCTGAAGGAGGGCGACAGCGGAGAGGACAAGGAGCTTGAGGAGATCTTTAAGAGTGTCCTCGAGGGGAAAAATGTCAAGATCAAGACGGAAAAGCTTAAGAACAGCTCCGTCCCCGCCATGATCAATGTCTCGGAGTTCATGCGCAGAATGAACGAGATGAACAGCTTCTACAGGATGGGGGATTCACCCGAGGACCTCACTCTCGTGTTGAATTCTGCCTGTCCTGCGGTCATGGCACTCAAGGACGCCGAGGAGCCCTGCCGCACGAATGGTGCAAAGCAGGTATACTACCTTGCACTCATGAACTATCGCCGCCTCACCGCCGAGGAGACGGAGGACTTTGCAAGCGGCTACGCGGATGTTCTTTTACAATATTTGAAAGTATCGAAATAAAACGATTGACAAACTTTGCAAAATATGTTAAAATTAAACATGGTTCGGTACTTTTGAGACTATGATTCACCGTGCCAATAGGAGGTTACAAAGTGAACGGAACTGTAAAATGGTTCAACGACGGCAAGGGATTTGGTTTTATTGCCAATGACGAGGGGGGAGACGATATTTTCGTACATTTCTCTGCCATTCAGATGGACGGATTCCATACGCTGAAGGAAGGGCAGAGGGTGTCCTTTGATACAGCTCCCGATCCCAAGAACAGCGGGAAGCTCCGCGCAATCAACGTGGTGCCGCTTTCCTGAAGCAAGTAAAAAACGCGCCGAGAGCGCGTTTTTTTGTAATACGGCACATTTACTTTTTGCCGCGTAGAGGCGCGCTTGTAAAGTACAAGGTATCGTCTAATGCTCTCTACGGAGAAATTAGGCGAGAAAATGACGATTTTAGAACAGCTTGAAA
>CANQWI010000057.1 GCA_947627515.1 uncultured Clostridia bacterium
CTTCGCCTACTTCGCACCAAGGGCGGTGCTCGTGCCGCGCTTAGTCACAATTAGAATGCGCGCGGGGCGGGATGAGGGGTTTTACAACAAAAACCCCGTCCTAAGACGGGGAATTTGATTGACAAACAAAAATTTGCATGCTATAATAAAACTATAGCAAGGGCCACCTGCCTGTGCGGTTAGCTCCTTTTAAGGGGGATATCAATCGGATATTTCCACAAAAGGAGGTGAGTGCTTATGAGCGATTTATTCGAGCTCATGATGCTTCTTGCAGTCTTATCAGATTTGCTCGAACGCTTCGACATCGAATACATAGCAATCAAACGCTCAAAAAAATAACCGTCCAGTGCTGGCAAGCCGCGACGGTTATTTTTTAATAACTACTCGGAGCTAACCGCTTTGCAGTGCTGGCCCTTGCTCCTATTGTATTTTAACACGAAAGCAATTGTTTGTCAAGAGCTTTCGTGCTTTTTTATCGGAAAAATCAATAGACGGAGTTGCCGAGGGTGTCATAGGCGACGACGAGGGGGAAATCGACGACCTCGAGGCGGTAGACGGCCTCGCTGAGGAGGTCGGGAAAGGCGACGAGCTGCATATTTTTGACGGCGTTGCCATACAATGCGCCCGCCCCGCCGATCGCGGCAAAATACACGGCCCCGCATTCCCTGAGCGCGTTCTGCGTCTCCGCGCTCATCTCGCCCTTGCCGATGATGGCAGAAAGCCCGAGCCGCAGCATTTTCGGTGCAAAGGAATTCATCCTTGCGGACGTAGTGGGACCGCAGCTGCCGCACGCCTTGCCCTCGGGGGCGGGGCAGGGGCCTGCGTAGTACAAAACCGCGCCTTTGGGGTCGAAGGGGAGGGGCTTTTTCTCCTCCAAAAGCTGCATAAAGCGTCGATGCGCACAGTCCCGCGCGGTGTAGACTGTCCCCGAGAGTGCGACGCACTCGCCTGCACGGAGCGCGTGGAGCTGCGCGGGGGTGAGGGGGAGGGTGAGCTTTTTCATAAAATCTCCTTTTCGCAGCGGATGCAGTGGCACTGCAGATTGACGGCGACGGGGAGGCCTGCGATGTGGGTGGGGGCGGTCTCGATGCTGACGCCGAGCGCGGTGGTTTTGCCGTGAAAGCCCTGCGGGCCGATGCCGAGGGCGTTGATGCGGGCAAGGGCGGCCTTTTCCAGCTCCGCGACGTCGCTGCGGGGGCTGAGCGTGCCCACCTCGCGGAGAAGGGCCTTTTTCGCAAGCAGTGCACAGCTGTCAAAGCAGCCGCCGACGCCGACGCCGACATAGACGGGCGGGCATGGACGCGAGCCCGCCTCCCGCACGGCCGAGACGATGGCGTTTAAAATGCCCTCGCGCCCCTCTGCGGGGGTGAGCATGAAGAGCCTGCTCATGTTCTCGCTCCCGAAGCCCTTGGGAAGAAGCGTGAGCGAAACGCCCTCCCCGTCCGTGAGCTCGACATGGAGCTGTGCGGGGGTGTTGTCGCCCGTGTTGACGCGGGTGAGCGGGTCGCAGATGCTTTTGCGAAAGCTGCCGTCGCGGTAGGCCCTGCGGATGCCGTCGTCCACGGCCGCCTGAAGGGGCATGCCCGCAAGATGAACGTCCTGCCCGAGGGTGAGAAAGACGACCGCCATGCCTGTGTCCTGACAGACGGGTAAATTCTCACGGCGGGCGATGCGTTCGTTTTCGAGGGCGGTGTCGAGGGCATATTTCGCGGCTCCCGTCTCCCGCTCTGCCGCGGCGGTGAGGGCGCGTCTGCAGTCCTCGGTGAGCGTTTTGCCCGCTTTGAGAGCCATGCGATAGACGGCGTCGGAAATTTCCTGCGTGTTGAGAGTTCTCATGCCTCTATTATAGAAAGAATTTTGCAAAATTGCAAGTATTCCTTGGACTTTTCGGGAAAATCCTGCTATACTTGAGACATGGAAGCGCAGGAAAAGACAATGCAACGCCCGCCCGTGTGGGAGGGTGGGATCGCGTTCTCGCTCGCGGCTCTTACGTCCGTGCTGCTTGCGGTCGTCGTCTCGGTGATCGTGGGGCTGGCGGCGGGCGAGGAGGCGCGGGGGACCGACCTCTTTAAATATATCGGCTACCTGCTCCCGCAGCTCTGCTTTGCGGCGGCGTGCGTCTTTTTTTATCGCAGGACAAAGCGGCCGCTCCGCACGATCTACCGTCCCTGCAGGTGGTACTATCTCGTTGTCGGGGTGGTGCTGCAGTTTGGATTGTTGTTTTCTCTGAACTTTTTAAACAGCTACTTCGTTGAATTTTTACAGCTCTTCGGCTACAAGCCGTCGATGGAGCAGTCCGTTCCGACGCTGACGGGGTGGAATCTGCTCCCCGCGCTCCTGATCATTGCGCTGCTGCCTGCGATTTTTGAGGAGACGCTCTTCCGCGGGGCGATCCTCGGCAGCATGGAGGAGAGCGGCTGGGGAACGGCGAGCGCGGTGCTCATCTCGGGCGCGTTGTTCAGTCTTTTTCACGGAAATCCCGAGCAGACGCTCTACCAGTTCCTCTGCGGGGCGGCCCTTGCGCTGCTTGCACAGCGGGCGGGAAGTATTCTCCCGGGGATGCTCGCGCACTTTTTGAACAACGCCGTCATTCTCATCATGGAGTCCTGCGGTGCAGACCTGAACGCGCTCTCCTTGGGCGGGACGGTCGCGCTGTACGTCGTGTCGGGTGCGTGCCTTGTGGGGAGCGGGGCCTTTCTCCTCCTGCAGCGTAAAAATGTCCGCGGCGGCATGAGGGAGGGACGGCAATTCTTCCTCGCGGCTGCCGTGGGGATCGTCGTCTGCGCGGTGGAGTGGATCGTCGCGCTCGTGGGAGGGTTTTTGGGATGATGAAAATCACCGTCGTCTGCGTCGGCAGGCTCAAGGAGGCCTACTGGAGGGAAGCCTGTGCGGAGTATGAAAAACGGCTGAGCAGGTTTTGCAAATTGGAGCTTAAGGAGCTGCCCGAGCGGGCGTCGCTCAGGGAAGAGGCGGCCGACATTTTGAAAAAATTGCAGGGATATGTGCTCGTTTTGGCGGTCGAGGGGAGAGAAATGAGCTCGGAGGAGTTCGCTTTTTCCCTCAAAAAGCTGCAGGACGAGGGGAGAGAGCTGACCCTCGTTGTCGGCTCCTCGTGCGGGCTGGACGGGGCGGTAAAGGACGCCGCGGACGGGCTGGTGTCCTTTTCGAAAATGACCTTTCCCCATCAGATGTTCCGCGTGGTGCTTCTCGAGCAGCTCTACCGCGCGTTCATGATCAACAGCGGCGCGGAGTACCACAAGTAGCATACAATGGTGCGTGGGAGCTTTTGAAGAGGTCAATAAATTTTTTGAAAAGTACCGCGGCGGGAAGCATATCTACGGCTACAGCGAGCTCGGCCGCCCGCTCTACGCATTGCGCGTGGGGACGGGGGAGACGGTCGGCATTTCGCAGTACAGCATCCATGCGCGGGAGTGGGTAACGGCCCTTTTGGGGCTCGAGCACGTGCGCCGCGGGGTGAAAGGGGGGAGTGTATGGTTTCTTCCTCTTACCAATCCTGACGGCGTCTTGCTCGCGACGGAGGGGATAGATTCGGCCCCGCAGGAACTGAGAAAAAGCCTTGTCAGGATGAACGGCTGCGAGAATTTTACTCTTTGGAAGGCAAACGCGATGGGAGTCGACCTCAATGTCAATTTTCCCGCGCGATGGGGTACGGGCAGGGAGAACAGGTTCACGGCGGGCCCCGAGAGCTATGTGGGTACGTTCCCCCTCTGCGCGAAAGAGAGCAGGGCTCTCTATGATTTTACGATGAGGGTCCGGCCGCGGTTCACGGTGAGCTGGCACACCAAGGGCGAGGAGATCTACTGGAGCTTTCACCAGCCCCCGCTCAGGCGGGCGCGCGACAAAAAACTCGCACATATACTGCAAAAAACGACGGGCTACCCCCTGAGGGAGGCAAAATTCTCGGTCGGCGGGTACAAGGATTGGTGCATCGAGACGCTGAAAATTCCCGCCTTCACGGTGGAGGTGGGGCCGAGCTCTTTTCGCCATCCGCTTGGGGAGGACGCCCTCGACGGTATTCTTCGAAAAAATATCGACGCGATCCTGCGTCTGACGGAAGTGATTTAAGTGGAAGAAAAATTCATGCGCGAGGCCCTTCGCCTTGCAAAAAAGGCCGACTCGCTCGGGGAGGTCCCCATCGGCGCGGTCGTTGTTTTGGACGGAAAAATCATCGGCCGCGGCTATAATCTGCGGACAAAGCTGCAGATGGCGACGGCCCACGCCGAAATGAGGGCCATCGACAGGGCGTGCAAAAGGCTCGGCTCATGGCGTCTGGAGGGCGCGGAGATCTACGTCACGCTCGAGCCCTGCCCGATGTGCATGGGGGCGATTTTGAACAGCAGAATTGACAAGGTCTTTTTCGGCGCATATGAGCAGAAGGGAAGGAGCCTCACCTCCGAGCTCGCCGCGGCGAACCTTCTCAATCACACCGTCGAGGTCACAGGCGGCATTCTCGAGAAGGAGTGCTCCGCTGTCCTCACGGGCTTTTTCACCGCCATGCGCCTCAGAGAAAAGCAGAAAAAGGAGTAATTTCCAGCTTTATTTTGATGAAATATTCAAGTGCCCGCCGACCTCCGTCGGCGGGCAATGTGCTTTTCTCAGCCCCTTTTCCACCAAAAGGGATACATTTGTTGAAGATATTTTGCCGCAGTCGTAGGATCGGAGAGCTCCTCGGATGTAAATTCTTTTGTCGGTGTGGCATCCGCAGGCAAATTATAATCAGGGGAATCATAATATTTCCATCCTGTGGGATTTGCAAAAATCACTCTCTCAAGTTCGTCGCAACCCATGAACGCCTGAATTCTGATCGAGGTCACACCGGCAGGGAATTTCAATGCTTGTCAGCCCGCTGCAATCGTAGAACGCCCTGTCTCCAATCGACGTCACGCTGCTCCCGATCGTCACGCTCGTCAGCCCGCTACAATTATAAAACGCAGAATCCCCAATCCCGGTCACGCTGTCGGGAATCGTAATGCTTTTAAGCCCACTACAATTCTGAAAAGCATGATTTACAATCACTTTCATGTGATCGGGAAGAACGATTTCCTTCAGGCTTTGATTCTCCCCAAAAAACATCATATAGCCGCTTGCGCTACTTTTTCGATCAAAGACAATCTTCTCTATTTGTTCATAACATAGATCAACAAGTGCGACGGAACCCGAAAACGTAATAGTTTTAATTTTATTCTCCGGGTCAAAATTCCTTAAAGTTCTTCCAGCAACACCGAATACACGCTTCCCTTCATGCCCATATGGGATAACAATGTCCCCTGAAGCGGATCCGACTGAGGTTACATAATATGCCCCATCGGAAAGATCATAAGGATAATCTTCTAATTCATTTTTCCAGCTTTCATCACTGTTCTTTAATGCTTCAAAAAAATCCTTGTCATGAAATTCATACTCCAACCCTTCGGTATATTTCCATTCTGCGCCGCAGTCGCTGCAGACATTGTCAACCGTATAGGTATGGATGTGCTCGGGCGTTTGTTCGCCGTTCTGTTCGCTATTGGAACCGTCGTTGTCTGTGTTGCCACTGCTGCCAAAATTGCAGGCGGTGAGACCAAGGGCGAGGCAGAGGGTGGCGACGAGGGTCAACAGGATCGTCAAAAGCTTGTGTTTCATTTGTTACATTCTCCTTTTTTCTTATTTTGCGGGCGTTTGTCGGTGAATCCCCACCCCTACCCCGCCCCCTTAGAAAGGGGACGGGCATAAAGAGTAAAAAATAAGGGCGTTCCAATCATGGAACGCCCGCACTGAGTATCCCACGATTGTTGCCACACAATTGAAATTCCGAACTTTTGACAAACGGAAAAAAGGATACACAAAATGCCGGTGTAGCCGCTTGTCAAAATATTCTATTCAATTGTGTGGCTTCTTCAGTATATCATAGCGCAGGGAAAATTGCAAGATTTTTTTGATATTTACTTGGAAAGGTGAAAAAATATGGTCTGTGGGGGGGGTAAAAAATAAGGTGATGGTTCGACTACGCTCACCATGACGTGATTGGAAATGCCTTCGTAGAAGAATGGACCGCCGCGTCATTCTGAACGGGCAAGTTGGATGAAAAACGGCAAACTAATCTGCCCCGCGCGCATTTTATTTGTGACTAAGCGCGGCACGAGCGCGAAGCGCGAAGTTAGAATCTCGCGGCGGTCATTATGCTCCGTAAATAGGTGCGGCGAGATGCTTCGGGTGAACTCCCATAGACCCTGTTCTTATTCTCCTGCTCAGCATGACGCCGCCCCAATTACTCATCACACCCGTCCTCATCCTGAGCGTAGCGAGTGGATCTCATCAAAACCTACGGGGCTCCTGTACTTAGGGATGAGATTCGCTCGCCCCCTGCGGGGGCTCGGAATGAGGGGACAAATCCATTCTCAATCCCCACACCGCAATTTTTAATTTTAAATTTAAAAAACCGCCACATATGTGACGGTTTTTGCAATATTTCGGTTATTTTACGATCAAGCTCTTGCCGGTCATTTCGGGGGGGATGGGGAGGCCCATCACATCGAGGAGGGTGGGGGCGAGGTCGGCAAGCACGCCGTCCTTCCTCAGCGTCACGCTCTTCAATTCTTCCGAAATCAGCACGACGGGGACGGGGTTTGTCGTGTGCGCGGTAAAGGGCGACCCGTCCGTGTCGAGCATTTTATCCGCGTTGCCGTGGTCGGCGGTGAGAAGGACCGCTCCACCCATCGACAAAATTTTATCGACGACCCTCTTCACGCATTCGTCCACCGTATGCACGGCCTTGACCGCCGCGGGGATGACGCCCGTGTGGCCGACCATATCGCAGTTGGCAAAGTTCAAGATCATCGCGTCGTATTCGCCCGTTGAGAGCTCGGCGATGGCCTTTTCGGTGACTTCGGGCGCGGACATCTCGGGTTGCAGGTCGTACGTCGCGACCTTGGGGGAGTTGATAAGCATGCGGACCTCGTTCTCGTTGGGCGTCTCGATGCCGCCGTTGAAGAAAAATGTCACATGCGCGTACTTCTCCGTCTCGGCGATGCGGAGCTGTTTCTTGCCCATCTTGGCGAGGTATTCCCCCAAAGTATTGGCCAGCTTTTCCTTGGGGAAGGCGATCTCCACGCCCTCAAATTCTGCATCATATACTGTGAAACAGACGTACACGGGGTGCAAAAATCCCGTCTTGCGCTCGAACGCCGTGCCCTTGGGAACGATAAATTCCTTTTGCGAAAAGGCCCGCGTGATCTCCCGCGCACGGTCGGGACGGAAGTTGAAGAAGATGACGGAATCGCCCTCCCCCACAAGCGCGATTGGCTTGCCGTTCTCGCAGATGTTGGTGGGGAGAACGAACTCGTCCGTCACGCCGTTTGCGTAGCTTTCCTCGAGGGCCTTGACGGGGTCCTCGGCGTGAATTCCGCTGCCGAGCGTGAGCATATCGTACGATTTTTCCTCGCGATCCCAGTTGTTGTCGCGGTCCATCGAGTAGTAGCGGCCGGAGAGGGATGCGAGCTTGCCATAGCCCAAATTTTGCATATATGTGAGCAATTCCTTGACAAATTCCACGCCCGAAGTGGGGGAAACGTCACGTCCGTCCATAAAGGCATGGACATACGCCTCGGGCACGCCGCGTTTTTTGGCCATATCCAAGAGGGCAAAGAGGTGGGTGATGTGAGAATGCACGCCGCCGTCACTTAAAAGCCCCCATAAGTGCAGTTTTTTGCCGTTTTCCTTGGCACTGTCCATCGCTTTGATGAGGGCGGGATTTTCAAAAAAGTCGCCGTCCTGAATGGATTTTGTGATCTTGGTGAGGTCCTGATAGACGATGCGGCCTGCGCCCATGTTGAGGTGGCCGACCTCGGAGTTGCCCATCTGTCCGTCGGGGAGCCCCACGGAGAGCCCGCTCGCACCCAGCGTTGCGGAGGGGTAGCTGTTGCGGTAAAAGCTGACGTTTTTGCTGCCGTCCATGTAGATGGCGTTGCCGTTGTGCTCGGGATTGAGCCCGTAGCCGTCCATGATGATGATCGCGTAGGGTTTTTTCATGTTCCTGTACCTCTTGTTTCTTCGCAAACATTATACGCCGATTTCACGGAATTGGCAAGTATTTGTCTGAATGAAAATGAAAAATTGCGGCGTGGGAATCCCTTGCTTCCCCTTATAGGGGAAGTACCCCGAAGGGGGGATAGGGTCCCAAAACTCCTCAGTCGCCTTTTGCGACAGCTTCTCAAGCGGGTAGAGCCCCGCATTCGGTCAGCATTTGCCCGAGCATATGGGCAAATGCCAAGAAAATTTTGCGTCAAGAGTTATCAACTCTTG
>CANQWI010000058.1 GCA_947627515.1 uncultured Clostridia bacterium
AAGCAAATCCACCCCCATCGGCGCGGTCGCGAAGTTTGCATCGGGCGGCAAGAGGATCAAGAAGAAGGACCTCGGCATGATCGCAGCCTCCTACGGCTATGTGTATGTCGCACAGGTCGCCATGGGCGCGGACAAGGCACAGCTCGTCAAGGCCTTGAAGGAAGCTGAGGCCTACAAGGGGCCGTCGCTCATCATCGCCTACGCGCCCTGCATCAACCACGGCATCAACATGACGCGCTCGCAGGCCGAGGAAAAGAACGCCGTCGAGTGCGGCTACTGGCAGCTTTACCGCTACAATCCCGACCTCGCGGCAAAGGGCGAGAATCCCTTCAGTCTCGACAGCAAGGATCCCACGGGCGACTATCAGGCGTTCATTTTGGGTGAAACGCGGTACGCCTCCCTCAAGAAGACCCAGCCCGACGTCGCCGAGGAGCTCTTCAAGAAGACCGAAGAGAGTTCCAAGCAGCGTCTCGCAGGCTACAAGAAAATGGCAGGCAAGGAATAAAAGCTGCAAAAAAATGCAGAATATCGCACGAAAAACGGCTCCAATGGAGCCGTTTTTTTGTAAAAGAAAAACAGCGGGAAGCATATTCCTCGCTGTTTTTTCCGATTCGGCCAAAAATGTATTCCGATATTAAATTATGATTTTTCCTGATCCCCTATGGGATACATACCTGCGGGTGTGCCTTTTGAACACCTTGTTCTGATGCCGTTTCGGATCATTTCTTCTTCGGCGGCTGCGGGCGGCGAGGAGCCTTGCGAAGGGGCTTCAGGGGAAGATGCAACTTGCTCGGCGAGAGCCTTGCATTGTCCACGACGATCACCTCCTGCGGGGGATGAATGGGCGATTTGTAAAGCGCGATCTCCCCCTTCTCCCACGTTTTTCCGTCGGGATCGAACCAATACACCTTTCTCCCGCGGCGACGGAACATCACGCCTATGACCTCGATACCGTCCTCGTCCTTTTCCTCCTCCTCATAGGACGCAACGTCGTCTATCTCCTGCGTCGTCAGCTCCTCGATCTCCGTCTCCTCCATAGTCGGCTCAGAATGCTCTTCAACGGACTCTTCAGCGGACTCTTCAACGGGCTCCTCAGCGGGCTCCTCGGGAGCTTCAACAGGCTCCTCGTCTGAAGGTGCAGGGGCCTCTGCGGCAGCCTCAGGCTCCTCTGTCGGCTCCTCAGCTTCTTCAACGGGCTCTTCCGCGGGCTCCGCGGGTGCTTCAACAGGCTCCTCAACGGGAGTCTCAACGGGTCCCTCTTCCTCGGGAACAGCTTCTTCAACGGGCTCTTCTACAGGGGATCCCTCTTCGAGGGGCTGTTCGTGAGCTTCTTCCACGATCGCCACGGCCTCCTCCGCGCCCTCCGTGCTCTCCCCGGGGTTCTCCTCCTCGACAGGCGTTTCTGAAGAAGCGGGAGAGGCCTCCTCAACGGGCATTTCCTCTGTCTGCTCCTCGACGGGAGCGGCATCCTCCTCTTCCTCCTCTGCGTCGGTGATCTGCGCTTCGTCGGCCTGCGTTTGCTCTTCGGCAGCTCCCTTGTCCGAAATGATAGTCGTTGCGGCAGCCTCGGCAGCGAGGGCCTTCAAGAAAATCGGTCTGTCCGATTTCGTTTTGATGATCCGCTTGGCAAGTCCCTTCTCGATCAGTTCAACAATGCCCTCGTACGGGAGATAATAATCCTCCGCAATGCGTTCGATACGGATCCCGCCCTTCTTTTCCATCACCGAGGCAAACAGCTCGATCGCATAGCGGACCCGTCTTTCATTTTTCAACCGATACATGCAGGGAGTATCCGCATATGACCCGAGATCGGAAACGTCCTCGACCTTGTATTTGGTATCGGCATATTCGGCGGGATCGAGCGGGAAATAAATGCAAAGCGTTTTTCCACGGAAGCCGAAACGGGCAACGATCTCTCTCCCGAAAAAGAAGCTCTCGCGTTTCCAGCTGATCCGCGCCCTGACCTTTTTATAGGAAAGCATTTCGTTCTTGAGCTTCGTGTACCAAAGCTTTATTTCGTCGCTCGATTGGATGTATCTCGCCATGAAGCTCCTGTCGTAGCGCAGAACGCTCTCGTAGGATTCCTCCTCGATGATGATCGGCTCCTGTCTTTGAACAACGATCTCCTGCGCGGGCTCCTCCAAAACGGACGGCGCGGCGGGCTCTGCCTGCGGCTCCTCCTGAAGAGCCTCCTCCTGTACGGGCTCCTCTTGTGCGATTTCCTCCTGTACGGGCTCCTGTACGGGCTCGACAATCGAAATTTCGTAGTAGGCAGCCTTGTCCTTGTATTTGACGATAACGATATCCTTACCCCCTTTGGACATGTCGGGTTTTATGACATAGCAACCGTCCAAGGTGCCGGCTTCACTGAGGCGCGAGCAGTAGTCCGAGGTGATGACCTCGAACAAAAGCTGCTCCGTCTTCGGTTTGATGTTGTAGACGGCATTTACGATCAATCCATCGCAAGTAAATTCCTCGCCGACGGTAAACTCGCGTTTTACGGCGTTGGCGTCTACGGAAATTTCAGCAATCTCGCGCACGGACTTTTGCCGTCTGCGATTGATGATGGCCCAAAGGAAAAGCGATATTGCGGCGATGAAACACGCGGCGGCAACGGTACATACCGTAAGTAAAATAACCAGCTCTGTTTGATCGATGAATAACATTCTCTTTTATTCTCCTTGTTTGTTTTTCTTTATGACGATTGCCAAAGCGATCATGAGTAGCACGCTGACAAGCGCAATACCCGACGCTATTTGCAGGATCGAAAGGTACGGGGTAAATTCGCTTGTAAACACATACGATGATAGCCCGTCTGCCTCGAATACGACGTAATCGCCGTCCCGCGTGTATTCGACCGAGGTCGTTCTGCCTATGCTTTGCATGGTAAACTGTTTGTCTCTGAGTGTCTGCGGAATGACGAGCCGCACCGTCATCCTTCCGTCAAACGGCATCTCCACGCCGTCTTTTACAAATTTCAAGGTAAAGCTTGCGGTAAACGAGTCCTTCTCCCACGCCCATGCGGTACGTACGATACTATCCGGCACATCGTCACACACGAGCTCCCATGTCGGATCGAAGCCGTCCGCGCTTTCCACAATGACGGTAACGGCGCCGTTGGGATCGACGACCTCCACGCGTGTTCTCAGCACGGTGAGCGTGGCCGTTTTTTCCAAAATCACTCCGCGCGCATCGCTAAAGCTTGCTTTGACGGTGTAGACGCCGGGCTCCCTCTGTCCGTTGCCCTCATAGGCGACGTCAACACCCTCGGGAAGCTTGCCTTGGATATAGACGCTGTGTGCGTTGCCGTCATATTTGACCTCGACATCCTCAAATGTGATTTCGCCGAAATCAAACTCTTCGTACCGAATCGTCAGGAGTGCATGCATCGAGGGAATGGGATTGTAGTTCGCCTCGTCGCCTGTAAACGTAACGGTCACATGATAGCCCCCGACGGAAATTTGTCCGTTGCCTTGATAGCTTGCGCTGACGCCCTCGGGCAGCTCTCCCTCGATGAGTATGCTGTGCTCCTCGCCATCGAAGCTTACGGTTTGATCCGAGAAGCGGACGCCGGACATGTCGTAGTCGGCCTTTTGGATCTTGAACAGGAGGATAACGTCGGCTGTGCCGCCGCCCGACCACTCGTAGTTTGCCTTATCTCTCAGAGTGACCGTTACCTTGTAGCCCGCTTCGTTGGCGTTGGTTTGCCTGTTGCCGCTTACCGTATAGGCAGGGCTTTCCGCAACGTTGTAGACCTGCTCCACCCCCGTGTAGACGAACAGCGTGTCGTCCGCGCTCGGCTTGGGCACAGCCTTCCTCGTGACCGTAAACGGAAGATAGACTTCGGTCTCCCCTCCTTCCCATTGATAGCTGAGGTCGGTGAGCGTGACTTTCAGGAAGTAATCTCCCGCGTTCTTGACTTCGGTAATGGCTTCGCCACCGTTCGTCTTGCAGAAGGCGATCTTCATCGCGCCCTCCGTGTAATGGATGAGCATGGCGCGGACGGCCTCCGAAAGCTCCTCACCCGTGTACGGGAAGGATGCGGACGAGAGGTAAGGCACCGCAAGCGCGGCCTTTTCGACGGTAAATGCTGCCGTCGTGCTCTCGCCGCTCTCAAAGGTGTAGTTTTTAGTAAGAAGCGTGACCGTGACGGTGTAGCTGCCCGCCGTGAACGGCAATTTCGATTCGCCGAGCTTTGCGCCCGTCGCTGCCTCATAGGAAACCGTGTAACCCGCCTTTTCGACAAGCATAGTGCTCTCGGGAAGGCCTGTAAACGAGATATTCGGCTGTTGCTCTTGTCCGTTGTAGGTAACGCTTGCAGGGTCGAGCTTCATCCCGATCTTCCGTGCCTTGATCGTAAGCGTTGCCGTGGCGGAAACGGAGAAGGACTCATGGTTCCCGTTGCCCGTATAGACGGCGGTCACCGTGACCTCATATGTGCCGACATTTACGGGAGCCTCGTGCGAGGAGGAATACACCGTTCCGTGGAGCCCTTGATATGTATAGAAATAGGATACCTTATAGCCCTCCGTTTCGCCGTTGACGGTGACGGTGGGATATTGCATTGCTTCACCGTATGTCAATTCAACATCACTTGCCGAAATCGTGACAGACGTAGTCGTATGCTTTAAGACCGTGAATCCAAGATAGATCTCCGATCCGTCCTTCCACACATAGCCGTCGTCGCTGAGGGTGACCCTGAGATAATATGTGCCCGCCTCTTTGACCTCGGAAAGAATATCGCCCGTGCCGTCATTATTATTGTAGAAAGCGATATTCATCGTTTCGGGATCGTAATTGCGGAGGACGTCCTTCACCCCTTCGCAGACATCCTCGCCCGAATACGGGAAGACCGTGGCCGAAAGATACGGCGCGGGAAGCGTGGTCCTTTCGATCGTGAACGTCGCCGTCGTGCTCTTGCCCTTTGCGAAAGTGTAGTTCCCCGAAACGAGCGTGACCGTAACGGTATAGCTGCCAACTGTGAGCGGCAGGCTCCCCGTCCCGAGCCCTGCGCCCTCCACGGCCTCGTAGGAAACCGTGTATTCGGACTTGTCAAGGGTCGTGACGCTCTCGGGAAGGCCCGTGAACGAGACGTCGGGCTGCTGCTCCTTCCCGTTGTAGGAGACGCTTGCGGGACTTAACGTCATTTCAAGCGTCCGCGCGGAAACGGTGAACGTTGCCGTTGCGCTATTACCGTCCGCGAAGGTGTAGTTTTTAGTAAGAAGCGTGACCGTGACGGTGTAGCTGCCCGCCGTGAGCGGCAATTTCGAATCGCCGAGCTTTGCGCTCCCCTCTGCATCGTAGGAAACCGTGTAATCGATCTTCTCGACGAGATTGACGCTCTCGGGAAGGTCCGTGAACGAGATTTTCGGCTGTTGCTCTTGACCGTTGTAGGAAATGCTTTCAGGGTCGAGCTTCATCCCGATCGTCCGAGCCTTTATCGTGAGTCTTGCCGTGGTTGTGGCGGTGAAGGGCTCGTCGTTCGCCCCGCCCACAAAGAGGGCCGTCACCGTGATCTCATAGGTGCCGACGTTTACGGGAGCATCCGTCGAGGACGCATAGACCGTTTCGTCGGTCCCCGCATAGGTGTAGACGTAGGTCACCTCATAGCCATCGGGAATGCCGCTGACGGTGGGACGAAGTGCGTTACCCGTGTCGCCGTATGTCGCAGTGACGTCGGTCGCGGTCAGGGTCGGCACAACGCTGCGCTTCGCGACTGCTACCGGAACGACCATGTCCTCGGCTTGACCCCACGTATAGTTTGTATTGTCGGTGAGCGTGAATTTGGCAAAATACGTTCCCGCGCCGACGATCTTATCGAGCGGATCGCCTGTCGCCTCCGCAGTTGCATAGAAGGCAACGCTCATGCGTGCGCTTTCATAATGCTCGAACGCCTGCTCGATCTCCGCTTTGAGGTCGTTTCCCGTGTAGGTGAATGCTTTCCCGAGCACGGGTGCAGGGAGCGTGGCCCCGGCAACGGAGTATTTCTTTTCAATATTGACAAGGATATAATTATCGGGCTTTGCGAAGCCGCTTCCGAACGCCGCTTCAAAGGTATACTCACCCGCATTTTGGAATGCTTCTCCCGCGGGAGCCTTGAGCGTGACCGTCATTGTGATCACGCCGTCACTGTCCACGCCCTGCGCCTTGGCGGTGGGCTTGATCAGCTCGGAGCCCGTGTAGATATAATCCTTCTCCTCCCATTCGACGACAAGCGTTGCCGCGGTAATGGTGAGCGTCGCCTTCATCGGCTCGGGAGTCTCATAGCGCGATTCGCTGTCCAAAAGCGTGAAGGTCGCCGTAACGGTGTATACGCCGACATCAACGAACTCGTTGGGCGAATATGCTACGGAAATGCCCGCGGGCAGCCCTTGAACGAAGAGGCTGTGCGTCTGCCCGTCGTAGGTGACCGTCTTGCTCTCAAACGTCACGCCGCTCATGTCGTAGGCCGTCGAGGAGACTGTGAACGGAAGGTAATATTCCGTCCCATCCTTCCATTTGTAGTTGTCGTCGTGAAGGGTCACCTTGACAAAATATGTGCCCGCATCCTTGACCTCGAAGAGCTCGTCGCCCGTGCCGTCATCCTCATTGTAGAAGCCGACATCCATCGTGTCCGGATCGTAATTGCGGAGGGCGGTCTTCACTGCCTCGCGGACATCCGTGTCCGAATACGGGAAGGAGGCATACAGGAGATAGGGCTCGGAAAGGATGGCCTTTTCGATCGTGAACGTCTTCTCCGCGACGGTTTGGCTGCCCTCAAAGGTGTAGTTCTTTGAAAGGAGCTCGACCGTGACGGTGTAGTTTCCCGCCGTGAGCGGCAAACCTTGCGAGCCGAGCTGCGCCCCCGAGGCCGTATCAGGCGAATAGGTGACAGTGTAATCTTCATCCTCGGTGAGCACCATCTTTTCCCCGTCAAAGGAAAGATTCGGCTTGTGCTCCTTCTTGTCGTAAGTGACGCCTTCGATGTCCTTCAGCGTGAGCGTCAAGGGCGCAATCTTGTAGTGCGCATCCTCGAGCGTCACAGTGTAATTGGGGTTGCCGCAGAGGACCTCCACGGTGTAGTCGCCCGCATCGGAGAGGGCGCTGAGCAGCGAGTAGGTATCATCGCCGAGTCTGAACCGATAGGACAGCGGCACCTCATCGGGAACGCCGTTTTGGCTGACGATCGCGCCTTCCGCATTGCCTTCAAAGGTGAGGACCTCTTTGTCGTGCCATCTTTCAAGAGGCGTATCGAGATAGGTATGCCCCGTGATCGTACCGAGGTCGAGGGCGAGCGGGCGCGGATCGATCGTGTAATGGGTCTCCCCATTCGTCAACACATAATTTTTCGCAATATCGGATGAGGTCAATTCGACTTTTACAGTATATTCCCCCGCATCGATCATTTCCGCCCCGCTGACGGGCGCTGTAACGATCACATTGTAATCCTCGCCGAATGTCAAGGAGTCATACGGATCTGTAAAGGAAATAACGCTGCCGTTGAGCCCATTCAGCCGATCTGTCCCGTCGTAGGTCGCTTTGCCGCCATCGCTCAAGGCAAATGTCGCCTCGATTTTCGCCTTCTCGACGTCGACGAGGTAGTACGCGAACATCTCCTCCGTTTCCTTAAAGTAGAACGGGTCGTTGAGGATGACGGAAATGCCGTACCAGCCCGCATCCTTGATCGTCTCCGCTTCCTCGCCGATCAGCCAAAATTCCTCGACCGAATTCGGTTTCTGCGACAGCTTATAGATCTTATAAGTCGATTCATGATCCGTCGGACGGGCATCGGCCGTCTCGAAGAGATCGTTGTCGCCCTCGAGGCCGTACTCGATGCCGTCGTAGGTGTGCGTGAGCGTCACCCATTCGCCGGAAGCATGACCGCCCTCTGTGCCGCCGAGATCCGTCTTGAATGTGGGATAGTCCTTCTCGCGGTCGAACCCCGCATAGAGACGGGCAATGATGTAGTAGTTATCGCCGTGCGACTCGCCCGCACCCGCCGGCCAAGTGGTGTTGGCGGGATCGGTGAGACGGATGAGAACGTCATACACGCCTGTCTTATAGATCTCCTTGCTCCACTTCGAATTTTCGCTCGCCTTGGGGAGCGTTGCATCGGGTTCGAAGTCGTGCATATGGTAGCCCATGACCTCGGTGAGTCGCCGGGGAAAGGAGTC
>CANQWI010000059.1 GCA_947627515.1 uncultured Clostridia bacterium
TCCGAGCCGAGCGTCGTGATCGTGAAGCCCGACTTGTTCTGGTCGCCCAGCCATGCGGGACGGACGACGCCGTAGAAGATCTTATTCCCGCTGTCGGCATTGTCCGTGCCCTTGAGGGTAGCGGTAAAGGTAAATTTGATATAGCCCCTTCCGTACATCTCCCATGTGCCGAGCTGAGTGCCGTTCTCCTCGGTGATCGTGTGGTCTGCGGTCAGATAGACGTTGCGGGAGACATTGTGGATGTTGTTGAAGTTATCCATGTCGGCGTCACGGTGATTGGCCATGACGACCATCTTGAACTTATACCCCTTGCCCTCGTCGTTTTTGGTGTACTCAAGAAGCTCCTCCTCGGAGACTGCCCTGTCGAGCTCAAGGCCGTAGCGGTTGGGATTGATCACGATATGGCCGAGGCTGTTGAGGTAGTACTGGTGGACCTGCGTGAGGAAGGCACCCGAGCTCGAGGGCTGGGAGGGCTGCGGAATACGGGTGATGTACGCCGCAAGGCTCACGCCGCTCTGTGTCGTGTAAAGATCGTTGTGGCCGGGGAGCACGATGTCGTATTCCTTCACGCCGTCTGCCTTATCGGCCCAGCGGAAGCCGCCCATGTACTTGTTCCCCTCGCTCTTATTGCTGGGAGATGCGGGATAGCCGCTCGAGGAGTTGCGGACAACGCCGCCGCCGACGGAGGTGTAGGTGCCGAGCACGCTTTCGCTCCTGCCGCCCCACATCTGATAGTTGTCGCTCAGCCCGTCATAGGAGTGCATGCTGTAGTAATAGGTCTTGCCCGTCACATTCTGCGGCTCGCCGTTTTCGTCGAAGGTCGCCGTCTCGTCAAAGACCTTGACATTGTCGTGCCTCGCAATGACGGGAGCCTCCATGTTGGCCTTGGAGATATTTTTCCCGTAGTAGGGATGCTCCCAGCCGATGCTGTCGCTCGTCAGCGTGCCGTAATCGTCCTGAATGTCCTCGACATAGCCGCGGATCTCCTCATGCGTCTGCCACGTCTTTCCGTCCAGCCGCATGCCCGTGGCGGGATCGAGCTCGAGGATGTAGTTGCCCGAGCCGAAGGAGCCGTAGGCCATGAACATCCTTCCGTCGGGCGTGTAGATGATCTGCGGGTCGATGCCGTTGACGTCAGCCACGCTCTCGCCGCGGAGAATTGAGGACTGCATCAGAACGACGGGCTTGCCGTCCTTCATCACAGGCTTGAACGTCCCCTGATAGAGGGAATCGGAGTGATAAAGAAGAATGCACGCACGGGCATATTTCCCGCCTGAAAGCTGCATGCCTTCCTCCTTCTCCGAGCCGTCGACGACGCAGGTGTACAGCCAATAGCCGCCCGTGGGGCAGGGCACGATGTCGGGCGCCCACCAGCTTGCGTCGTTGATACCGTAGCCCGAGCATCTGGTGCCGTCGCCGTACAGCCAATTTGCGGTCTCGGTATTTACAAAGTCATCCTCGATGGTGTCCTTGCTGAAGGTCCTGCCCTCGAACGTCCAATGGACGAGGTCGTCCGAGGAATGGATGGCGTTGCCGTAGGTATTCACGTCATCGAGGCTGGAATTGTTGTTCCATCCCGTGGAGAAGAGGTAATAGGTGGATTTTCCGCTCTTGCTGACCGTCTCGATAAAGGACGGGTCATGGGTGTTGCCGAGAAGGGTGCTCAAACCCTCGGGCCTGTCGACCTCGAGGGAGGTGTACTGGTTTTCGGGATCCTCGACATAGGCGGGCACGACGGTGAGCTTGCCGTAGCTGCCGTCTGCCGCGGTATAGACGATCGCCCCCGCACCGACTGCGGTAAAGAGGCCGCTCGCGGAGTCGTAGGTCGCAATGTCCGTATAGGAGGCGGCACCCGTCACGGCAAATTTGCTCGTATCCAGCCCCTTGGGCCCCGCAAACGTCGTATCTGCCTTGGAAAGGGAGATCCCGTCGTTGGGCAGGTTGTCATAGCAGATCACCTCGCCGCCCGAGAACGTCGTTTTCTCCGTCCCCGTATTGCCGCCGCCCTGCTGGCCGCCCTGCTGCGTGCCGCCGTTGTTTCCCCCCTGTTCGTTGCCGCCCGTCTGTTCGCCGCATGCCGCAAGCATGACGGAGAGAGACATCGCGCCGGCAAGGACCAGCGGAAGCCATTTCAAATGTTTCATGTTCTTTCCCCCTGATGAAATTGTTGCCTTCATTATATCGCATTCGACCGCATATTTCAAGCCTTATGAGAAAATTTTCGGTGAAAATTTCCCCCGCCGCCCCTCTTTTTCCGCAAAAATCCCTTCAAAACAAAAAATCCCATGGAAAACGCCGTCCCTTGCGAGGCGGCGTTTCCTTGAGAGAATATGAAAAATAAGAGTAGGCCTTGAATACGCCCCCATTATAAAGCGGAAATATGTTCATTGTGTGAAAGAAGCATTAAAAAACGTTTAAAGATACTTCCCGACGATGCTCTCGGCGACCCTGAGGCCGTCCGCGGCGGCAGACATGATGCCGCCCGCATACCCGCAGCCCTCGCCGCAGGGGTAGACATGCTCCCTTCCCACCGCCTGCAGGTCCTCTCCGCGGAGGATGCGCACGGGAGAGCTCGTCCGCGATTCCACACCCGTCAAAAGGGCGTCGGGGGCCGCAAAGCCCTTGAGTTTTCTGTCCATATCGGGCACGGCGGCGCGGAGAGAGGAAACGACAACGGGCGGGAGATAGCTCTCAAGGGGCGCAAACGAGGTCCCCCGCGCATAGGAGGGCAGGACCTCCCCGAACGAGGAGCTCTCCCTTTCCATCAGAAAATCCCCCATGCGCTGAACGGGAGCGCGGTAGGCTCCCCCGCCCGCGAGAAAGGCCGCCCGCTCGAGCTTCCGCTGAAAGGCGACCCCCGCCAAGGGGTGGTCCGAGCCGAAATCTGCGGGCGTGATCTGCGCGATAAGTGCGGAATTTGCGTTCCTTTCGTCGCGGGCGAAATCGCTCATGCCGTTGGTGACGACGCCGCCCTCCTCACTCGCCGCGGGAATGACGACGCCCCCGGGGCACATGCAGAAGGTGAACGCCGCCCGCTCCCCCGCATGCGAGACGAGCTTGTAGTCCGCGGGGGGAAGCATCTGATACGCGCTCCCGTACTGCGCCCTGCCGATCTCCGACTGGAGATGCTCCACCCTGACGCCGACGGCAAACGGCTTCTGCTCGATGAGAAAGCCGCGGGAGAGCAGCATTTCAAAGGTATCCCTCGCGCTGTGGCCGACGGCAAGCACGAGCTCGTCTGCCTCCTCCCTGCTTCCGTTTACCGTGACAAGCACCCGTTTCCCACCCGTGACGACATCCTCAAGGCGGGAGGAAAAGCGCACCTCACCCCCGTTTTCCAGCAGATAAGTGCGCATTTTTTCAATTACCGTGCGCAGCCTGTCGCTCCCGATGTGCGGCTTGGAGAGGTAGGCTATTTCCGCGGGAGCCCCGAATTTTACGAAGAACTCCAAAACCTGACGGTTGTAGACGGTGTTGGTCTGCGTGTTGAGCTTTCCGTCCGAAAAGGTCCCCGCGCCGCCCTCGCCGAACTGCACGTTGCTGCCCGTGTCGAGCACGCCCGTCCTCAAAAAGCTCTCCACGTCCCTCACCCTTTCCCCGACGGGCCTGCCGCGCTCAATGAGCACGGGACGGATGCCGCAGTCGAGAAGGCGCAGGGCGCAGAATAGCCCCGCGGGGCCCGTCCCCACGATGAGCACGCGCGGAGAGGCCTTGACCGTCGGATAGACGGGGCGGGGCGAGGACTCCTCCCTGTCCGAGCACTCTGCCGAGTACACCCATCGGATGTCCTCCTTTTTGCGGGCGTCCAGCGATTTTCTGAGGATCCTGAAATATCTGACGGGCGCACGGAGCTTTTTTTCACACAGCCTTAAAAGGCTCTCCTCACTCTCCCCCACCGAGAGATGCAGGTCATTAAAGACGCGCTTCATATACCCTCCGAGACGGCATGCGCGGACGCAAAGGCCCACTGCAGATTGTACCCGCCGCAGACGCCGTCGACGTTGAGGATCTCCCCCGCAAAATACAGTCCCTCCCGCAGCCTGCTCATCAGATGTTCATCCGTCTCCCTGAGGGGGATACCGCCGCGGGTGACCTGCGCCTCGTCGAAGCCGAGCGTCCCCGTCACGGTAAACGGCAGACGTTTGACGAGCTCCGCGGCATTTCCCCGCGCCGCAAGTGCCCGCCCGAGGCCGCCGTGGACGACGCAGAGCAGCCCGCCCCTTTTCACAGCCTCCCGCACCCGTTCATGGGAGACGTCGGGGAGAAGGTCGAGCAGCACAGTGTCCCCTGCCCTTGCATAGGAGGAGGCGCGGAAGACAGCGTCCCCCGAGAGGCCGTTTTCGGTAAAGAGCACGTCGCCGCGGGTCGCAAAAACGGGCATGGACTCGCGCAGAAGCGTGAGCTCGGCGTCGACGCGGATGCCCTTGAGCCCGCGGACCTCCTTTTGCTCGCAGCGGAGCCTGACGAGCGCGGGCGAAAGCGGCGTCACGCTGTGCCCGAAGCCCTCCGCAAGCGCGTAGGCAGAGCCGTCTGTGCCGAAGTTTTTTGCCGCCTTGCCCCCCGCGGCGAGCACAACTGCGTCCGCATGCATCTGCCCGCCCTCCCATTTGAGACAAAAATCCTCGACATATGTGACGGAATTCACTTGTGCGCCGAGGACAACTTTGACGTTCAGACGCTCCAGCTCCCGCCGCAGAAGATCGACGACGCCTGAGGCCTGCCTTGACGCGGGATACACCCTGCCGCGGGCGTCTGGAAGGAAAATTCCCCCCATGCTCTCCAGAAATTCCACCGTATCCCCTGCCGAAAAGCGCGAGAGGATGCGGGCGACTTTGTCCTTGCCGTCCGAAAAATAATAGTCCGCGCCCATGTTGAGGTTGGTGACGTTCCCCTGCCCGTTTCCCGTCGCCGCGAGCTTGCGCCCCAGCCGCGGGCCGCGCTCGAGGACGGTGACAGCGTAGCCCCTCCTTGCAAGCATGACGGCCGCGGTCATTCCCGCCGCGCCGCCGCCGATCACAGAGATTTTTTTCATATTTCTATCTTACCGCATGCAAAATTTTTTGTCAAACATTGACAGAAGGAATTTTTCGTGATAAAATAAGAGCGTATAAGGAGAATCGATCTATGCTACTTGATTTAAATAACGCTTTTCTCAACTACATCAAGGATCCGGGGAACCTGCCGCTCATCATCGTGCTCGGCGTGGTCATCCTCGTGATCCTCGTCCTCGTGATCGTCATGATCGTCGGCACGGTGCGGTCCAAAAAACGCAGCCGCCGCGAGACGGAGGAGGCGGTCCTCGCCCTCTCACAGGTCCCGCCCGATGAGGAGTACACACCCTATTCCCCCGAGGAAGAGCCCTCGCCCGCGGAGACAGAGGAGCCCACGGAGCCCGTTGTAGCCGCAGAGGAGGCACCCGCGGAGGAAGTCCCGACCGAGGCGCAGCCGACAGAGCCTGCGGCGCCCGAAGAAAAACAGGAAGAAACGGCATATGCCGCTGTAGAAACGGAGGAACCTGAAATGGAGCAAAAGAAAACAGAGCCTTCCAAGAAGGAAGAGCCCGCAAAGAAGGAAGCAAAGAAGCCTATCGCCAAGGCAGAGCCCAAGAAGGAGCCTGCAAAGAAGCCCGAGCCCAAAAAAGCGGAGCCCGCAAAGGTTTCCGCGGCCAACGGCAAATGGGTGATCGAGGCGGTCAAGGGCAAGTATTGGCTGAGCCTCATCGCCCCCAACGGGCAGGTGATGCTTGAGAGCCCCACCCCCTACGCCTCTCTCCAGAGTGCGCGGTCGGGCGTCAAGACCTATCAGGACAACATCGCCGCGGAACGCCTCGAGATCACCGAGCACAAGAACGGCGACTCGCAGGTGCAGGTGCTGAACGGGAGAGGCGGCTTGCTCGCAACGAGCTCGACCTATTCCTCCCGCGCACAGGCCGAGAGCGCGAGAGATTCCATCAAGCGCTGGGCCTCCACCACCGCCATCGAGGAACTTGCGGAGAAGAAGGACTGACCCTTTCGACAGCAAAAACAGCGACATATGTCGCTGTTTTTTATTTTTTTCGGATAAATTTATCCCCTCATTTTTTCCACAGCTCGATGGTGCGGGACTTTTCGATCTCAGCAAAGACAGCGGCGATCGGGTCGGTGTCCGCCGCCTCGATGAGGCCGCCGTCCACAAGCCTGCGCGTCTCAAAATCCAGCGGGATGCGCGCGGCTGCGGGGAAGGAAAATTTCTCCTTGAGCTCCTCCGCGCGGCTGGGGCCGAAGATCTCATGCGCCTTTCCGCAATCGGGACAGACGAAATAACTCATGTTCTCCACGAGCCCGAGGAGCGGAATATTCATCATCTTTGCCATGCTGACGGCCTTGCCCACGATCATTTCGACAAGGTCCTGCGGCGTGGAAACCACGACGACGCCCGAAAGCGGAATGGACTGAAAGACCGTGAGCGGCACGTCGCCCGTTCCCGGGGGCATGTCGATGAACATGATATCGAGATCTCCCCATTCCACATCCGTCCAAAACTGCGCCGCCGCGCCCGCGATGAGGCTGCCGCGCCAGACGACGGGGTCCTCTTCGTGCTCTAAAAGGGCATTCATCGACATGAGTTTGATACCGCTCCTCGTTTCGACGGGAAGAATTGCGCCGTCGGTGCCGCGGGCGAGCTCTTTCACCCCGAATGCCTTGGGGATGGACGGGCCTGTGATGTCGGCGTCGAGAATGCCGACCCGCTGTCCCAATGCACGGGCACGGACAGCGAGAAGCGCGGTGACGAGGGACTTCCCCACGCCGCCCTTCCCGCTTGCGACCGCGACGACCCGCTTGACGCTTGCATTTTTGTTGATGGGTTTGATAAAGGAATTTTTGCTCCGCTCCCCGCAGGAGGACCCGCAAGTGGAGCAGTCATGCGTACAGTTTGCCATATGTCTCCTTTTTTGAGCATTATAGCACGATTTGAAAAGCTTGGCAAGCAGTTTTGGGGGAATGCCCCGTAGAGGAGGACCGCCGCGTCATTCTGAACAGGCGAGTCGGATGGAAAACGACAAACTAACCTGAAGAATCTCGCGGCGGTCATACTCCATAAATGGTGCGGCGAGATGCTTCGGATGAGTTCCCGTAGACCCTGTTCAGACATTGCTGCTCAGCATGACGCCGCCAACCTACGGCCTCCGTACTTATGAATGAGATTCGCTCGCCCTCTTCGAGGGCTCGGAATGAGGGCTGCCCCCCTTGCTGCCCCTGTAGGGGAAGTGGCCTTCAGGCCAAAGGGGTTTTCGAAACCCCTCAGTCACTAAAGTGACAGCTCCCCTGGAAGGGGAGCCAAGAATAAGGTGGGGCATAATCAGAATAACACCCCTCCCGCCCCTGCGGGGCACCCACCCCTCAAGGGGTGGGCAAGAGTTTGTTCTTTGATTGAGCCCCTTGGCTCCCCCTTCGAGGGGGAGCTGTCACGCTGCCCTTGCGTGACTGAGGGGGTGTCGTTCTTAATAATTCCCCGCCGCAATTTTTCATTTTTAATTTTTAATTTATAATTTCCATTATCGCTTGCTTTTTTTACAAAATTGGGTTATACTGTAAATGCTGTGATAGGTGGGGAGTTAGCGGTGCCCTGAATCTGCAATCCGCTATAGCAGAGCCGAACGCTTTTCTCGGTG
>CANQWI010000060.1 GCA_947627515.1 uncultured Clostridia bacterium
CAGCTTCTCATGCGGGTAGAGTCCCGCATTCGGTCAGCATTTGCCCGTGCATATGGGCAAATGCCAAGAAAATTTTGTGTCAAGAGTTATCAACTCTTGACAGAACTGCAAAATTTTCCCCTATGAGGGGAGCCGAGAATAAGGCGTGCAAAAGGGCCGCTTTCCCGAAGGGGAAAGCGGCCCTTTTGATTTGATCATAAGTGATTACGACGATTGTGAAAACGATCCTGTAATGCCGTTAAATGACCCACTATGCTCGACAACGATCGTAAGGAGCTCGTTCCCGTTCTCATCGGTGTAAGTCACGGTCACCCTTACGTTTGCTTTCACGGTGCTGAAACCCGCTGAAACAGATTTCGTGAGTGTTGTTCCGTCGACCACCTCATATCCGGGCGTGCCCGTTCCGATGTAGAATTCACGCTTGACGCTACGGTTGATTTCTTCGTTCGCAAACGCACCGACAAGCTCTTCCTGCGTCTCCACAATAGACACGCTGTACGTGTACGAACCAATCCGACCACTTCTGTTCCCGCTCATGGAGAAGCCATATTGCGTTTTCGCCCACAGGGCCTCGACCTCAGTGGTGGCGACCTCCGCGCCGAGCTCAAGCGTCTTGACCTCGACCCACTTGCCCTCGGCATTCTTCATAAACCAGCCGAGGAAGGTGTGGCCCTCCGCCTGCGGAGTGATGAGCGTATATGTCGTCCCAAAGGTCGCCGTATGTTCTGTCGTCGCGTTCTCGACGCCCTCCGCGGTGAAGGCGACATCCGACTTATAGACGATCGTGTCGGCATCATATTCGGGGATGAGCTGCATGCCCTGCGCCGTGATCTCGGGGTTCTTCTGCCAATGGCCTGCCCTTGAGCCGACTGTGGGGACGTACTCGAGCTTGATGAGGAATTCCGTCTCGGTATCCGTCACGGTAAATTCCTGACTGCCTGCGACGATTTTGGCACCGTACTCCATTTCGGCCGTGTGGGTCCAGACATCCCCATCCTGCTCCCAGCCCTCGCCGAGGTCGGAATCGGATGTGAGCTTGACGCTATACAGTTTTTTGCTCTCGGTGGCGAGAATAATGTTGTTTGCGGGAATTTCATTGCCGAGGGTGAGGGTGCTCGGCCATGCGTATTTGAATTCAGGCGTTTCCGCGGGAAGTGCGGGATAGGTGAGCTCGCTGTAAAGGGTATTTGCACGATTGCCGTCCGCGCCCGTGGAGACAAAGACGCTTTGCGTGGAAAGGTCCTGCGTGGAGCCGTCGAGCTTATTCACGCGGAAGGTGACGGTCGTCTCCTTGGCCTCAAGGAAGGCGGGGCCCTCCTTCTCCTCGGTGGCGGGGTCGTCCCAGCCGTTCTTTTCGTTCTCGACGGTGTTGAGCTTGTCGAGCATTGCGCCGAAGCTGCTTTGGATCTCAGCTGAAACGTCCTCCGTCAGATCCGTTGCGCCCTCCTCCATGCTCCCGCCTGCATTGCACCAGCGGAGATCAAGCGACGCAGTAATGAACTTCACGACCGTCAGATTCACTCTCAAGCCACGGATAAACCCGTCCGTGCCCTCTTCTATGACGATGTGGATGTCGCCGAGGATCCCCTTAACAAAGGCATCACCGTTGAGGGTGAGATCCCACTTTGCGGGCGTCTTGTTCCCCTCTGCATCCTGCCCTGCGGCAGTGTAGGTGTAGTTTTTGAGAACCTCGGAAAGCCTTGCGCCGTAGTCGACGACCTCCTCGGGCTCGGGATCCGTGGAGCCGCCGGGGATCCATCCCATAATGGTTTCGATTGCCCGCTGATTCAGATTGAGCACGAAGGAAAACGAGCCAAGGATGTCAGCCGTAAAGCTCGACATCGGCATTGCACGGTAGAGCGTGATGGACGTGGGAAGCGGATCGTTACTGAATGTCTTCTGTTCCGTCGTCTGCACGCGCTTCATATAGATCATGCCGTTCTTGATCGTCAGGTCGAGCGTACTGTCACCGTTAATCACAACGATAAGTGCAGCTGCACCCTTGTACTTCAAGCGGACATTGATGCCGAGATCGCCGTTTTCATCGATCGTGACGGAAATCGCGATGATGTCGATCGTAATATCCGTGATCACATTTGCTTTGACGCTGCCCTGAATATAGAAGTTATTGTTGACAGCGTATGTATGCTGTGCTTCCTCGCCCGAAATGACCTCGGTGCTCTCGGCGTGGGTCGCGCTCCTGATGAGGGAGAGAAGAAGCTTTTCCGCACCGACAAAGCTCGTGTAGCTGCCCTCGGGGATGTCGGGCGTCACTGCGGTGTAGTCGAATTCTCCCGTCAGCTCCGTCTTCTCCGTAGCCGTCCCGTCGTAGATGTTTGCAAGGGCGAGCGTGCTGAATTTCCCGTCCTCGCCCCTTGTGAGGGTGACAGAGAGGTCCTCGATGCCCTCCGCGCCGTAGACGGCCGCGCTGTTGAGCACGAGCCTGAGCTCATCCTGCGTGGCACTGAGCTGCTTGAGATAGACCGTGTCTCCCGTCTCGGCCAAAAGGGCAGACTCTGCAGGGGTCTCCTCGGGTGCGGGCTCCTTCTGCGGGAATCCTAAGCCCTCGAGCAGGCCGCCGAGAAGCTTTTGAATAATCGGGGTAAATGCCTGCAGCTGTGCGACCGTATCGATCTCCAGCCACTTGCTGACGAGGTAGTTATCCAAAAGGTCGATGTCGAGTCCGAGTGCCGCCACACCGCTCGAGAGAAGGGTGAGGATCTCATCCGCGGGTGCGTAGATATTCAGCGGCTTGTACTTGCTGAGATTGTCGCTGCCCACCTCGGTCGTATCGGGACCGAACTGCGAGAGCGAGAGATAGATGTCGAGATTGCCGTCCGTGACGAGACTGCCGTTTTCATCCTTGGAGGGTGCGGCGTCGAGAAGGAAGAGGTCGAGATACAGGCTCTTGTCCGTCTCCCCTGCCCCGTCGCCCGCGACAAGCGCAAGGTGCACATTGAGGAAGAGGCTCGTCTCGATCCAGAGGCTCTGCTTATCCACATCGAGGTGGACGGGCACATCCGCGCCGTTGTGATATTTGACGGTCGCCTCGAAGCTGTAGCGGGTCCTTGTGACCTCCTGTGTTTCCTCGGTCTCTGTAGCCTCGGCCCCTGCGTCCTCCGTCGCCTCCGTCTCGGGAACAGCGGGCTCGGTAGTCGCGGGCTCCAAGCTCTTAAAGGTCGTGGACCCCGTGATGCTGAAGGTGTAATCGTCTGCAGTGAGAAGGTCGACCGCCGCGCCGAGATGATCGATGAGCGCGAGGTAGCCCTCCTTGGAGAGGTAATTTATCTCAGGCATTTGGTCAAGGGGCTCCGTGCGTGCGGAGGCCGTAGCCTCGCCGACGGCATATTCCCCGCCGACAAGCCTTAAGCCGATCTCACTGCCCTCTGCACCGAGAACAAGCAGGGAGACATCCCCGAACGAGACGCCGAGCAGGGCGTTTTCATCCTCGGGCGCAAAAATCGTAAGCATGGAGAGGATGCCGTCGACGTCGACCTCGAGCTGTCCGTCCTGAGAGACGCCGAGCTCGGCGAGGAAGGCCTCGAGCTTTTCCATCAGAGCTGCAAGCGCGTCACCGTTCTCTGCGAGAGCGATGGCCGCCGCCGCTTCCTCGGGTACGGGCTGAGGCTGCGTGCCCGTGCCCTTCACGCCGTCGATGATGGCCTGCACCTTGGTCTTTAACCCTTCAAAGGCCGCCTTGAGGTCCTCGAAATCGGCAAAGACGAGCTCCGCGCCGACCTCACCGTAGGCAAGCGTGACCCTTTCTCCGCTCACATAGACCTCCACCCTGTGATGGAGACCGTCTGCGGAGAGCACGAGGTCAAAGCGCATTTCAAAGCCGTTTTTCCACGAGATCGCGGCATTTTCAAGCAAAACAGCGATGCTTGTTTCGGTGCTCAGGACCTCAAAGCTCCCGTTGAGGGAGACGCCCTTTGCATTGACGATTGCGGCAATGCCCTCTGCAAGGCCGTCGGCCGAGGCATATCCTGTCAAATCGACGACAGGCGGCTCATCGGCCGTCCCGACGGAAAGCGTCACGTCCGAAGCGGCAACGGAGACCGTCCCAGCCTCCTTGGAGACGTCGATGCTGACCTCGCCGAGCTTCAGATCGGAGTCGAAGAGGCTGAGGATGGCGTCAGTCGAGAGGACCGCCTTGAGCACGCCGTTCTCGTCGGAGAGCTGAGGAATGAGCTCGTTGAATTTGACGGAGAAGAGCTTTGTAAGGAGCTCCTCGAGCGTCACGTCGACGTCGGGAAGGGTGGGCGTTTCTTCTCCGATGAAGAGTGCGACAAGGGAGGCGAGCGTCTCTGTGCTGCCCTTGAGCTTGACGCCGTTGAGCTCGACGCCGAGCTGCGCCCCGTCATAGAGAAGGCCGAGCGTGTACTGCGTCTTTGAGACCGTGAGCGTGAGCTGCCCGTTCGCTGTGTACGGCTCCGAAAGGCCGACCGTGAGGCTGCCCGCGAGGGAGACCCCGCCCTCCTCAGGCGCGTAGGAGAGCTCCACGGAGAGTTCGCTGCTCTCCACGAGGCCGAGAACTGTTTCGACATACTCTCTGACGCCCGCATAGCCGTCCGTCGAGAGTGTGAAGGCCGTCCCCTTCTCAAGGGAGACCTGCGCGTCAAGGACGGAGAGGCTGAGAGCGTTTTCGTCAACGGTGAGGACGATGTCCCCGAGGTCTATGTCGGGAAGAAGGTCCTTTAAAAGTGCCGTGCCGTCGATCGTGAGCTGCAGGGCGTCCCCTACCGCCGCGGAGGCAAAGCTCCCCGCAAATTCCTCATCGAGAAGGGTCCCGAAAACACTTCCGAGCGGGAGCACCGTGGGCCCCTCCTCTGCAAGCTCTGCAGGGGGTGCGAGGGCGGCGAGCAGTGCCGCAAGGTCCTCATTGGTGGCCTTGAGCTTAAGCCCGTCGATGTCCGCATAGACGGCCGTCCCGTCATACTGCACGCGGATGGGCTTGGTCTTTTCCTGATATTCTATTGTAAAGTCGCCGAGGACGGTGAGAGCCGTCGTGTCGACATCCGCATGCCCCGTGACCGCAAGGCCGCTTGCCTCGTCCGTGTAGCCGACCTCGAGACGCAACACGTCCGCGGTGAAGAGCTCCGTGAGGCGGGTGATATATGTCGCAAGGTCGGTGTATTCCGCAAGCTCCTGCGCCGTAGGCAGCGCGGGCGGGTTTGTCCCGAAGGTGATATTTGCGGAAACAGCACTGTCGAGCGCGATCTGCTCTGTGGAAAGTTGCAGCTCGCATGCGGCGTCGAGGTGGGAGAGCGCGGCATTTTTGTCTGCATCGAGCGTGAAATGAAAGTCGAGCGTGAGCGGGATGCCCGCCAGATGGATGGCGGAGCTGAGGCGTGCGGTGGCCTCGTCATAGGTGAACGTGCCGCCCATGAGCTCCTCGAGAAGGTCGGGCTGCGTCCCCTCCGTCTCCCCTGTCATCGTCTGCGCCCCGCCGAGCATGGCCGTGAGCTCATCGAGCGACATGGAGAGCTTGACATCCGAATATCTCACATACGCCGTGCCGCCCTTGAGATAGAGATCGAGCGTACTGCCGACGGAGAGCCTTGCCTCAAGCTGAGAAATGTCAAAGCTCTCCCCGACAGAGAAGCCGCCGAGATCGAGATAGAGAACGGCGGGAACGGGCTCCTCGTCCACGGTGAGGGCGACGTTCAGGGTCGTCGGGCGGGTGAGAACGGCGCCGAAGGCCGAGGCGAGGCAGTCAGCGGCTGTCACGGGACGCTCGACGCTCCCCGTTGCCTCCTGCTCCGCGTACTGCTCGTAATAGTCCCCGTAGACGGTCTTGACCTCCTCCTCGAGACCCTCCACGTCATAGGAATACTCCGTTCTTGAGGTCGAGCTGCAGGTGGAGACGATCGTCTTCATCGAGGCCGTGTATTCTTCGGCGACATCGCAGGAAACGACCTGCCAATCCTCTGTAAATGTATAGGAAAGAGTGATGTATTTGAATTCGGGGGGTGCGTCGATGCCGCCCGTGAACACCATTTGGTTCCCGTAGTAGGCAGCCGCGCCCGTCTTGCCCTCCTCGTCCGTCTTGGCGAGAAGATGCATCTCGAGGGTAAAGAGGCTTTCCCCGTCCGCAAGCCGTGAGACGGTATTCAGCTCCGCGCTCTCGACGGTGTTCCCCTCGATGACATACACGGAGAGCTCCGTTGCGGGAAGGCCGTTGCGCTTTTTGAAGCCGTCCTCACCGCTGATATTCATATTGCCCGAGGGAGCCTTCTCGGAAAAGGCGGTGTTGATGCCGTCCCACTGGGATTTGTTCTCCGAGCTTTCACGCCATATAACTCTGTCGCCGATGTAGCAATACTCGCGGGCGACATTGATCATACTGCTCGTCGTGATGTCCGCGGAGATGAGGATGCCGTCCGCAAACCGCTTGTAGGTCGCGACCTCCTGAAGGCCGATCGCGGTATGCACCTCGCTGTGCATCTCGGACGACCAGTTGCCCTGCTGAGAAAAGGTCCAGTTCAGCCTCCCGAAGACGTCGACCGCGTCATAGGTGTCCTCGCTCCCGGAGACAGCGTTGCCGTTTTCGTCCCGCTCCTTGATCTGGGAAACGAAGGCAGAGGGAGAAAAGCGTTCGCCCTCCTCTACCTCATAGACAACAGAGCCGTAGCCCTCGTCGGGATCGTTGCGCCGCTGGGGACGGCCGAAGGCAACGCCTGCCCATACGCCGACCGCAGCGACGGCCGCCGCCGAGACAATGCAAAGGCTTGTCTTGACAGGCCCGAATTTTTTCTTCTTAGGCCCCTCGTTCTTTTGGGGCTCCTGCTGCTCGGCATTGTCCTGCTGCGCCTTTTTTTCTTCATCCATGCTCCACCTCCGCACCCGTCACTTTTAATTGTGACAGACGGTGTATTTTGTCATTATTTTTTATGACACCATTTTGCCCCCTTGCGAGGCGTTTGTCAACTGTTTTATGGAAAATCCGACAAATTTTTTTGAATAAATTGTGTGATATCGCGGGAAAGCGAAAAATTTGGCCGCTTCCCCCTGCCGCTGCAATGAAATTTCCTTGACAGACGCGCATGAATATGCTACAATACCTACAAAATAAGTAGGAAATACATAGAGGAAGACAGTATGAAGGTTTACGCCGACAATGCCGCGACAACGCGCATGAGAGAGAGTGCGCTCGAGGCATACATTCAGACCGCAAATACCCTTTACGGCAACCCCTCCTCCCTGCACACCGCGGGGCAGGATGCAAAGGCTCTTCTCGAGGATTGCCGCGGGAGGGTCGCCGCCCTGCTCGGGGCACAGCCGAGGGAGATCACCTTTACCTCGGGGGGGAGCGAGGCGGACAATCAGGCCCTTCTCTCCGCCGCGCGGCTCGGCAGGCTCAAGGGGAAAACAAAAATCATCTCCACCGCGATCGAGCATCATGCCGTGCTCCACACCCTCAACAAGCTCAAAAAGGAGGGCTTTGAGATCGTTCTT
>CANQWI010000061.1 GCA_947627515.1 uncultured Clostridia bacterium
ATATTGATAGGCATATGATGTACGTCGACACGGATGCAAGCGAGACAAGCTGGTACGAGTGGGCGGCGGTCGCAAGGTATGCCTATCAATATCTCTCCACCCGTCCTGCGGTCACTTCCGTGGGGGCGATCGGGCTGAGAACAGGAGGAGAGGTGCTCTTCAAGGTCGCGCCCTTTGTTCCTTTGAGGTGCTTTGTATCCGTCTGTGCGGCGGGCTGGCTCGCCTACAGCGACATGGAGCGGTTCGGGGACGATGTGCAGGCCCGCGCCTTTGACGATGAGCGGCATCGCTTCATTGCGGGGATCGATTCGCAGAGCTACGCCCCCTATATCAAATGCCCCGTCCTGCTTCTGTCTGCCATCAACGACAGGAAATACAGCTACGAGCGCGTGTACGACACCTTTCAGCAGATCGGGGCGGGCGTCGGGAAGGCTATTCTGTTCTCGGCGCACGGGAACGGCCTCATCGGCTCGCACTCCCTGCTCGACATTGAGCTCTTTCTCAGTAAATATCTTGAGGGTGAGTCCGTCTTTGTTCCCAAGCCCATCGACATCTCGGTGGAAGAGGACGACAAGGGAGGCCTCATCGTGAAGGGACAGTTCGACAAGGAGGGGGAGATCAAGGAATACGGGATCTTCTATACCGAAAAGGTGTCGGGCAGCCGTGCCCGTGACTGGACGAGAGTGCTCGGAAGGAGGGAGGATCTCAAGGAAAACGTCGGCACCGTCCCCCTCAGCCTGTACAAGGGCTGCAAGCATGCCCTTGTCTATGTATTTGTAAATTATTCCAACAGCTTCTCAGTGACCTCGAGGATCTATGATTTCCCCGTAGAAAAGGAATATCCCAACACCCGCTCCGTCTCCCGCGTCATTTATTCGAGCAAAGAGGGAAGGGACGGCTTTACAGGGTACTGCCCCAGCACGGCCGCCGTTGCGGACTGCTTCCGTGCGGAGAGCAAGACGGACGTCAGACTGCTCCCGGGGTACGGCGGCATCGAGGGGATCACCTCGGATTTCGGTATGATCACCTACCGCGTCGGGGAGCAGGGCTACGGCGCCCCCCCTTCGGTCTCCTTCGGCTTCGACGCATGGAGCGAGGGAAAAAGCACGCTCCGTATCACCTTCTTCTGTGTGGACAGCAGTAAGTCCTATTCCTGCGAGGTACACATCGAGGGCGGCGGCAAATGGAAAAACATCCTTCTCGACGCAAGCGACTTCAAGGAGGAGGGCGGCCCCGGGCTCGAGGATTTCGAAAGGGTGCACTCTGTCATGTTCTCAGGTGAGGGACGGGTGCTTATCAATAACATTATATGGTTTTAAGCGATTTAAAGAAGGATGCGGTGATCGAGACAAAAAAACCGCATGCCTGCGGGGGAAGAGAGTGGAGGATCATCCGTGCAGGGGCTGACAGGACGCTGAAATGTCTCACCTGCGGCAGGATCCTTGTCCTTCTTCCCGATGAGCTCTTAAAGCGGGCAAAAAAAGTGACGGAGGCCCCTCTATGACGCGGCCCGAGCTTCTGAGAGGGAGGGATAAGAAGCCTTTTCCCTTCTTCACAGTCATTATCTCCGTGCTTTTTGCGCTGATCATTGCCCTGCTCGTCTTTGAAATGTGGTTTTTGGGCAGGTTCACTCCCGTCTGCGTGGACGGGATCTCGATGAAGCCCACGCTTGAGGACGGAGACTGGCTGTATGCCGACGCCAAGGCTACTCCCGCGCGGGGAGACATTGTGATCGTCGACGTCAGCGAATATCGGGATGAATACGGGCACCTGCTCTTTCATGAGGGCGCGGAGCCCATCCTCTTCATCGTCAAGCGCGTGATTGCCGTCGAAGGAGACAGGCTATACTGCAAGGACAATCAGGTCTACCTCAAAAAGAAGGGGGAAAGCGTGTATGTCCCTCTTGATGAGCCCTACGCATACTATGCGCCGCCGCCCGCGGTCCCTCTCAGCTTTTCAGAGGTCGAGGTCGGCAAGGACGAGCTCTATCTCATGGGAGATAACCGTCTCTCGAGCCACGACTCCACGGAGGTGGGGACCCTTCTTGTTAAGGATGTCTTAGGCGTCATTCCGAGCTGGGCACTCGAAAACAAGGGGATCATCACCCGGTGGGAGGCCTTCCGCGACAACTTCCGCAGTTAAAATCAGGAAATCAAAAAGGAGTTTAAAATATGATCAGGATCACAACAGACAGCACTTGCGACTTGGGCGTCAACGGTACCGAACGCGGAATCGGGATCATGCCTCTTTCCGTCATTCTCGGCGAGGAATCTTTCCGCGACGGCGTCAATATCACCCCGCAGAACATCTTCGACTACGTTGCAAAGACGGGGACGCTCCCCAAGACCGCCGCACCGAGTATCGGGGATTATGAGGATTTCTTCTCCAAAATGGTCGAGGCGGGGGATACCGTCATTCACTTCGACATCTCGGCAAGATCCTCTTCCTCATACGAGCATGCCGAGGCGGCCTCCAAAAGGTTTGACGGAAGAGTCTTTGCCGTCGATACGAAGGCTCTCTCGTCGGGGCAGGGGCTGCTCGTCATGAAGGCGTATGACCTCCTGCAGGAGGGTAAGAGTGCCGAGGAGATCGTCGGAATCGTCAACGAGCTCCGTCCCAAGGTCAACACATCCTTTATCCCGGACAGGCTCGACTACCTCTACAAGGGGGGCAGATGCTCCCGCATGACGATGTACGGGGCAAATCTTCTCAAGATCCATCCGCTCATCGAGATGAATGACGGCCAGCTCGTCCCCGGGAAGAAGTACCGCGGCAGCATGGACAAGTGCATTACAGCCTACATCCGCGACCTTGCGGAGAGATATCCGAACTATGACAAGACCCGCTGCTTCATCACGCACAGCAGTGCGGACGAGGCCCTTGTCGAGGTTGCAAGGAAGCAGGTCGGAGAGCTCTTCGGCTTTGACGCCGTGCTTGAGACGGTGGCGGGCTCCGTCATTACGGGCCACTGCGGCAGAAATACGCTCGGCGTCCTCTTTATTGCGGAGTAAAAAATGACCTTTCTCTACAGCGACGAGGATCTGTATGCTGCGGTCATGCAGCGCAGAAAATATCTTGCGGTCTTTCTTTCGGTCACCGCGGCGGCACTTGCGGGGGTCGTTACCTTTCTCGTGCTCTATGCGGGGCTCCCGTATCGGGATCCCAACGGGCCGTGGATGATCGCGGTCACCTGTATCATCACCGCGCTCTACATCATCTTCTCCTTCCCGTTCATGGGCATCTGCTTCAAGCGATGCAACAGCTATTGCAGGATGCTGAGGTTCATCTCCGTCGGATTGAAGGAGAACTTCTCGGCACCCTTTGTAGGGATCGAGGACTGGATCGTGCGTGACGGCGTGGATGTGAATGTCGCCTCCTTTGAGGTAAAAAACATCAAGCGGGAGGAAAAAATGCTCCGACAGATCTATGTAGACGGAGAAAAGGAATTTCCTCCCTTTCAGGAGGGCGATACCGTCCGTCTCGTCTCGCAGGGCAATCTGCTCCTCGCCTATGAGATCCTGGGCTCATCGGCCGCAGAGGCTGACATCGGCCCCAATTCGTAAAAAATTTCAGGAATTTATCATAAGGAGTCATATTTTATGGAAAGAACAGAAGTACCCGAAGGCTACAAATGGCGCACAAGCGATGTGTTTGCAAGCGATGAAGCGTGGGAGGAGGCATTTGCCGCCCTCGAGGGCTCCGTCGATTTTGCAAAATACCGCGGCACACTCAACACGGCAGAAAATATTCTCACCTATTTCAAGGCAGAGGAGGAATTTACTTTAAAATTCCTCAAGATCTATCTCTATGCCTTCCTGAAGCATGACGAGGACGTGAGGAACACGAAATATGCCTCCTACCTTGGCAGGGTCATGAGCCTGAACACCCGTCTTGCGGCAGAGACGTCCTTCTCCACCCCCGAGCTCACCGCGCTCTCCGACGAGACGCTCAACGGGTTTTTGAAGGACGCGCGTTTCAAGGATTACGACTACATGCTCAAACGCCTGATCGCACGCAAGAGATATGTCCTCTCCGAAAAGGAGGAGCGCATCCTTGCCCTCTCGGGGGAGGCGACGGATGTTGCAAACGACGTCTTCGAGATGCTCGACAATGCAGAGCTGGATCTTCCCTCGTTTGAGTATGAGGGGAAGGAGGTCAAGCTTTCTCACGGCATGTATTCCGTCGTCATGAGCGGAAAGGACAGGGAAAAGCGCAGGGAGGTGTATGAGAAGTACTATTCCGCATACCGCAGGATCCTCGGGACGCTTGCCGTGACCTATGCGGGCAATGTCAAGAAGGACATCTTCTATAAGGAGGCCCGCGGGTTTGACAGCTGTATCGGCCGTGCGATGTTCGACGAGGATGTCGACAGGGCAGTGTACGATAACCTTGTCTCCTGTGTCGACAAGGGCACCTCCGTCATGCACCGCTATATGGAGGTCCGCAAAAAGGCTATGGGCCTCGATGAGATGTACATGTATGACATCTATCCATCGCTTGTGGAGGATGCGGAGCTCAAGCTCAGCTACGAGGAGGCATGGGAGCTTGTCTTAAAGGGCCTCTCGCCGCTCGGGGAGGAGTACCTTTCCCTTCTTCGCAAGGGGAGAGATGAGGGCTGGATCGACGTCTCGGAGACGGAGGGCAAGCGTAGCGGGGCCTATTCCATCGGCATGTACGGCTGCCATCCCTATGTTCTTTTGAATTATCAAAGGACGACGCATGACGTCTTTACGATCGCACATGAGATGGGGCACTCCCTGCATTCCTATTATTCAAACAAGACCCAGCCGTTCGTCAAATCCGACTACACGATCTTTGTCGCCGAGGTCGCCTCCACCGTCAATGAGGTTTTGCTTTTAAAATATCTTCTGAAGACGACCGAGGATAAAAAACTCAAGAAGTATCTTCTCAACTATTTCATGGATATGGTGCGCACGACGCTCTTCCGTCAGACACAGTTTGCGGAATTCGAGGAGAGGGCGCACGCCATGGCCGAGAACGGGGAACCTCTCAACAAGGATAACCTCTCCGCACTCTATCTTGAATTGAATAAGAAATATTACGGCCCCGCTGTCATTCACGACGACAATATCGCGATCGAATGGGCAAGGATCCCGCATTTCTACCGCTCCTTCTATGTCTATAAATACGCTACGGGCATCACCGCCGCGATCTGCATCGCAAATAAGATCCTGAAGGAAGGGGAGAAGGCGGTTACGGAGTACAAGAAATTCCTTTCGGGCGGCTGCTCGACGGATCCCGTGTCTCTTCTCAAGCTCGCGGGCGCGGACCTCACGAGGGAGGAGACCTTCTCCGCTGCCATGGCCGAATTCAAGGACGCTCTGGAGCAGTTCGAGGCTCTCGAATGACCCTTTTCCGCGCGGAGCGCGTAAATCACGAACTACCGAGGTAATACTATGCCGAACAATCAGATGCCGCATAATATGGATGCGGAAAAGGCTCTTCTCGGATGTGTCCTTCTCGACGAAAGCATCCAGTCCGACCTTTTGGAACGCCTCAGGGAGGAGGATTTCTATGATGAGGGTCACCGTCTCGTCTTTACTGCGATGAAATCCATCTATGCGGGACGGAAAACAGTGGACCTCGTCACCCTCACCGACGAACTCGACAGAGAGGGGAGGCTCGAGCGTGCGGGCGGGATACAGGCGATCACCGAGCTCACCGCCCTCATTCCTTCGGCCGCAAATTACAAGCAGTACCTTGAGATCGTCCGTCGGGATTCCGTCAACCGCTTTCTCATCCGTGCAGCGCGGGACATCGTCGAAAACAGCATGAAGAGCCCCGAGGAGCGGGACGCGATCGGGTATGCGGAGAAGCTCGTCTACGATATCTCGAGACGGGAGGATTCTGGCAGTCTCGAGGGGCTCTCGGACGGGGATGTGCTCGAGCAGGTCATTTCCAAGCTCGAGGCCATCCAGAACGATCCCTCCTCCTGCCGCGGTCTCGAAACGGGATTCCGTCACCTCGATAAAATTACGAACGGCCTCCAAAAGTCCGACCTCATCGTCATAGCCGCCCGCCCGGGCATGGGCAAGACGTCGCTTGCGATGAACATCGTCGAGAACGCCTGTCTCAGAAAGGGCAAAGTTGCGGCGGTCTTTTCACTCGAGATGCCCCGTGTGCAGATCGTGCAGAGGTTGCTCTGCGCATATGCAGGCGTGAGCATGTCAAACGCGCTTTCGGGAAAGCTCACGGGGAAGGATTGGAAGAATCTGATGCGGGCGAGCGATCGGCTGAGGAGCAGTAAGCTCTTTATTGACGACAGCTCCCGCGTGACGCCTGCCGAGATCCTTTCCAAATGCCGCCGTCTGTATGCGTCCGAGGGTGGGCTCGACCTCGTCATGATCGACTACATCCAGCTCATGGGCGGCGAGGAAAAGGGCAGATCCAGCCCCGAAAACCGTCAACAGGAGATCGCGTCCATCACCCGCGACCTCAAGATCATGGCAAAAGAGCTGAATGTGCCCGTGATCGCGCTCTCCCAGCTTCGCCGCATCCAAACCAAGGAGGCGCAGCTTTCAGACCTTCGTGAATCGGGCGCGATCGAGCAGGACGCCGACATCGTCATGTTCATCAACCGTCCCGACGTTGGCGCGACGCCCGAGGAACTTGCAAAGGGAAATATCGTCAAGGGGGCGGCCGAGCTCGTCATCGCCAAGCACAGAAACGGCGAGACGGGCCGTATTCAGCTGCGCTTCCTCGGCGAGCAGACGAAATTTGTCGATGTCGAGGCGCAGGGAGAGCCCACCGAGGCACCCGAATACAGGAAAAAGACCGATTTCGGCGAAAATCCCACCGCCGAGGAGGCGTTCGGGGGAGACAGCGAGATCCCCATGGACGATTGATATGGAGACGCAAATTTTAAGCCGTTCGTGCGAATGGCTTGCGCTCGCGAGGAGGTATATCGAGGAGGGGGAGGTCGTCGCCTTCCACACCGAGACGGTGTACGGGTTGGGCGCAAATGCATTTTCGGACGAGGCTGTTCGCAGGATCTTTGAGCTCAAGGGGAGACCTGCCGACAATCCGCTCATCGTCCATGTGCATCGGGAGTACGACATTTCGCCCCTCATCGACAGCGAGCCGCCCTATGCGACAGCTCTCCGAAGTGCCTTTCTCCCCGGGCCGCTCACGATGGTGTATCCGTCCACGGGGAAAGTTTCAAAATACGTCTCCTGCGGTCTCAACACTCTCGCCATCCGCGTGCCGTCCTCGCCGACCGCACAGGAATTTTTGAAGGCCGTGGAGCTTCCCATCGCTGCACCGAGCGCGAATCTTTCCAAGCACGTTTCGCCCGTCACCGCACGGCACGTCTATGACGATTTCAACGGGAGGATCCCGCTCATTCTCGACGGTGGGGCC
>CANQWI010000062.1 GCA_947627515.1 uncultured Clostridia bacterium
GAGCTGTCACGCTGTTCTTGCGTGACTGAGGGGTTATAACCCCTTTGGCCTGAAGGCCACTTCCCCTGCAGGGGCAGTGAGGAGGGGGCGGGATGAGGAGAAACGAGTTTTTCGGCATAAAAAATCCCGCGCGAAGGCGGGAAATTTTTTAGGCTGCGCATTACCACAGCTGCGGAATGCCGTCTACATAGTGCCAGTAGCCGTCGCCGAGATGCTCGTCGTCGACGCCGCCTGTGGGCTGCGTTTCGGAATACCAATACAGGCTCGGGGGGACACGGCCGCTGTCAAGCGTGTAAAAGCTGTAATCCCAGCTCCACGAGGTATCCTCAACGGTGCCCTTTACAAGGAAGGCGGGCGCAAGGCTGTAGATATCCTTGTACTCATACCCGCCCGGGAGCACGAGCTGCTTGAATTTGGGGCAATCCCTGTAGATCGTGAGCTCGTCGAGAACGTCGTTCAGCGGGACCTCTGTCTCTTCAAATTTGCAATCGGACAGGTCGAGCGTTTTCAGGTTGGGACAATCCACGCAGAGTGAGAGCGCGTAGGCCGTGGAGGGCACGGTCGCTGCGTCCTCATCGTAGACGACCGTGACGCCCGGGAGCTTGACATATTCATCGGTGATGCGGTTGCAAATGCTCCTCAGGTCTGCACGGACAGTCGAGGGCGACTCGAAGACAAAGTTCGGGTGCGCGTGCTCCTTGTTTCCTCCATGCCCGAGCGCGTATCCGCGGACAAACGTCACGCTCGCGGGGATGTTGATCTTTTTCACCTCATAAAACTGTGAGGCACCGTCCAGCGCACGCTCGCCGTTGCCGAGCGCCTTGACGGGGAGGCCCTTGTAGGAGCTCGGAAGCGTGATCTCCTCGGGAGCCTTTCCCCATGTCTTTGTGAGCGTAAAGCCCGTGAGCGCGTAGCCGCTGCCATCCTCGAGAAGCTCGAATTGGCAGTTGGAAACGCCCTCGCCCGCATCGGAGCCGCCGCCGCACGCGGCAAGCCCGAGCATGCAGCCCATCGCCAGCACAAGCGTGGAGGCGATCGCCAAAAGCTTTTTCATCTTTTTTCTCCTTTTTCCATATCGGAAGATTTTGTAAAACTATTTTATCAGCGCCTGCGTTAAAAAACCGTTAAAATTCGAGCATTTTTATAATTTTTTTTACATGGGGCAATGGGGGGATAAATTAAGCCCCTGCCCTTCGCCGCTGTCGGGGACGGGCGAGGCTTACTCTCAGCACGGCGTCGAGCCCTCGCGCATTTTATGCATAGGACAACATTTGTTTTTCATAGAATGGGGAGAGAGGTGGGCGATGCTCGGGATCATTTATGCGGTGTTGGGACGGATCTTCTTTTTTACGGGTGCGGTGGGGGAGGGAAGCTACCCCAAGCCCCTTTCCAAGGAGGATGAGCAGAAATATTTGAGGCTCGCCCGTCAGGGGGATGCGCATGCCAGGGAGATGCTCATCAAGCATAACATGCGTCTGGTCGCGCATATCGTCAAAAAGTACACGGGGGCGGCTGAGACGGACGACATGATCTCGGTGGGCTCCATCGGCCTCATCAAGGCCATCAATACCTATGAGGAGGGGCACGGGACGCGGCTTGCGACGTACACCGCCCGCTGCATCGAGAATGAGATCCTTATGCTCATTCGTGCGGGGAAAAAGCACAAGGGCAACATGTCCCTCTCCGACCCCGTGGGCACGGACAAGGACGGGAACGAGCTCACGCTCATGGATCTTCTCTTTGAAAAGGAAGACAAGGTCTTCGGCAGTGTGGAGCAAAAAATCATGCAGGAGAGGTTTCTTGCCGCTATCCGCACCCTTCTGAACGAGCGAGAAATGGAGATCGTCTGCATGCGGTACGCCCTCAACGGAGAGGTCCCGCTCGCCCAGAGGGAGGTGGCCGAGCGGCTGAAAATTTCCCGCTCCTACGTCTCCCGCATCGAGAAGCGTGCCATCGAAAAGCTGCGTCTCGGGCTCAAAAAAGAGGATTTTCTGAGCGAATGACCGCTTGCCACCCCCTTTTTCCTGTGATAAAATTGAATAAAAGGGGGAAAAGTACAATGAAGAAATTCATCCACGGATTTTTGGACGCGGTCCTCAGTGCCTGCATGCTTCTCGGCGCGGCGGCCTGCGGCGGTAACGGCGACAACGGCGGAAATGGCGGCAGCGGCGGGGACGCAGGCGATGTGGGCACGGAGGAGCCCAAGCCCAATAAGATGGCACCCGCGTATGCTTCGCCCGACGCCTTGCTCGAGGTCGGCGGGGTCCCCGAAAAAAATGCCGACATCTCGGACGAGCTCTTCGGCGTCTTTCTCGAGGACATCAACTATGCCTCGCAGGCTCTCGACGACAATATGGTCGCAAACGGCTCCTTTGAGACGGTCTCGGGGGCAAAATACAACGAAAAATACGGCTGGACGGCCGCAGACGGTGCGACGCTTTCCGTCACCAAAGCGGGGAGCGCGCTCGACGGGCTCTATGACCAAGACGATACCGTTCTGATGCATGCCGAGGTGACGACGCCTGCGGGCGGGACGCTCACAAACAGCGGGTACGCGCCCGTGCCGATGGCGGTCGAGGAGGGGCAGGAGTACCTCTTTTCCGCATTCATAAAGACTTCTCAGGCCCTTGGCATCACTGTCTCGGTCACCGACGGAGAGGAGGAGTACGGCTCTGTCACCCTCCCCGTCGAAACGGGTGGCTGGGCAAAATATGAGCGCACGCTCAAGGCGACGGGCACGGCGGCAGAGGGGCTCAGATTGCAGCTTACCTTCTCGGCGGCGGCCACGGTCTCCCTCGACGCTGTCAGCCTTGAGACGAAGGATAGCACGGTCGGCATAAAAAATTACATCTATAGTGCGATCAAGGAGCTTTCGCCCAAATTCATCCGCTTCCCGGGCGGCTGTATCACGGAGGGGGAGAATTTTAATCAGACCTACGACTGGAAGAACAGCATCGGCGCGGTGCAGACGGGAGAAAATGCGGGCGACGACGCCGTTCCCGCGTTCACCTATACGCTCGACACGGAGGAGGGCGGGAAAAATGCCGCGACCTACGGCGAATATATCACGCGGCGGCCCAACGTCAACCTGTGGGAGAATGACGGCAGCGAGTATTTTCTGATGGACTACGGCGTCGGATTTTATGAATATTTCCTGCTCTGCGATTCCCTCGGGGCATCCGCGCTGCCCGTCGTCTCGTGCGGGCTGAGCTGTCAGGGACAGGCCTACCCCGGTGCGCCCCTTGCAGGAAGGCACGGCAAGGGCGTCGAGGACTACATCCGTGACGCCGCCGACCTCATCGAGTTTGCAAAGGGGGATAAAAGCACCAAATGGGGCGGGATCCGCGCAGACATGGGGCACCCCGAGCCCTTTGAGATGAATTACATCGGCATCGGCAACGAGCAGTGGGACGCAGGCACGCCGCAGACCGACTATTTCGAGACATATTACGAAAAATTCCTCGAGGACGCGCATTTCATGGAGACCTGCAGGAGGTACGGCGTGCAGCTCATCGTCGGCAACCACCAGCAGCTCATCCACTGCGAGGGCTCCATAGACTTTGCAACGGGGCAGCCCCGCACCTCGGGAATCGCCAAGGACGCCGCCATCGCCTACCGTAGCGAGGGCAAGATCACGGCTCTCTCCGAGTACGGCATCCACGACCAGCACTATTATAACAGCCCCGTCGACTTCCTTCTCAACACTCATATGTACGACAACTACGTCCGCGAGGGGAATGACAGGTATGAGGTCTTTGTCGGGGAATATTCCGCAAACAACAACTTCCGCGACGCGGGGAATTTCAGCAATCTGTATACGGCGAACAACTGGTTCTCCGCGCTCTCCGAGGCGGCGGCCATGACGGGCTTTGAGCGCAACGGCGACATCGTGAGATTGGCGGCTTACGCACCCATGTTTGCACCTGTCAAGACGACATACCGCCATTGGCCCGTCGACATGATGCTCTTTACGAATACGCAGCTCGTAAGGACCGCAAACTACTACGTCCAGCAGCTCTTTATGCAGAGCACGGGCACGAAAAAGCTCTCCTCGACGCTCACCCTCGACGAGGATTTTGTCAAGAGCTATACATTAAATTCCCTCGACGGCAGGACGGCTGAAATTGAAAAGCTGTACTATGTGACGAGCCTTGACGAGAAAACGGGGGATATTATTGTTAAGCTCGTGAACGCAGGAGAGGACAGCGTGCGTCTGAACGTCTCCGCGGGACGGGAGATCGCGGGGTATGCGGAGCTTGCGCGGCTGTACGGCGAGCTGCAGGACGTCAATACGCTCGGGGACACCTTTATCAGCCTCCGTACCTCCGTGCTCGGCGGCTACACGGACGGCGTTATCGGTCTCGCGCTCGACGCCTACTCCGTGACGTGTCTTCGTCTGCATACAAAATAAAAGCTCTTATGATTTTTCGGAACGGGCGGCAGATGCCGCCCTTTTCATATACTGGAGTATGGAAAAATCAAGGTTACCCGAGAGCTTCGGTACAAATGTATTCGGCGATGCGGCGATGAGGGAGCTGCTGACCGAGGAGGTGTATTTTTCCCTCAAGCGGACGGTGGAGGAGGGGGAGCCGCTCGATCCTGCCATCGCCCCCGCGGTCGCAAACGCGATGAAGAAATGGGCGATTTCCAAAGGAGCGACCCATTTTACGCACTGGTTTCAGCCGCTCACCGATCTGACCGCGGAAAAGCATGAGGCATTTCTCTGTCCCGCAAAGGAGGGCCCGATCCTGCGCCTGACGGGAAAGGACCTCATCGTGGGGGAGCCCGACGCCTCCTCCTTTCCCTCGGACGGGATGCGAAGGACCTGCGCCGCCCGCGGATATACGGCGTGGGACCCGACCTCGCCCGCCTTTCTTAAGGAGAAAACGCTGTGCATCCCAGCCGTCTTTCTCTCCTACACGGGGGAGACGCTCGACAAAAAGGGCCCTCTTCTCCGCTCTGCGGCCGCCCTCGACCGTGCGCTCAAGCGGATATTGAAGCTGTTCGGCACTCCCTGCAGGCGGGTAGTGACGACGGTCGGGCCCGAGCAGGAGTACTTTCTCATCGACGAGGAGGTGTATCTGAAGCGGCGGGACCTGCTTCTGACGGGCAGGACCCTTCTCGGCGCACCCGCCCTCCGCGGGCAGGAGCTGGAGGACCACTACTTCGGGGCGCTCAAGTCGCGGGTCCTTGAGTACATGCACGACCTCGATGAGACGCTTTGGTCGTACGGCATCTATGCGCACTCCGAGCACAACGAGGTCGCACCCGCACAGCATGAGCTCGCCCCCGTGTTTACCGTAACAAACCTCGCCTCGGACAACAACCAACTCATGATGGAACTCATGCAAAAGGTCGCCGCCCGCCATCGGCTTGTGTGTCTTCTGCATGAAAAGCCGTTTGCAGGGATAAACGGGTCGGGCAAGCACAACAACTGGTCGCTCTCCACGGACACGGGGGAAAATCTGCTCGATCCCGCAGACGACCCGCAAAGCCCGCGGTTTTTGCTCCTGATCGCATGTATTCTTGCGGCGGTCGACGAGCATCAGGGCATCCTGCGTGCGTCCGTCGCCTCGGCGGGGAACGACAGGCGGCTGGGGGGAGACGAGGCCCCGCCCGCCATCCTCTCCGTGTATTTGGGGGACCAGCTTGGGGCGATCTTCGACAGCATCGTGCTCGGCAGAGAATATATGCCCCAAAATCCCGCCCCGGGGTCGGTGGGGGTGCCCGAGAGTCCCATTTTTCCCATCGACGCCACGGACAGAAACCGCACCTCGCCCTTTGCATTCACGGGAAATAAGTTCGAATTCCGTATGCCCGGGGCAAAATGCTCCGTCGCCGACCCCAACATTGTCCTTAACACGATCGCCGCCGATGCCTTTTCACGGGCCGCAGACGCGCTGGAGGGGGAAAAGGATTTCCTTCCCGCCTGCAAAAAGTACACCGAGGAGCTCTTCAAAAAACACGCTCGCATCGTCTTCAACTACAACGGCTACGGGCCCGATTGGGCAGAGGAGGCAAAAAAACGAGGGCTTCTGAACCTGAGGACGACCGCCGACGCCGTGCCGCAGTTCTTCAGAAGAGAGAGCGTCGACGTCTTTGTGCGGCAGGGGGTGCTTACCGAAAAGGAGCTTATCGCCCGCGCCGACATCGCGCTTGAGAAGTATTGCAAGACGGTGCGCATCGAGGCTCTGACCCTTGCCGACATGCTGCGGCGGGACGTCTTCCCCACCGTCGAGGGGTATGTAAGGGAGCTTCTCGAGACCGCCTCTTTGAAGAGACAGATTTCCGAAAATTGTGCAGATATGTGCGAGATTTTGCTTGCAGAGGAGCTCTCCTCCATGAACGGGGAGCTACTGAAGGGGGCAGAGGAGCTGGAAGCTCTTCTTGCCCGCTGCCCCACGGAGCCCGCCGCCGCGGAGACATTTGCAAAGACCGTTCTGCCTGCGATGGAGCGGCTCCGCTCCCTTGCCGACGCCATGGAACGTCGCTGTCCCTCCGATCGCTGGCCATTCCCCTCCTACACCGCGCTGCTCTACTCGGTAAGATAAGACGAGAATTAAAAATTAAAAATTAAAAATTAAAAATTGTAGTAGGGCGTACGGGGAAGATCGAGGGGTGGGGGATTTTAAAGAGAAGACCTTGCCGTATAAAAAGAAATGGGAAACTGTGCTTTTTCTGCTTGCTTTTTCATTTCGGATGGGGTATAATAGAGAAAATGATATAGAGGCGTTGACAGAGGACGCGTCCGCATTTTTTGGCCGTGCACAGAGAGCTCCCGTGAGGTGAAAGGGGAGAGACGGCGGGGTGCGGGTATCACCTCTCAGCCTGCGGGGGGAAATTATAGTAGCTCCGCACGGTCTCGCGGACCGTTATCCCCGCGGCAAATGACAGTTTGTTTTGGTGGTAAAAATGCCTTCGCGTATTCCAAAGCGCGAGGGCTGTTTTTGTGAATGTGGCTCCCGCATGGGGCGAGCAGGGCGCATGTCTGAGCAGGAGGGTAGGTAGGTTTTGATGAGATCCGCTCGGCTTCGCCTACTTCGCACCAAGGGCGGTGCTTGTGCCGTGCTTAGTCACAAATAGAATGTGCGCGGGGCGGGATGAGGAGAAACCCCTTTGGCCTGAAGGCCACTTCCCCTATAAGGGGCAGCAAGAAAATTTTGAATTAAAAATTAAAAATTGCGGTGGGGCGATTTGGAATGACACCCCCTCAGTCACGGCAAGGTCGGCCGTGACAGCTTCTCATGCGGGTAGAGCCCCGCATTCGGTCAGCATTTGCCCGTGCA